>JBOGIV010000393.1:0-32674 GCA_050747925.1 Vicinamibacterales bacterium
GGGTAGGCCAGGTGGGCCGGGTAGGCCAGGTGGGCCGGGTAGGCCGGGTGGGCCGGGTGGGCAGGTGGGCCGCGTAGGAAAGGCAGCCCCCTCGCAAGCCGGCCAAACCTCAGCTACTCGACCTCACGTCTGACCTACTCGACCCACCCGGCCCACTCGGCCTACCCGACCCACCAGCCCTATTGCGTGATTCTCACGACGACAATGGTCCTGTCGTCGGACTGTTCGGCATCTCCACAGAAGCGGTGAACCGCCGCGAGCATCTCGCCAACGATCTCCTTTGCGGGACGTTGCCAACTCGCCTTGATCACGTCGATCACGCGGCCTGTGCCGAACTCGCGGCCGGTTTCGTCGAAGGCCTCGAAGATTCCGTCAGAGCAGAAGACGAAGACGTCGCCGGTTTCGAGCGGCAGCCTCACTTCGTCATACGCTGAGCTGCCGAACGTTCCGAGCGGGACGCCAGGCATGTCGATCTGCGCGACCGATCCTCCCGAGCAGCGAATCGGGTACGGCAACCCGGAGTTTGCGAACACCACGTTCTTGTTCTTCAGGTCGAACATCGAGTAGCAGAGCGTGCAGTAGTACTCCTCCAGATGACGCTCGTGCAGAATGCGGTTCATTGCGGTCAGTACGCCCGCCGGCGTGCTGCGCTCCTTCTCCAAGCGGCGCCGGAACGTCCGGCCGCGGATCATCTCGCCGATGGCCGCGCTGTAGAGTGCCGCCGGGACACCTTTTCCAGAGACGTCGCCCACAGCGACGACCAGCGTATGAGGTTCGGGCGAGAGAAAGTCGAAGAGATCTCCCCCGAGCTCTCGCGCGGGGTCGAGATGCCAAGCCACGTCGACGCCTCGGAGCTTCTTGGGAAGCTCCTGCGGCAGAAGCGCCTTCTGAACGCGCTGTGCAAACTGCAGCTCGCGCTCGAATCGAGCCTCGTTTGCGCGGACCGACTCGTACAACCTGGCGTTTTCGATCGCCACCGCCGCCTGCGAGGCCAACAGCGTGAGCAGGTCGACGTGCTTCTTGTTGAAGGCTCCAAGCTCCGGGCTCTCGAGATCGAATACGCCGATGCACCGATCCTTCAGCAGCAACGGGACGACCAACTCCGATCGGACGCCGGGCACGACGTTGACGTATCTCGGATCTTTCGTGACGTCCGTAACCAGCACGGTTTCTTTGTGGAGGGCCGCATAGCCGACGAGTCCGTCGCCCAGTGGCATGGGGTCCATCGCGCGTGGGTCATCGCCGTACTGAATCGCGACCTTCATCTCGAGCATACCGGTCTCTTCGCTGAGCAGCGCGATACCAAAGATGCGGTAGTCGATGACCCGCTTGATCAGATGGGCCAGTCGGGTGAGCAACTCATCGAGGTCGAGAATCGCGCTCGTCTCGCGTCCGATCTCGGCCAGGGTTGCCAGGGTTTCGGCGTACTCACGTTCCGACTCGAAGAGCCTGGCATTCACAATCGCCTGCGCGACATGAACGGCAAATTGTCGCAGGATGCCTTCGTCTCTCTCCGCGAACGCGCCCGGCTGATCGCTCAACAAATTGAGTGCGCCAATGACCTTCCCCTTGTGCCGCATCGGCACGGCCAGCTGCGATCGCGCGCCGGGAACGACGGCGAGATATCGTGGGTCGGTTTCGACGTCGTTCAGCAGAATCGGTCGATGCTCCGCCACCGCGGCGCCGACGATGCCCTGCCCCAGTTTCAGCGTGAAGTGGCGAACGATCTCTTCGGGATAGCCGACGGCATACGCGATGCTCAGATCTTCAGTCCTCTCGTCGAGCAGATAGACCGAGAAGACAGTGAATGGTGTGAGTCGGGCAATCAGGAGCGGGATCTTCTCGAGCAGATGCTCGAGATCGAGGACTGACGTGACCTCACGTCCAAGCTCGGCAAGGATAGCCAGCCGTTCGGCATCGGTTGCCGAGCTTGTGGCCGCGCCCTGCGGCGCAGAATCCGTCATTGCTGTGTGATGGTCTTTTTCTCCGGGCTACTCAGCGTGTACCGCGTCACCCAGTCGTAGATCCGCGTCATGCGGTCCTTCAAATGATAGTACTCGGAAATGCCGTGCCCCTCGCGCGGGTAGAAGACCAGCTCGGTGGGCTTTCCGCGATCCTTGAGCGCGCGGTACAGCTCCATGGGCTGGCCGATCGGCACGCGTTCGTCGTTGCTGCCATGAAGGATCAGCGTCGGCGTCGTGATCTTGTCGATATGTGACAACGCCGATCGATCGAGATAGAGCGGCATCGTCTTCGAATTCGGGCTATCGCCGAAGTACGCAATCAGTGCGCTTGGAATGTCGTTGGTGCCGTACATGCTCCACATGTTGGTGAGACCGGCGCCGACCATGGCTGCCTTGAATCGTGTCGTCTGCGTGATTACCCAGGCGGTCATGTAACCGCCGTAGCTCCATCCGATGTGCGCGAGCTTGTCCGGATCGGCGATGCCGCGCGCGACCAGGGCATCGACGCCAGTCATGATGTCCTTGTAATCGCCGCCACCCCAATCGACGACGTTCGCCCGCAGGAACTTCTCGCCGTAGTTGGAGCTGCCGCGTGGGTTTGGATAGAACACCGCCCACCCCTGACCGGCCCACACTTGACCACCTTCGAGCCCTCCCATGCGGAAGTTGTTGAGCGAGACGCCCGAAGGTCCGCCGTGTGCGACCACGAGCGTTGGATACCGGCGGCCAGATTGATAACCCACCGGTTTGAGCAGAACGCCTTCGACCTCCATTCCGTCACTACTCTTCCACGTGATCACTTCACTTTCCCCAAGCGCAAAGTCCGAGACCTGCGGGTTCGTCGTCGTGAGCCGCCGGAAGTTTGCAAACGTTGGATCGGTCACATAGATCTCTGCGGGCGTATCGGGCGAATCCATCGTGACCACGATCGTCTTGCGGTTGCTGCTTTGAGACCCGAATTGCAGCGTGCGCTTGCTGCTGAGTTGGCTGAAAGCCTTGGTCGTCAGGTCGAACGCGAACGCTTCGTTATAGGCCCGTCGGCCGGCCACGAACACGACCCGTCGGCCTTCGGCCGCCCATTGAGGGACGCCTGCGTCGACGTCGAATGTCGGGGTCGATGTGTCCGTTACCGTCTTGCGCGCGACATCGTACAGCATGAGCCGCGACTGCACCACGACGCTCGACGCGGTGCCGTCTGCGATGGCAGGACCGTCGTTCGGCTCCGCCGTCCAGGCAATGGTGTTGCCATCGGGCGACCATTTCGGGGCATTGTCGCTGCCGAAGTTCGTGCTGATCTTTTCGATCTGTTTCGACGTGACGTCGGCAATGTAGATGTCGCGGCGATTGTCGCGCAGCATTGGAGTCGTGCCGGCGGCAAACACAAATCGCTTGCTGTCTGGTGCCCACGAGGGAGCGCCGCTCACCGTGTACGATGTGCCGTCGGTAATGCGCGTGGCCGTTTTGGTGGAGACCTCGACGACCCATGCGTGCGCGTACCGAAAGTTGCCTTCGAACACGCGTTCGTCGTCGCGTTTGCTGAGGTTCGCTTCCTCCTCCTTGCTGCGCGCGTCGGTCATCAGGTACACGATTCGCGAACTGTCCGGTGACCAGGAATAGGCGGTGACGGCCTCCTTTCCCTCCGTGAGGGCCCATGATTCGCCGCCATCAGCTCGCATCACGTAGATCTGCGATCGCGGGGCGTCCTCGCCGGAGCCTGAGCCTCTCGCTGCAAGGAAACTGATTGACCTCCCATCGGGCGACCACTGGGGCTGACTCTCGCCACGCTCACCAAACGTGATTTGCCGGGCAGGCGACGATCCGTTTGTCGGGACCTTCCACACATGCGAGCGGGCTTCCATCCGGTCTTTGTCGCGTTCGGAGGCGGGCTCCCATTGACGGACGGTGTAAAGCACTTGCGCACCATCTGGTGACACTGCAGGCGCCGCAACGGTTTTCATCTGCAAGACGTCATCGAACGTGGCCGGACGCTTCTGTGCTGACGCAGCACCGATCGACATGACGACCACGATCGCGGCAACGAGGGTTCGACGCATTGGCCTGCCTCCCAAGGCCAGAAGTATACTGAACGGTCTTGGATTTGACGCTGCCGTTAGACCATTCAGCGATCGAGCGCATCCTGCCGCATCGCTACCCGTTCCTGCTGGTGGACCGCATCATCGAGCTCGAACCGGACCGACGAATCGTCGGCATCAAGAACATTTCGACCAACGACCGCTATCTTTCGCAGCCGGGCCCTGACGGTCGCCAAACGTTGCCGTTGGCGATTCTCACCGAGTCCCTGGCGCAGGTTGGAGCGATTCTGGTGCTGGCCAAGCCCGAGAACAGAGGGCGTATCCCCTTGTTCATGGGGATCGAGCGCGTGAGATATCGCGGGTTTGTCTACCCGGGCGACGTCGTCGAGATCGAAGCTCGCGTCAAACGGCTTCGCTCCAAGATGGGCGTCCTGCAGGGCCGCGCGCGCGTCGGCAAGCGGGTGATCGCGCACGGAACCATGACCTTTGCACTTGGTGGGCCACCGACCGAACAGCCGTGAATCGATTTCCTCGTCTTGCGGCGATCGTGCCCGACGACGCCGGCTGGGGCTTCTTTCTTTGCACGTTCAAGGAAGTTCGCACGGGCCGTAACGGCGGCGAGTTCCTGTTTCTCGCATTGCAAGATTCCTCTGGACAAGTCCCCGCCAAGCTGTTCACCGATCCAGACCGCTTCCGAACGGAAGTGGACGCCGGTGATTTCATCAGGGCCGAAGGCAAGGCCACGCTCTACAACGGCCACGTCCAGTTGGTGTTGTCCACTCTCCGGCGCGTCAATCCCGACCAGGACGCGCCGCATGGTTTTCGCGAGGAAGACTGTGTCTTAAGCGCCCCGCGGCCGGCCGATGAGATGTGGGCCGAGCTCATGGGCCACCTCGGCTCCGTACGCGACCCGCACCTACGCGTGTTGCTCAACCGCATCGTCCTGGACAACGAAGCGCAGCTGCGCGTCTGGCCGGCGGCTATGCAGGTCCATCATGCGTACCGAGGGGGAATGCTCGAACACATCACGAAGATGGCCGAGGTTGGTCGGTTCCTCGCTCGCATGTACGACGCGGACGAAGACCTCGTTTTGGCGGGCGTTGTCCTTCACGACATCGGCAAACTTCAAGAGCTCGCGTACGAGGGAGGCGCCACGAGTTACACGAGAGACGGCAACCTCGTGGGTCACATTGCGCTAGGCCTCATGCTCGTACGCGAAGGCGCCAGTGGCATTCAGGACTTTCCACTCGAGCGGCGCGCGCAGGTTGAGCACCTGATTGCCTCACATCACGGCAGCCGCGAGCATGGTTCACCGGTCGAGCCAAAAACGATCGAAGCCTTCATCGTCGCCGCTGTTGATGAGCTGGATGCCACGCTCAATCAAGTCCGACGGGCCGTGAACGAAGACGTGGGAGAAGAGGAATTCACGGCTTGGCAGAAGCGGCTCGGGCGCGTGCTCTACAAGGGGTAAGCACCGCTCTCGCTTGCCGCTTTGACTGCGATAAACCTCAGGTTTGTCGAGCCGAGCCCGGAGTTCGGCTCACCACCCAAATTCCTCCGAGAACGAGTGCGGCAGCCCCGATAATTCGCAAGGAAAACGGCTCATCCAGCAGCAGGGATCCGAGCAGGACCGCCAGAACCGGATTGATGTACGCGTAGAGCGACACGGTCGAAAGCGGCAAGTACTTCACGGCATACACGTACGCCGTGTAGGCGACAAGCGACCCCGCGATTGTGAGGTAGGCAAGCGCGGAGAACGAACGCATCGTGAAATGAAGGGCGTTCCACTCGTCTCGCATCGTCGCCACGCCGAGCAGAATCGTTCCGCTGAACATCATTTGAACGGCGGACGCTGCAAACGGATCCTCGCCCACTTTGTGGCGCTTCGTGTACGACGTGCCGATGGCCCACGCGGCGCACGCGAGCTGGAGAGCAACGACTCCGGCGACGAACGATCGACCGGAGCTGCCGCCCATCGTCAGCTCAGGCCACACCAGAACGAGGATGCCGACAAAGCCGACGACGAGGCCGGCGAGAGCACCGGCGGAGAATCGCTCACCCTTTGGAAGACACGCCTCGATCAAGACCAACCAGAATGGAACCGTTGCGACGACAACGGCAGTGAGGCCGCTGGCAACATACAACTCCGCCCAGACGACGAGGCCGTTGCCGAGCACGTTCATCAAAACGGCGAGCAACAGCAAAGGAGCCCAGGCTCGAGGGCCAGGTAGTCTTCGCCCGAGGGCAACGAGAATCACTGAGAGGAGCGCGCCGGCGGCCAGCCATCGAATGCCAGCCAGGAGAAGCACGGGCACTGTCTCGAGTGCGACGCGAATCGCAAGGTACGTCGTTCCCCAGACAATGCAGACCGTGACCCAGGCCAGGTACGCGAGCGTCACGACGAGGGTTCCCGCCTGGCCTTCTCCTTCGGAATCGCGATCCTCGGATCCTCTTTCACTGTTTCGAGGACGATCGTGGTGCGCGTCGAGGTGACTCCTGGCACCGAGCCGATCTGTTGGCGCAACCACTGACCCAAATGCTCGGCATCCCGAGCCCGCACTTTCAGAAAGTAGCAGTCCTCACCCGCAACGTGGTGCACCTCAAGGACTTCGGGAAGTTTTGCGATGGTGTCCGCGACCGGCGTCTCGAGTCCATGCTCTAAGGTTCTGACCGCCACGAACGCCAAGAGGCTCCGGTCGACCGCCTTAGGGTCGACCAATGCGACATAGTCCCTTATTACCCCGTTGGCCTCGAGCTTCTTCAGGCGCTCGAGGACGGCGGAAGGTGCCAAACCCACTGATTTGGCGAGGTCGGACTGGGTTGTTCTGGCGTTGTACTGAAGAATCTCCAGTATCGACCTATCAATTTCGTCTATTCTTCTGTTTTCTGTCACTTTATAAGAATATACATCTGGAATGGATCTAGGATTGACCGACCCAGCGATTGAGAACGAATCGGTCGCCGCTGTATGCGCTCCTTGCCGTACCGGGCTTAAACCGCCCCGTGATACAAGTCCCCTCATGCTGACCTTCTGGGCGGAAGCATCTCCGGAGGCTCGCCGGGCGTTGATTGCCGGCGGCTTGGGGTGGCTGCTCGACGCCTTCGACGTGATGCTCTATGCGTTGGTGCTGACCGCGGATGCAAAGGACCTGGGGTTCAGCCTCGGAGTGGGAGGGCAGCTGGCTTCGATGACGCTCGCCGCGTCGGCTGCGGGCGGCCTGATTTTCGGAGTCGTCGCCGACCGGCTTGGGCGCGTTCGCGCGCTGACCCTCAGCATCCTCCTCTACTCGATCTTCACGTTTGCGTGTGGACTCGCGCAAAACGTCTGGCAGCTGGCTGTCTTCCGCGTGCTACTCGGCCTCGGCATGGGTGGCGAGTGGGCGAGTGGGGCGGTGTTGGTCAGCGAGACATGGCCGGAGCGTCATCGAGGCAAAGCGCTTGGCCTGATGCAGAGCTGCTGGGCGATCGGGTATGGGGCCGCGGCGATTGTGAGTGCGGTCGTCCTTCCCCGCTGGGGCTGGCGAGGCGTGTTCTTCATCGGCATCGTGCCGGCTCTCTTCACGCTGTGGATCCGCAGTCACGTCAAAGAGCCTGAGATGTGGCGGCAATCAATGAGTTCAGCCCGACCCGCTGCCTCGCTGCGGAGTTCTTCATTCAACGTTGGACTGGCGATTCGACTGACGCTGATGAACGCGGCGACGATGTTTGCGTGGTGGGGCCTGAATCTGTGGGTTCCGGCGTATCTTTCCCTGCCGCCCGAGCAGGGCGGAATCGGACTCACCTTGACGATGATGTCGGCGTTTGTCGTGGCGATGCAAGTCGGGATGTGGCTTGGCTACGTCACGTTTGGGTTTGTCAGCGATGCCTTCGGCCGCAAACCCACATATGTCGTGTATCTCGTCGTCGCCGCGGTGCTGGTTTGGGCGTACGGCGCGACGCGCGAGCCAACGCTGCTGCTGATCCTCGGACCGCTCGTCGCGTTTTTCGGAACGGGGTACTTCAGCGGCTTCGGCGCGGTCGCGTCCGAGATTTTTCCTACCGCCGTAAGAGCGACGGCGCTTGGTGTGACCTACAACAGCGGCCGGCTGCTGAGTGCCGTCGCCCCGTTTGTCATCGGCACTCTCGCGCAGTCACGCGGCTTTGGGTTGGCATTTACGGTGACGGCTTCCGCGTTCTTGATTGCCGCTGCCTTCTGGCTGGGCATCCCCGAAACGAGAGGACGGCGAATGGCATAGATGACACAGATTGCGCGGGTCTTACACCATCAGATCTCAGGCAGACGCCAGCGTGGAGGCGGGCTCAGCCAGCTCTTCCTGCTCGACGCGAATGCAGTTGCGTCCTTCTTCCTTCGCTCGGTAGAGCGCAAGATCGGCGCGGCGAATCAACGCCTGCACGTTGACTTCGCCCGGCTGCGCCTGAGTGACGCCAAAGCTGGCGCTCACCACGAGCGAACCGCCTGACCATTGGATTTCTCGCTCCGCGATCTCGCGCCTGAGCGTCTCTGCGACGCGGCGTGCGCCGTGCAGTGGCGTCTCTGGCAGAAGGACGAGGAACTCTTCTCCGCCGTAGCGGCACTTCAAATCTGAGCCTCGGAGGACCTCGCGCATTCGTGCGCCGACCGCGTTGAGCACGGCGTCGCCGCAGAGATGTCCGTGCGTGTCGTTGACGTCTTTGAAGTGATCCAGATCGAACAGGATGAGCGAGACCGGCAGCTGGCCTCTGCGCGCCCGGCGTAACTCGGCGTCGATCACTTCCATGGCGTGCGCTCGCGTATTGACGCCGGTGAGCGAGTCCTTCACGCTGCTCTCGCGCACCTCGCGGAACAGTTGGGCGTTTTTCACCGACACGGCCAGAAGCGCTGCAGCGGCTTCGACAATCCGCCGTCGATCCAGGCCGAGCTCACCGCCCTCTGGACGAATGCCAAGCACACCGACTGGCGCTCCTCCCACGACGAGAGGGAAGCCAATCGTCCCCGACCCATCCGCAGCCGCGCCATGCTTCACCAGCTGCTCAGCGAGCTCGCCCAGGTTCACGTCATCGTCGATTCCAGCCAGGTCGCCTGTGAGTGGCTGCCAACCGGACCCGCTGTTGACGAGAACCCAGACTTTTTCCGTGCCTGCAAGCGCGAAGAGGTGGTGGCCAATCGCGACGCGAATGGCATCGAAATCCAACGCCCGACCCAACGCCTGGCCGAACGACACCAGCCGTTCAAGATCCTGAGCGCGCTTCTCCGCGGCTTCAGTGGCGATCCCGGCGGCGACGGCCTGCGCCTGCACCTGGTTTTTCTTCACCAGCTGGTGCAGCGTGAAGATCCCCGTCAGGAGGAAAAGCGCAGGGAGGAGCGTGAGGCCACTCTGTTGCTCCACCTCGCGTGCATAGTCGAATAGACGAGAGATGGGCTTCGAGAAAACGATGACCAGAGCGGCGCTGAACCCGACGACGAGCAACAGGTCCTGCTTGCCGAACACCCTCATGACACGCCACCGAGGCTGGTCCCGACCAGCGGGCGGTTATGGGCGAGATGTTGTAAATTTATGGGCATGCGAATTCGAAGACCTCTCGCACTGCTTATCGGCTCGACGGCCGTAACAATGATGATTGGCGCCGTGATTGTGACGGCTCAGGGCGGAGCCAAGTCGACAGCGGCTCAGCCCGCCAAGCCGTCGGTGGCGGCCCGCCGAGTCACGACACCGCCGCTGCCGGCGATGGGATTTGCGCCGGTTCGGCCCATGGAAACCATTCGCGCGACGTACGACTTTGCCGCGCAGCATCCCGAGATCCTGAAGTACGTCCCGTGCTACTGCGGGTGCGGCAGCGAAGGTCATGCAAATAACGAAGCCTGCTTCATCGCCCGGCGCGATGCGCGAGGCAACGTGATTGAGTGGGACACGCACGGATACGGCTGTACCATCTGCGTCGATGTCGCTCGTGAGTCGATGCAGCTCTACTCCTCGGGCGCGGACGTCAACTCCATTCGCGCCGCCATCGAGAAGAAGTGGACGCCAAGCCACCCCGGAACCAAGACACCCACGCCATTCCCGCCGCGAAAGTAGCGGTGTGAACGAACGCGACGCCGCGTTTGCGAGACTCTGCGAGGCGGCTCAGGAGGGTGTTTATGTCGGCACCCTCAGCCCGACCTCCAGCACGACCACGGTCGCGAATCCTTATCTGAGACGCATCTTCGGCTACGCCGCCGACGCAGACGAGCGACTCGTCCTGCCATTTGATCCGGCTCGCTTCGTCGAAGCCTCTGCACGGATCCGACTCCTAGGCGAGCTGCAGGCATCTGGCTCGGTCAGGGACTACTTGCTGCGGCTCCGCAGGACCGACGGCAGCCCGATGTGGGTCGAAGTGACGGCATCGGCGCGTGCGGTGGACGGCCACCTTCGCGTCGATGCCTTCGTCCGCGACGTCAGTGAGCGCAAGAGACGCGACGATCAGTCCCGCGACGTGCGTCACCAGGTCGTGCAAGCGGAGAAGATGGCGGCCCTCGGTCAAACCATTTCAGGCGTTGCCCACGAACTCAACAATCCACTCGCCACGATCCTGTCGTGGGCCGAACGTCTGTCGGAGCGGCCGGCCGACGAAAAGACACAGCGCGGACTCGAAATCATTCGTGGTGAATCCGAGCGGGCCGCGCGCATCGTCCGGAACCTTCTGACCTTCGCACGGAAGCGGCAGACGACGCGATCGATGATCGACGCCAACCAAGTCGTCCGGGAGACGCTTGCCCTTCGCGCGTACGAACATCGCGTGACCAATGTCGAGGTCGTCGAGTCGCTGGCCAATGGCTTGCCTCAAGTGTTTGCGGATGGGCACCAGATCAAGCAGGTGTTGCTCAATCTGATCATCAACGCCGAGCAAGCGATGCAGAGCGCCAACGGCCGAGGAGTGTTGACTGTTCGGACCTGGCACGACCGCGATCGCGAGTCGGTCGTCATCGAAGTGAATGACGACGGCCCTGGCCTGGCCGAGGAGATGAAGGATCGGATTTTCGATCCGTTCTTCACGACCAAGGAGGTTGGAGAGGGGACGGGTCTCGGACTCACGGTCGCCTATGCGATTGTGCAGGAGCACGGTGGCCGCATCTGGGTGCAGTCGCAAGAACACGCGGGCGCCTCGTTCTTCGTCGAGATTCCCGTCAGCGGCGAGCATCTGGAGACGCGATCGGCGGAGTCGCCGCAGCCGATCGCGCTCGAGGCGTTCAAGGGATTGCGAGTGTTGGTCGTCGAAGATGAGCCGGCGCTTGCGGCTGCCGTCTCAGAGGCACTGGGCGACGCCGGCTTTCAGGTCGATCGCGCAGGTGATGGCGCAGAAGGTCTCACTCGCCTCACCGAGGCGAGCTATGACCTCATCGTCTGCGATCTCAAGATGCCGCGAATCGACGGAATGCAGTTCTATCGCGCGATGGCCGCCGCCACCCCTGCGCTGGCGCGACGCGTGATTTTTGTCACGGGCGACGTCGCCGGCACCGAAGCCGGACGCTTCCTCGAAGAGACCGCCTGTCGCTGGTTATCGAAGCCCTTCAGGCTTGGTGACTTGCTGCGGGCCGCGCGCGACACGTTGGGATAAGGCACGACCACAGCGCGCCGCTCGGCCGCCGCAGGCACTCGCGTATCGGATTCCGGTGCGTGCAGGGTGGCCTTTGCCATACGGGGCTTCTGCTGGAACGCGAGAATCGCACCACGGATTTCGGCAACAGCCGTCGCCGGAGCCACGTCAGCGCCGAGCGCTTCGCGCAGGCGCTTCAGCGCACGGGCATGGAGCTGGGACACGCGCGACTCGTTGACGCCGAGCGCGGTGCCAATGTCCTTCATCGTGATCTCGCTGTAGTAATACATCGAGATCACACGCTGCTCGCGTGCGGGCAGCGTCGCAATCGCAGTGCGCACGCGGTCGCGCACTTCGTTGCGCTCAAACTGCACGTCCGGACGCTCGGGCTCGGCCGGCACCATCACGGCGGGCAGATGCGCTTCGTCGACGCTGTCGATGGTGGAAAAAGGGGAGGTCGATTCAATCGTGTTCAGGCGAACGATGGTCTTACCCAAGCGCACTTCGTCCGATCCGACGGCTTCAGCCAAGTCGGCAAGCGAGGGTTCGTGACCCAGCGTCGCCCGTAGTCTCTCTCTCGCCGCCTCGAGCTCGCGGCGAACACGGCGAACGCCGCGAGGCCACGCGTCCTTGCGCAGGGCGTCGATCATGGCGCCTCGAATCCGGCGCTCGGCAAACGTCTCGAATTTGATCCCGCGGGTATCGTCGAACCGGTGAGCAGCATCGATCAGGCCAATCACCCCGTCCTGGACGAGGTCACACAGGTCGATCGAATGCGGCATGGTTGCCGCCATCCGTCGTGCGAGCGCGGCTACGAAAGGGAGTCCGGCTTCAACGCGGGGGTTCGTATCATCGGCTTTCATCACAGGTTCTCCGTTCGCCCGACCTCAACGCAACCCCAATGCCAGAAGTGGGAATACCTGAGGTGCGCTGTGAACCGGCGGGAGACCTAACGAGTAAACGACTGAAACGACTGGGGTTTCGACACTGAAGTGTCGGAAAGCCGATTACAGTAATGGGGACAAAACCTGCCACCGGGCGTCAGTTGATTGACAAAAATACGATCGATTCCGTCGAGAAATTGACAGTATTTGACACTTCTGATCGTGGCAAGCGGAGTTGTCGAGGCCGCAGGAAGCCGAGCGGTAACGCAAGCCCGTCGGGCCGTCGACCCGAGCGGCGAGAATGCCCGATCGCAATTGGGGAAAACGTGGGGGTGTGCCCGGGGTGGACCTGAAGCGCGCGACGGCTCAGTCGCTGATGCCGTCTCGCAGCTGCCGCGAAACCGCCATGGCGTGAAGGGCTGCCCTCACCACCTGGCCGGCACGGCTGCGAAGACCCGCATCGCCTGCTTTTGACTCAATCAGCTCGGCGTGCGCGAGGATCACACCCAGTTGATTGTTGAGGCGATGGAGCAACGCCCGAGGGCTCTCAGCGTCGGTGGGGGATTCTCCGCCGCGAGTCTCGGACGCGCCCACAGGTAAAAGCGGTACGAGCGACATGAGCGAGCCAGACGCGCGCGATTCGACTAGGCGGCCGCGTTCGGGCTCGACGGCCGCGACGAACCATCCGGCTCTCGCCACAACGAATCCACGAAGATTCGAATGCTGCCACCGGCGGTCCGCAGGTATTCCACTTTGCTCGCAGCGATCCAGTTGTAAATCGTCCGACGGCTGACACCGACCATCTCGCACGCTTTCATGATGCTCACGGTTTGGCGTTCCACTTGTCTTGCCTCCACAACGCTTTATATCGGTGGCTGACACGTTGGGATTAGCTGCGCATCGCTTGACCTGAGCGTGCACGCACTGCCAAAGTATTGACACTTATCGGGTGGACGAGCGGATGGCGCACCGAGACACGTTTGTAAATGGCTGATTCTAAACACCATCTCCTCCTCGTCGATGACGAGGAAGCGCTCAGAAGTGTGGTCGCAGAACGCCTGACCGATCACGGATTCGAAGTCGCACAGGCGGCGTCGGGTGAGGCAGCGCTTGAGGAGCTGAAGCGCTTTGCGTTTGACGTCATCGTGTCGGACCTTCGACTTCCCGGTGTCGACGGACGCACCGTCATCGACGCGGCGGTCTCTCGCTACCCCGGAATCGTCGCGATCGTCGTGACGGGGTATGGAACGGTCAAGGACGCCGTGGACACGATCAAACTTGGCGCATCGGATTTCATCGCCAAGCCCTTTCAGTTCGACGAGCTTCTGCACGTCGTGAACTCCGGTCTCGAAGCTCGCCGCTTGCAAAGCGAGAACGCGTACCTGCATGAGCAGCTTGACGCGCGATTCGGATTGGGATCGATGGTTGGAAAAAGCGCGTCGATGCGCGCGCTGTTTCAACTGATCGAAACGATCGCGCCGACTACGGCCACGGTCCTGATCATCGGAGAGACCGGGACTGGCAAAGAAATGGTCGCCCGGGCCGTGCATCAGACCAGTCCGCGTCATCGCGCGAGATTCGTGGCGATCAATTGCAGCTCGATTCCGGAAACCCTTCTGGACGCGGAGCTCTTCGGCCACGCGCGTGGTGCATTCACAGGCGCCGTCTCGACACGGCAGGGCCGCCTCGAACAAGCCGACGGTGGCACATTGTTCCTCGACGAAGTCGGGACTATGCCGATGTCCCTGCAGATGAAGCTGCTGCGAGTGCTGCAGGAACGCGAATTCGAGCGGCTCGGCGATGACCGCACGATCAAAGTTGATGTCCGGATCGTGGCCGCGACCAACGCGGATCTTCAGAAAATGGTGAAGGAGGGCACGTTCCGCGAAGACCTGTTCTACCGCTTGAATGTCGTGACGATTCATCTGCCGACGCTGCGCGATCGGCCTGAAGACGTTCCGCTGCTGGTGAACCATTTTCTCGAAAAATTCGGCCAGGAAAGCCGCGGCGCCGAATCGACGGTCGTAGCGCAGGAAGCGATGCGACGCCTGATGGCGTACACCTGGCCCGGCAACGTCCGCCAACTCGAAAACGCGATAGAGCGTGCTGTGGCGATGCTTGCCGGACGCACGAGAATCGAGGCCGCCGACTTGCCTCCGGATCTTCAGACGGTCAGCGCCATGACGACACCCTCACTCGACTTGCCGGAAGAAGGACTGGACTTGGCCTTGCTGGTGGCGGAGATCGAGCGCGATCTGATCGAGCGGGCGCTCGCTCGAACCGGGAACAACAAAGGCGCCGCCGCTCGCCTGCTGTCGCTGAAGCGAACCACGCTCGTCGAAAAGCTCAAGCGTTTTCAAGTTCGGTAGATCGGCTGGTCGGTGAAGATGGTCGTGTCTTTCGCATTGGCCAGCACGATATCAAGTGGCGTCTCCAGACGAGAGCGGGCCATGGCTGCTTGAAGCACGGGATGCTTCCTGGCACCCAGAACAACCAGCCAAATCTTCCGCGTCCGGCATAGAAACGACATCGTCAGCGACAGCCGTCGTGGCGGAGGCTTGGGCGCGTCGTGGATGGCAATCACTCGATGATCGACCTGTTGAAGCGCGGGATGACCCGGGAAAAGTGAACAAACATGACCGTCTTCTCCAATCCCGAGAAGGGCCAGGTCGAGCGGGCCGCTGCGAAGTTCGTAGGCCAATGTCTCGTCGTACTGCAGCGCCGCCTCTTCGAGGTCAGGTTGATCGCCAGGCATCCGCAGGGCGCGGGGCGCGGCAGCACCCAGAGGATCGAGCAACAAGCGTTCGGCGACGCCGTAGTTGGATTCAGGACTGTCGGCTGGCACTGCGCGCTCATCGGCCCAGAACATGGTGACACGTGACCATTGGACGCGCGCAACGCGCAAGGCACCGAGAAACACGAGCGCGGTGGCCCCGCCGGAGACCGCGAGCGAGAGCGTCTCGCGCTCGCGGATGGCGCTCTCAAAGCTTTCGGTAATCTGCCTACGAAGCTCGTCGAGACGCGCCACTACCAGCTCCATGTCGCGCTAGGATACCTCCGTGCCTCCTCGTTACGCCTACTGGACCATCATCGTGGAGGATCAGCCGACCGCGTTCCGCTCGGCCGCGGTCGAGGAGCTCATGCCGACGTTCAACCGGCTGAAGTCCAAGCAGCCGAGCGCCGTCCTGAAGTGGTTTCAGAACGGGAAGCTTTGGGATTCAGAGCTCGATGCTCGCGAGGCGATCCGCAGGCAACGCGAGCCAAAGCGCAGGAAGACGGGCGGTCCGTCACGCTCATCGCATCGACCACCGCTCGAGTGGAAGCCGAAGACCGACGATCGAACGGCTCGGCCCAAACTCGAGTGGAAACCTCGAGAAGGGCCGATTATCGGCAAGCCAGCGCGGCGCGCCGGTGCGCACGGCAGACCATCGTCCGGCTCTCGGGATTCCAACTGGCGTCCGGGCGGCGAACATCGAGACCCTCGCCAGAAATACAAGGACGCGAAGAAAGCAAAGTGGACGCGATTCAAGGAGGCCATCCGCCAGCGGCGCCCTGCACGGAAACCATGATTGCGCACATTGTCTTGTTCAAGCCCCGGCCAGATCTGTCCCGAGCCGATCGTGAAGCGCTGCTCGGCGCCCTGCGCATCGCGTTCACGAACATTCCCGAAATCCGCCGCGCCCGTGTCGGTCGGCGAACGATGCTCGGGCGCGCGTACGACTCGCTCGCTCGCATCGACTTCGAGTGCGCCGCCGTACTCGAATTCGAAACCGAAGCGGCGCTACGAGCCTACCTCGATCATCCTGCACACGTGGATCTCGGCCGTCGCTTCAGTGAAACTTCGGAGGTCGCACTCGTCTATGACTTTGAGATGATCGAGCCGGACGAGATTGGGAAGTGGACGGCCTAGCTGACCGTCTGACGCCCGAGGAGTTTCCGGATCGACCGAACCATTCCCGGCTGCTTGCGCTCATCGTCGTACCGCTCGAGAAGATTCAATGCTTCAGAGATGGAGGGGACCACGCGAACCCCCATCCGAGACGCTCCGGCAGGGACCTCCGACGCGTCTCGAGGCCAGACCAGGATGGCCTTCGCCTTCGATTCCAGAACGATGTCGAGACAGTTTTCGGGTCGATCATCCACCACCGCGTCTAACTGCATCGCGTCGGCGATCTTTCCTCGGTTCGGCTGCACCACGAAGACGCTGGGATGGCGGAAGCCATGCTTGGCCAGCCACCGTTGCGACTGCACTTGAGTGATGTCGCCGGCGGTTGAGGGACGGGTCGTGAGAAAGATGACCTCCCACCGTCTTTCCGCAGCGGTCGTCGCGAGCCGCTTGACGATTCCTGGCTCGACTTCAGCCAGCGTCGTCCAGAAATTTTCAATCTTCTTGACGTGGTCCCAAAGCCGCATTTGTTGCCGCGCCGAAAGGCGCAGGTCGTCGGCATCGGGAGCTGGTTCGCCCACGTGGTCGCCAGGTGACGCGTTGGTTTGGCCTTCGGGACTGGTTGGAGCGGCTGCCAGCCTGGCTGGAGCGTCACGCCGAAAGATCGCCGCAGCCTCTCTTCGGAGAGAAGTATTCATGTCGGCGATGGTCCCGTCGAGATCGAAGGCGATGCGAAGCGGCATCAGTGTGCCAGCGCACCCCGCGCCTCAGCCCGGTGGGCGAGGAACCAGGCGTACGTGCCTTCGATGCCTTCTCCGAGCGCCGTCCGATGGCGCCATCCGAGAGCGTGCAACCGCGTCACGTCGAGCAGTTTTCGCGGCGTGCCGTCCGGCTTCGAAGCGTCGAAGACCGCAGTCGCAGACGGGTAGACGATCCGCCGGACCAGATCGGCAAGATCGCGGATCGACAGATCCTCGCCGGTCCCGACGTTGATGTGCATCCCGTCTGAGTATCGCTGCATCAGGAACACGCAGGCGTCGGCCAAGTCGTCCACATGGAGGAACTCCCGCCGCGGTGATCCGGTTCCCCACAGCGATACCTCGCGGCGTCCTTCCATCTTGGCATCGTGAAACTTGCGAATCATCGCTGGCAACACGTGTGAGCTCGACAAATCGAAGTTGTCGTTCGGACCATACAAGTTCGTCGGCATTGCGGAGATGAAGTCCCTACCGTACTGCGTCCGATACGCCTGACACAACTTGATGCCGGCGATCTTCGCGATGGCGTAGGCCTCGTTGGTCGGCTCGAGCGAGCCTGACAACAGCATCGCCTCCGACATCGGTTGCGGGCAATTGCGAGGGTAGATGCACGAGCTCCCCAGATAGAGAAGCTTGTCGACGCCGAAGAGGTGCGACGAGTGCACGACGGTGGCGTGAATCATCATGTTGTCGTAGATGAACTCCGCCGGCCGCGTCGAGTTGGCCAGGATTCCGCCAACGGTCCCCGCTACAAGAAAGACGAACTCGGGCCGATTCGCCCGGAACCAATAGTTCACGGCCGCCTGGTCGCGAAGGTCGAGCTGATCGCGCGTGGCCGTAAGGACGTTCTCGTAGCCAAGCTGTTCGAGTCGTCGCATGACGGCCGACCCAACCAGACCACGGTGGCCGGCCACGAAGATCCGAGAGCCGAGATGCATTTCCGCCATAGCCAAATCCTGTCAAAACCGCTCGCTCGTGCGACTTCCCGCACGTAGAGATATCGAAGGCCTTATCGGTGGCTCATGGCTCGTTCGTGAGAGCTCGAGGCCGCGTCGTCTGCCAGGAAGAACTCGAAAATATGGTCCCGCAGCTGTCCGAGCGACTGCGTCGTGTTCACCGCCGTCCTCAACGATGTCCCGCCCTCGAACCCCTTCGTGTACCACGAGCAGAGGGCTCGAAGCTTGTTGATCACCCAACGATCCCGGCCGATCGCCGGAACCCGATTCACGGCCTCGCTCGAACCGGATTGAGACGCCGCGTGGCGAAACCCTTCGGCCTCATTTCGCCGATCGTCCAAAAGGAGGTCGATGTAGTCCAGCAGGAAGCGACCACGCTCGGCGAGCGAAACGGTCCTCGCCGGCCGGTTTGCCATCAGGTCCCCCGCCTGTGCGAGAACCCAGGGGTTGCGCAGCACCCCGCGGCCGACGAAAACTCCCGACACCCCAGCACGCATGCGGTCGACAATCTCGCCTGGCTCGATGCAATCACCGGATCCGAACACGGGGATCGACACGCTTCGAGCGATCGACGACACCACGTGCCAATCGGCGAAGCCTGAATACGACTGCTTCGCAGTGCGCCCATGAACCGCGATGGCCGCAGCACCCGCGTCCTCAACTCGATTCGCCAGCTCGGGCGCATTGACTTCACCTTCATCCCATCCCTTGCGCATCTTTACCGTCACTGGGATGGAAACGGCCCGGCTCATGGCGTGAATAATCTCCGCTGCGTGCGCAGGCTCCCGCATCAGGCTGCAACCGGCGTTGTGCTTGGCGATCTTCGGGACCGGGCATCCCATGTTGACATCGACGATGTCAGCACCGAGTTGTTCGATGATCCGGGCTGCGTCAGCCATCTTCGACGGCTCGCCGCCAAAAATCTGAATCGAAACAGGGCGTTCTTCTTCCGTGTATTCGGCGTACTCGAGCGTGCGATCAATCCCACGCACCAGTCCTTCGCTGCTGACCATCTCCGACACGACCAGACCGCACCCGCCCTGACGCTTGACGAGACGCCGAAATGCCGTGTCGGTCATCCCCGCCATTGGAGAGACCACAAACGGCGATGGCAGCTCGACGGATCCGATCTTCATGCGAATGACTGCCTGGGCGTTTCGCCAGCGAGCCGACCTGTCTGTGTTATCTGCGTCATCTGTGGCCCTAATACGCCTTGACGTCGGCCGCGTCCACCTCGACACTCACTGCCTGCCCAATCAGGTCGACGGAGAGCACGAGTCGCGCATGCGCCCCTTTGCGCATCAAACGCCCAACGACTCCCCTGAGCGGGCCATGCGTGACCTTCACCATCTGCCCCTCTTTGATCAACGGACACGGATCGTACGAAAGCTCGCTTTCCACCAGCTGCCGCACGCTCTCGATCTCGATATCCGGAATAGGAGTGGGCTCTCCGTTGTTGCCGATGATCGAGACCACGCCCTCGCATTTCAGGATCGTCAACCGGTCGTCGCGCAGGACGCGCGCGAAGCAGTAGCCAGGAAAGAGCGGCCAGTCGATCTTCTTCTTTCGATCCTTCCAGTGGCTCCAGCGCCCGATCGTTGGGAGAAAGACTTGGAGGTTCTTCTTCTCGAGCTGATCGCGGACGAGTTTCTCGTGACGCGATCTGGTCCAGATCGCAAACCAGCGAGCGTCCATTAGCCCTCGCGGCGTGGCTGCTTCAATCCGACCTCGTAGGCTTTTTTGATCTCGTCGTTCTTCCAGTCGATGATGGCGTCGCCCCGAAGCTTCGCAATGTACTTCTGGACTTCGTCTCGGCGTTTCTCGTTGGCGAGCCGATCGGCAATCTCGGCCCTCGCTTCGTCGAATGGCTTGATGGTCGAGTCGGTGGCGCTTTCGATCTTGATCAGCTGATAGCCGCGCTCGGTTCGTAACACTGGCGTCACGTCGCCGGGTGTGAGCCCAGCGATCGCCTTTTGGAGCTCCTCCGACAGATCCGTCCGGCTCAGCGGACCCACGAGGCCGCCGTTCGCCTTCGAAGGTGAGTCCGAGAAGTCGGCAGCAAGTCGAGGGAATGCTTCGCCAGCGATCAGGCGGTTGCGCACATCCTCGGCCTTCGCGCGCGCCTCGTCGTCCTGAGCCACGTTGACGCCTTGCTTCGAGACCGGTACGGCCACCAGGATTTCGCGGAGCGTCACCTGGGGAGTTGTCGCGAACGAGTTCTTGTTCGCGTCGTAATACATCTTCACTTCGGCGTCGGTCACCTGGAGTTTGCTGGCGACCTCGGTCTGTTGCACTCGCGTAATGAGCATCTGGCGCTCGAGTTGTTTGCGCAGGTCGGCCATGGTCATGCCTTCCTGCTTCAACGCCGCTTGCAGCGCCTCGTCGTTCTCAATCTTGTTCTCTTTCTTGATGTTCTCGACGATGCCGTTGAACTGCTCGGTGGACATCGTGTAGCCGAGCTCTCGACCCCGCTGGACCATCAACAATTCATCGATCGCATCGACGATCACTTGTGGGGTCACTTCGGCGAGGGCTTTTTGAAGCCCCGCCTCGTCGTTCGCTCGAAGGTTGGGCGTCAATTGACGAACGGCAGCGATCTGGCGCTGCTCGAGGTCCGTCTTCGTGATGATGTCCCCGTTGACCTTCACGAGCACCTGCTCGAGGATGTCCGCGCGAACTGACGGCAGCGCAACCAGCAGACCTGCGACCGTGAGACCAACGACTCTGTTCTTCATGAGATGACCCTTTCGATCCTACCTGAAAAGGGGTAAGTGCCCTATGTGCGCGCTCATCCCCTGAGTTCCTCCAGGAGCTCGGTCACTCGGGCCAGCACGCCGTCCGGAGCCCTGGGATCTTCGGGCGCACTTTTAAGAATCTCGGCTTTCGTGAACCCGGGCCTCACCTCACCGGCCGTGGCCCTGGCGGTCCACCAGGCCGGGCGCCGTTCCTGCCGCCAGTGGCGTCCAAGGCTCCTCGAGACCAGGCGCGCGGAATCGCGAGCTTCCTGCGCCGCTTGAAGGTCCAGCTTCAACGTTGACGGCGGTATCAACTGCAAATCGCCGCGTCGCTTGACCAACTCAATCACCTGCAGCGGGTCCACGTTCGCCTTCTCCCTAAACTTGAAGACGACGGTGCGGCTGTCCCGGTCGAGTGTTTCGATCCCGAGGCCATCGGCCAATACGCGGATTCGCCCGAAATCGGCCAGATTGAGGAGCGCGGTTGGTGGCGGGCCATACCGGTCGCGGATCTCGTCGACGATGCGGGCTATTTCGTCTTCGGATCGCGCCCCGGCGACGCGTCTGTAGATCATCAACCGCTGATTCGTGTCCGAGACATAGGCTTCGTTCAGACGGACGTCGACCTTCAGGTTGACCGCCGCGCGTACGTCATCCTCGAGATCCTCGCCCTTCAGCTCCCGAATCGTCTCTTCCAGCAGCTTCATGTACATTTCGAAGCCCACCGCATCGATCTGGCCGCTCTGCTCCCCACCCAACAGGTTGCCGGCTCCGCGGATCTCGAGATCCAACGCCGCGACGCGGAAGCCGCTGCCCAACTCGCTGAATTCGCGGATGGCAGATAGACGTTTCCGAGCGACGGGAGACAGCGCCTCTTCTGGCGGAATGAGGAGATACGCATAGGCTGGGCGGTCGCTGCGGCCAACACGGCCGCGAAGTTGATACAGCTGCGACAACCCGTACCGATCCGCCCGGTTGATCACGATGGTGTTGGCGTTGGGAATGTCCAGCCCGTTCTCCACGATCGTCGTCGCCAGCAAGACATCGCACTTGTGCGACATGAAGTCGAGCATGGCGCGCTCGAGTGAGTCCTCGCTCATCTGTCCATGGCCTACGACGACTCGCGCCTCAGGGACAAGTCGCTGCAGCAGATGGCCCATGGAGTAGATGGACTCGACGCGGTTGTGGACGAAGAACACCTGTCCGCCACGCGCGATCTCGCTGCGGATCGCACGGGCGATCACAGCCGATTCGAACTTCACGACGTTGGTCTGAATCGCAAGTCGATCCTTTGGCGGCGTCTCGATGACCGACATGTCGCGAATGCCGACCAGCGACATGTTCAACGTTCGTGGAATCGGCGTGGCCGTCATCGTCAACACGTCGATCATCTTGCGGAGCTGCTTGATGCGCTCCTTATGCGCGACGCCGAACCGCTGCTCTTCGTCCACCACGAGCAGCCCGAGATCCCGAAATTTCACATCCTTTGAGAGCAGACGGTGGGTGCCGACGATGATGTCGAGTCGGCCCGCCGCCAACGCGTCGAGCGTCTCCGTGATCTGCGGCTTGGACCGGAAGCGGCTGACCATGTCGATTCGAACCGGAAACGCCGCGAATCGATCACCGAACGTCTTGAGATGCTGGGAGGCCAGGACCGTGGTCGGCGCCAGGACGGCGACTTGCTTGCCTTCCATGACCGCCTTGAACGCCGCGCGCATCGCGACCTCGGTCTTCCCGTAACCGACGTCGCCGCAGAGCAGGCGGTCCATTGGAATCGGCGACTCCATATCGCGCTTGATGTCGCCGATCGCGGTCACCTGATTGGGAGTCAGATCGAACTCGAATGCCCCTTCGAACTCCTCTTGCCAATGTGTATCGACGCTGAAAGCGTGACCGGGTACCGCGCGCCGCGCCGCATACAGCTTCAGCAGCTCCTCGGCCATGTCGCGCATGGCCTTCTTGACTTTGGTCTTGGCCTTTTCCCACGACGTCCCGCCCAATCGATCGAGCGGCGGGTTGGACCCACCTGTGTATTTCTGGATGAGATCGAGGCGTTCAACCGGAACAAACAGCTTGGCGTCGTCGTGGTAGCGAAGCTCGATGAATTCCTGGACGATGTCGCCGTGCGCAACGGAAATCTGGCGCAGCCCCACGAATCGCCCGATGCCGTGATCGACGTGGACAATGAGGTCGTTGACCTTGAGATCTCGAAGGTCTGACAAAAAGGCGGCGCTGACCGGACGCGCTCGCGTTCCACCCGTTCGACGACGCTCCTCTTCGAAGACGTCGGTTTCTGCGTAGACCTGAAAGGCGGCGGAGGGCAGGCGAAATCCTGACGACAGCCAGCCCTCGGCCACGATGGCGGCGCCCGCCATCACATCGCCGGCTTCTGTTGCCGGCAACGCGCGAACGTCATAGTCGCGGAGAAGTTCGACGATGCGCTCCGCCCGGCCGTGAGTGCCCGCGACGACGATCACGGCCTCGTTTCGCCCCAGCGCTTGCCGAACATCACCGACCCAGTCCTGGACTCGACCGTGAAAGAGCGCGGCAGGTTGACACGGGACGTGCAGGGTCTCGACGGGGTGAGCTTCGCCGACACCGAGCTGCTCCAGCGTGGTCGCTTTTCTCAACGCCGACTCGACGTCGGTCCAGGTGATCGACAACTCCGCCGGGGTGCGCGGATTTGGCCCGGGTCGAGACTCACGTTCGGCGTAAGACGCCTCGAGTTGGATCCAGGCCGTCTCGATCTGCTTTCTCAGGTCGTCGGGCTCGGCAACGAAAAATCGGGCGTCGCGAGCATGTACGAAGTCGAAGATCGTCGACGACAGCGAAGTGGCATCGGCCAAGCCTTCTTCCCGAGCCGGCACAATCTCGAATTGATCGAGGGTCTCAACGGAGCGCTGCGTGCCGGGGTCGAATCGGCGAATCGACTCGACCGTGTCGCCGATGAACTCGATCCGAATCGGCATGGCTTCGCCAGGTGAAAAGATGTCGAGGATGCCGCCTCGTCGAAAGAACTCGCCGTGAGCATCGACAGGGTCTTGAGGCTCGTAACCTCCGGCGGCCAATACTTGTGTCACGCGCTGCGGATCCAACTCGCCGCCGGGCTTGACCTCGCAGGACGCGAGGAAGACGGCAACCGGATCGGCCAACCGCGGAAGAAGAGCCGGCGCGGAGGCAACGACAACCCTCGCCGTTCCCGTCGCCAGTGCATGCAGCGCCCGCGCGCGTGCCGACGCGACCTTCAGGTGGGGCAGGAACCCGCGGTAGGGATCGACCTGAGGCGACGGAAACGGCAACACCTGCCGTTCGACGCTGGCCTCCGCGAGTCCTTCGAGAGCGCCAAGAAACAACCGGACATCGCTGACCGCGGGCTCGATGTCGGAGTCGGTCGGCACCACGAATAGGACGACTCCCTTGCTGAGGGTGTGCGACCCCGCAGCAACTGCGAGAGCGCGAACCGGCCCGGTTGGGCCGGTGATTCGGGACACACTTCTCCCCAGTCCGCTCTCGCCGAGCATCTTGGTCAACAGCGATCGCAGGGTCAGCGATGGGGTGGAAGACATCACGTACGCACACGTCGCCCGACGCCACAGCTGTGGCCCCGGGTTGACGTCAGCATTCAGCTCTCGGCTATCAGCCTTTCAGCAGCAACTTTCATCGTTCTTGCCGATAGCTGGGAGCTGACAGCATTACTCCAGCGCTTGGCTGGTCTGCAAACTATCTATTCTCCTACAGCTCGGGCCTTCTGGAGAATCACGCTCAGACCAACTACTCGCTCTCGTCCGTGTCCGTGTTCGGCGTCTTGAACTGGATATTCCCGCTGAACGTCCAGCGATGGTCGGGACTGTAGATGCCGACATCGCGGGCACGCGACTTGACGCGGAACGAATAGAGCAAGCGGTGGTAGTCGTACGGGTAGCCGTCCAGCTTGTGAACCGCAAGATCCAGACGATACGTCCCTTCGACCATCTTGAGACTGTCGATTGTGAAACTGACGTCTCCTTCGCCGCTGACGTGGTCGGGCTGGAAATCCTCGAGGTTGGTGTTCGTGCCGTAACAGCAGACACCATCGGCATTGAAGATGCCGATGCCAAAGACAAAGTCGGTGATGGGTTGGTGCGCCTTCACCTTCATCTGCACTTCCATCGGTTCGCCGCGCTGAAAGACGTGACCGGCCTCGCCGTCGGGCCCGACCAGCGCCACCTTTGTGATTTCGATCTCGCGAGTGCCCCATCGGCCTTCCGAGGCCTTGAACATGTTCCTGGGCTCCTCGCTCTGCTCGGCTCGACCCTCAGGTTGAGAAGGCTCGCCTTCCGACTCAGGAGCAGGGCTCGGGACGGCCGTCTTCGCCGAAGCGGCGACGCGCTCGGCTTCGGCCTTGGCGAGCTCCTGATTCTCAGACCGCTCGACGTCGATGAGGTACGCCGCGACGACGCGTTTGGGCTCGCCTTCGGCTCTCGCTTTGCCTTTATCGAGCCACAGCGCCTGATCGCAGAACTTCTCGACGAGGTCCAGCGTGTGGGTGACCAAAAGAATGGTGCGATTCCGGCGTCGAAACTCCGCGAATTTATCGAGACATTTCAGCGTGAATCCCTGGTCGCCGACCGCCAGCACTTCGTCCACCAGCAGCACTTCGGGATCGACATGAATGGCGACCGCGAAGCCAAGCCGCATGTACATGCCTGACGAATACGTCTTGACCGGAGCGTCGATGAAGTCCTGCATCTCCGCAAACTCAACGATTTCGTCGAAGCGCCGCTGAACCTCCCGCTTGGACAGGCCGAGCATGATGCCGTTGATGAAAATGTTCTCTCGGCCGGAGATCTCAGGATGAAATCCGGCGCCAAGCTCGATCAGCGCTGAGATCCGGCCATCAACAGTGACGGTGCCTTCCGTCGGTCGCGTGATACCGGCGACGCACTTGAGCAGCGTGCTCTTTCCAGACCCGTTGCGGCCGATGACGCCGTACGTGCAGCCCTTCGGCACCGAAAACGAAACACCCCGCAGTGCCGGGAACGTCTCGTCGGGAGTGAGGTCCCCAATGAGGCTGCCCGAAAGCAACGCCGACTTGAGCGTGGCAAACTGCTTCCGCCGGGCGTAGCGGCGGTAAATCTTCGTGACGTTGATGACGTCGATGGCGACGCTCATACCTCTTCTGCGAAAGAGTCCCGCAGTCGATCAAAGACGAAGTAGCCGATCAAAAACACGACCAGCGATGCGGCGGCCAGTGCCAGCAACCACTTCCAGTGGCCGAATGGGCCTTCGAAGAACAACACCTCCTGATATGAGATCACCAGGTGGGTCATCGGGTTGAGGTTGAGAAATGGCCTGAAGCTCGCCGGCGCATCCTGCATGGGATAGATGATCGGCGTCGCGAAAAACCACAGCGTGAGCAGGTTGCCGAGCAGATCCTTCAGATCGCGGAAGTGCACGGTCATGGCTGAGAAGAACAGCGCGAGCCCGATCGAGAGCAGCAGCTGCACCAGCACGATGACGGGGAACCAGATCAGCTCGAGGGGATCGAGCGGCCGCTGGTAATAGATCAGGAAAGCAGCAAGGATGGGCAGGCCAAGAAAGAAGTGCGTCATATTGGACAGCACGGTCACGATGGGCAGCACTTCCGCAGGAAACAGCACCTTCTTGATCAGGTTCCCTCCTGCGATCAGCGTGTTCGACGACTCGAGCAACGAAGAAGAAAACCAGGTCCACGGCAGGATGCCGCAGAACATGAAGAGGGCGTAGGGCTCGAGCGTCTCGTTGTGGATGCCTGGAAGAACCACCGTGAATACGAACGAATAGATCAACAGCAGAAGCAGCGGGTTGATGAACGACCAGAAGAACCCGAGGACCGACCCGCGATAACGCGCTTTCAGGTCGCGGACAACGAGGGTTTGGATGAGGCCGCGATACCGAAGCAGCTTCGCCAGGTTGCGGATCATCGATGAGTGTCGTAGAGGCGGGTCTCAAGACCCGCCTGGACATCATACGTGCCCGTGCCCTGCGCCGCGCCTGCTCTCGGCCTGAAGCTGCTGCAACGTTCGGAGTAGCGCGAGGCGTGCACGCTCGAAATCCATTTCGTGCGCGAGCGCGCCCATCATCTCCTCAGCGCGCTTCATGCCGGCCTCGGCCTTGCCTTCGTCGAGATCCTCGGCTCGCTGCGCCACCTGGGAAAGGACTGACACGCTATTCGGCAGCACTTCAACAAACCCGACTGAGACCGCGAGGTAGTGCTTTTCGGCGCCCTGGCGGTACCACATCTGACCCGTTCGAAGCGACGAAAAGAACGGCGTGTGCCCGGGCAGGACGCCGAAGTCTCCAAGCGCTCCTGGCAGTGAGACCTCGTCCACCTCGTGCGCATACGAGTGATCGGGTGTGACGATGTGCAGCGTAATCTTGCCGCCGATGGCCATCGGTGTTCGCCCTATCCCTTCTTGGCGGCTTCGAGCGCTTCGTCGATGGTGCCCTGCAGGTAGAACGCCTGTTCGGGCACGCCGTCGTGCTTGCCGGCGACGATTTCCTTGAAGCCGCGGATGGTCTCGTCGATCGTCACGTACTTGCCCTCGCGTCCGGTGAACTGCGCCGCCACGAAGAACGGCTGCGAGAGAAACTTCTGGATTTTGCGCGCGCGCGACACCGTGAGCTTGTCTTCCTCGGAGAGCTCGTCGATGCCGAGAATCGCGATGATGTCCTGCAGGTCCTTGTAGCGCTGCAGGATCTGCTTCACTTGCCGGGCCACATTGTAGTGCTCGAGGCCGATGACGCGTGGGTCGAGAATGCGCGACGATGACGCCAGGGGATCGACGGCCGGATAGATGCCGATCTCCATAATTTGCCTCGAGAGGTTCGTGGTCGCGTCAAGATGCGCAAACGTCGTGGCCGGCGCCGGGTCGGTATAGTCGTCGGCCGGCACATAGATGGCCTGCACCGATGTGATCGAACCCTTCGTCGTCGACGTGATGCGCTCTTGGAGCTGACCCATTTCGGAAAGAAGCGTGGGCTGATAGCCGACGGCCGATGGCATACGGCCAAGGAGCGCCGACACTTCGGAGCCCGCCTGTGTGAAGCGGAAAATGTTGTCGATGAAGAGCAGGACGTCTTTGTTCTCAGCGTCGCGGAAGTACTCGGCGACGGTGAGTGCGGAGAGGCCAACTCGGAGCCGCGCACCAGGCGGCTCGGTCATCTGTCCGTAGACAAGCGCCGCACGGGACTTCGACAGGTCCTTCATGTCGATCACCCCCGACTCCTGGAACTCGAGCCACAGGTCGTTGCCCTCACGCGTGCGTTCGCCGACACCGCCGAACACCGAAACACCGCCGTGCTTCATCGCGATGTTGTTGATGAGCTCCATGATGATGACGGTCTTGCCGACGCCGGCGCCGCCGAAGAGGCCGATCTTGCCGCCCTGGAGATAGGGCTCGAGCAGGTCAATGACCTTGATGCCAGTCTCGAACATCTTCAGCTCGGTCGACTGCTCTTCGAGCGTCGGCGCCGGCCGATGGATTGGCCAGCGCTCTTTCGCCATGACAGGACGGTCGGGGAAGTCAACGGGCTCGCCCAACACGTTGAGCACCCGACCCAGGGTCGAGGGGCCCACTGGCACTGAGATGGGTGCGCCGGTGTCGATCACGCTCATGCCGCGCTGCAGACCATCGGTCGGTTTCATCGCCACCGTGCGAACGCGACCTTCGCCGAGGTGTTGCTCGACCTCAGCGACAATGTCGAGCGTCTGGCCGCCCGCACCCCCATCATCCTGAATGCGTACGGCGTTGTAGATGGCGGGCATGTAGCCACCTTCGTACTCGACGTCGATGACGGGACCGATCACTTGAATGACCTTGCCGACCTGGTTTGCGGTTGCTGTCGTCATAATCGCTTTTCGCTGTTCGCCTAAACCGACTGCGCGCCCGAAACCACTTCGATGATCTCGCGCGTGATCGCCGCCTGTCGCACCTTGTTCATGTAGAGCGTGAGCCGATCGACCATTTCCCGGGCGTTCCGGCTGGCGTTGTCCATCGCGCCCATTCGCGCGGCATGCTCAGCGGCCGACGATTCCAGCAACGCCCGATTCACTTGTACCGAGACGTGCAGCGGCAACAACGTATTCAGGAGCTGTTCCGGTGACGGCTCGAACAGGTAGTCCACGTTCGCCAGGGCCGGCGATGCGTCCTCGAGTTTGGGAATGGGCAAGAGCCGTTCGACCACGACGCGTTGGGAGATCACGGAGCGGAACTCGTTATAGACGAGGTACACCGAACTGACGTCGGGGCCGAGGAACTCTCTGATGCACGTCGAGGCAATCGCCTGCGCGTGCGACCACTTGACGTTCTGGAAGAGGCCAACCTCTTCGTACTTCACATCAAAGCCGCGACGCCTGAAAAAGTCGCGGCCTTTCCGTCCAACGAGGGCGAGCGCCACCTCGCGGCCGGGTGTGGACGGATGCTCCGTCACGAATTGTGCGGTGCCCTTGATGACGTTGGTGTTGAAGCTGCCGCACAAGCCGCGGTCCGCGGTGATGACGACCAGCAAGGTGCGTGCGGTGAGCGGGTCGTCGTTCAGCAGAGGATGGTTCGACGATTCGGTTCGCGTCGCGAGGTTGTTGAACACGCGCAGCATTTCCCGCGCGTACGGTCGGCTGCGAACGATGCGCTCCTGTGCGCGCCGCAGCTTCGACGACGAGACCATCTTCATGGCCTTCGTGATCTGCTGCGTCGACTTCACAGCGCGAACGCGGCGACGGATGTCAATCAGTGACGGCATGGTCGTCTTGGTTCAGCTTCAAGCGCTGCGGGAATCCGGTTACGCCGTGGCTCCGCTCAGTGAGCTGGTGGTGGCGAAATGGTCCCCAAACTCCTTCAGCGCCGCATTCAACTGCGATTTAATCGTGTCGTCCAGGATCTTCTTCTCGCGAATCGTCGCCATCGCGTTGCCGAATCGCGTCGACATGAACTTGTGCAGCTCTTGCTCATAGGCCCCCACACGCGACACCTCGATCGATTCGAGGAATCCGTTGGTGCCGGCGTACACGAGAACCACCTGCTGCTCGACGGGCAGTGGCTGGTACTGCGGCTGCTTGAGCACTTCGACGAGGCGGGCGCCCTTGTTGAGCTGATTCTGCGTCGCCTTGTCGAGGTCGCTCGAGCCGAACTGCGCGAAGGCGGCCAGCTCGCGATACTGCGCGAGATCCAGGCGCAGCGTGCCCGCCACCTGACGCATCGCTTTGATCTGCGCGGATCCACCGACTCGTGACACGGAGTTGCCAACGTTGATTGCGGGTCGAACGCCCTGGTTGAACAGGTCGGCTTCGAGGAAGATCTGGCCGTCGGTGATCGAGATGACGTTGGTCGGGATATAGGCTGACAGGTCGCCCGCCTGCGTCTCGATGATCGGCAGCGAGGTCAGCGATCCACCACCCAACTCGTCCTTCAACTTCGCCGCCCGCTCCAACAGTCGCGAGTGGAGGTAGAAGACATCTCCGGGATACGCCTCGCGGCCCGGCGGACGACGGAGCAGCAGTGAGATTTCGCGATACGACTGCGCGTGCTTGGAGAGATCGTCGTAGATGAGCAGCGCGTGGCGGCCGGAATCGCGGAAGAACTCGCCCATCGCGGTCGCCGAATAAGGGCTGATATAGAGCATGGGCGCGGGGTCAGACGCCGTCGCGGCCACCACGATCGTGTAGCGCATCGCATCGGCTTCCTCGAGCGTGCGAACGACTCGCGCCACGGTGGACTGCTTTTGGCCAATGGCGTTGTAAATGCAAATGACGCCGCTGTCCTTCTGATTGAGGATCGTGTCGATGGCCACCGCTGTCTTGCCGGTCTGACGGTCGCCGATGATGAGCTCGCGCTGCCCGCGGCCGATCGGAACCATGCCATCGATGGCCTTGATGCCCGTCTGCAGCGGCTCGCGAACGGGCAAACGATCGACGACACCGGGCGCCAGCCGTTCGATGGGCGCGGTGGTCTTCGTCATGATCGGGCCCTTGCCGTCGATCGGTTGGCCGAGGGCGTTGACGACGCGGCCGAGCATTTCCTCCCCGACCGGGACCGAGATGATGCGCCCGGTGCGCCTCACTTCATCCCCTTCCTTGATCTTGAGGTACTCGCCGAGCAACACGGTGCCAACGCTGTTCTCTTCGAGGTTGAGCGCGATGCCGAAGACGCCGTGGGGGAACTCGAGCATCTCGCCGGCCATGGCGCGTTCGCATCCGTGAACACGCGCGATCCCGTCGCCGAGCGTGATCACGGTCCCGACTTCCGCCACGTCGACTGTGACGGCGAAGCTGCCAATCTGCTGGCGAATGATCTTGGAGATGTCGTCGGCTTTGATAGTCATATTCGCTAATCGCTGAATCGCTGTTCGCTTCCTCTACCCGGCTTACCCGCCCTACCTGCCCTACCTGCCCCAACTACTCGACGAGCGTTCGTCGAATCTTGTTGAGCTGTGTCCGCACGCTGCCGTCGTAGACCGTGCTCCCTATTCGAGCGACAAGGCCTCCGATCAAGTCCTTGTCCACGGCCATCGAGAGCTCCACGTTCTTGCCGGTCGCTCCGCCCAGGCTGGCCTCGAGTGCTTTTGTGCTCTCCGGTGTGAGCGGCGTCGCGCTCGTCACTCGGGCGCGGACGATGTTCTGGTGCGTGAGCAGACGCTCACGATACGCCTCGGCAACAAGCGGGACGAGATCGAAGCGCCCGCCTTCGGCCAGCACGCCCAGCAGCTTGCGAACGAGCGCGCTCAGCCCCAGTTGGTCAGCCAGCGCCTCGATCACCGCCCGGCGAGCCACCGCCTGAACATTGCGCCGCAGCATCGGCTGAAGTGCATCGGCGTGCTCCCGAACAACCTCAGCGATGGCGGACAGATCGCGGTCGACCTGAGAGACATCGCCTTCGTGGTGGGCAACATCGAACAGAACGCGCGCGTAACGGTTGGCTGAGGATTTCAGAGACATGGTGTGCCGACCATCAGGCCGTGGGCTTCTCTCGAACCTGTTCGAGGTACCGATCGACCAGGCGCGCCTGATCGGCAGGCGTCACTTCCTGTTTGAGCCGCTCGGTCGCCAGCCGCACCGACAACTCGGCGGCGTGTTCCAGAATCTCGCGCTTCGCCAGCCGGGTCTGCAGTTCGATTTCTCGTCGAGCCTGCTCGAGCAATCGATCGCGTTCGGCGTAGGCGGCTGATGAGATGCGTTGTTCCTCGGCGCCGGTCTCTTCCGCACCGCGCTTTTGGAGGGCGTCGAGCTCTCCAGGCAAGGCCTTGAGTTTTTGATCGATCGTGGCGAGTTGTGCCATCGCCGACGCCTTCAGCTCGGCGGCTTCGACGAGGTCCTTCCGGATGGCCGAGCGGCGATCGCTCAGGTATGACGCCAGCGGCTCATTGAGGAAGTAGTACAAGGTGCCGCACAGGATCAGGAAGTTCGCCACCGGCCACAGGAGGGTCGACCATCCAGCAGCGTGGGCGTCTTCCTCGGCGACGGCCGCCGCAAGCGCCGGCGAAGAGAGCCAGATGATGATGATGATCACGAGGACCGCGACCGGACGGACCTTGCGAATTAATTCACAAGCGGCGACGTTGTGATGTTGCATTGGCATGGCCACGACGTCCGATTGTTTAGGAAGCCGGTCCCAGCACACGCGCCACGATTGCGCCGGCCAAGTTGGCAGCGTCGCGATCGAGCGCCGCCCGAGCGGTCTCAGATTCTTGCCGAATGCGAGCGGTCGCCGTCGAGAGTTCCTTCGCCACCGTGTCTCGCGTCTCGGCTAGAAGCGACGCCCGCATGTCCAGCGCCGAGCGTCGCATCTCGTCCATCTGCCTGTACACCTCGGCTCGCGCGCGCTGAAGCTTCTCGCCGTACTCGGCCGCAGCGGCACTCGCTTTCTGCGAAGCCGACCCGGCCAGCTCCCGAGC
>JBOGIV010000394.1:0-12728 GCA_050747925.1 Vicinamibacterales bacterium
CTACGGCGATTCGCCGGCCCGCCGGAACCCGCAACGACTGAAGTGAGTTCCGGTTTAAGTCTCCGCCGACACCGCCGCGATGAGCGCCTTGATATAGCCAAAGGCGAACGCGAATCCCTGATCGCTGCCCACGCCCTCCACTCGCGGGACGTGGTCGGGCATCATCATGCCGTCGTAGCCGACTTCCTTGTAGACGCGCATGGCCTTCAGCATGTCCACACTGCCGTTGTCGATGAACGTTTCCCGGAAGTTGAGGAACCCGCCCTCGATGTTGCGGAAATGGACGCTGAAGATCTTCTTGCGCGAGCCGAAGTAGCGAATCACGTCGAAGATCTGCTCGCCGGGCTTCTCGAGCTGCTCGGAGACGGTGCCCTGGCAGAAATTGAGTCCGTGAAACGGGCTTTCCTTGATCGACACGAACTTCTTCAACCCGTCGGGCGAGCCCAGCACGGCGTCCACGCCGCGCCAGCCCGTGCCCTTGGGCATGCCGGGATCCTGCGGGTGGCAGCCCATCCTCACTTTGTATTCCGCCGCGACGGGCACGACCCGCTCGAGGAAGTAGGTGATGCGCTCCCAATACGTGTCGGCGTCCACCTTTCCCGCGATCGTCAGCGCCGGATCCCGCTTCGTGTCGGCAAAGACGAACTCCGAGTATCGCGCGCCCCCGCGTCCGGCCGCCGTGCCGCTGCGCGGGATGCCGATGAGCGTGAAGTTGTATTTCACCTGCATGATGCCCGTCCGCGCGCAGTTGCGGATCATCTGGCAGATGTCGTCGATGTTGCGATCGCGCTCGGGGTTCTGGCCCAGGTAGATGGCGGGCATTTCGGCCCGGGATATCTCTGAGGAGCTCATCGGCAGCGGCACCATGTCGAGCGAGATGCCGTGAGCGGTCACGCGATCGCGAAGCTTCGACAGACCGTCAACCGACCACGCCTCGTCCATCTTCGACGACGGCAGGCCGCTGCAGATGTTGTTGACTCCAAACGCCGCGCACGCGCGCAGGATCTCTTCGGAGTGGCCGTGCTGCGTCCCGACCTTCATCTTCACGCTCGGCGACCGCGTGGGGGCGACGATGCCCGACTTCGCCGGCGACTGTGCTTGCTGCGCCGACACCACGGCCTCGGCAAGGGCACCAACCGACACGCCCGAACCCGCCAGCTTCACAAACTCACGACGATTCATGACCCCCTCAGTTTCTTTCTTTTCGTGTTGGTTTAACGCGTCGATCCAATTTGATCGCCCCGGCCTCGCCGGCCGATGACGCTTCCGCCGATCCCGCTGCCTCGCCAAAACAGCTCGCCCTCGAAGATCCTCTCGTCACGACGGTCGAACGTCCTCCGGCCAGCACCAGCACTCCGCGAACTCGCGCTCGCGGCTGGTGCTGAAGGCTCGCGCTCGAACAACGCGCGTCTCTGCCTGCGGACGTTCGTCGGCGGCTCCTGCGCCGTGACTCGAAGGCTCTTCTCGGACGAGCCGTTTTGGCGGGCGCGCCGATGTTCGGCGCTCCACCTTGTGCGGCTGGGCTCGATGTGTGGCGGTCCTGAGCGGTGATGTTGCAGCCAAGCCGAATGGCACGTGGCACGACGGGCGTCAGTACGCAGCCTGAGCGGAGACCCGTCATCGAGCGCGACTTCCGTCGCGCGAGCATCGACGTGGAATGGCCGAGAGCGAAGGATGCGAGTGCCATCGTGCTGAGGCTTGGATGCAATATCACCGCGCAGGGAACGCCGAGGCGTCGCCCTACCCCCACCAGGTCTCGCCTGCAGCCAGGTGCGCGCGCACGACGTCGGGGTTCAACTCGATGCCGAGTCCGGGCTTGTCGCTCACCGGGATGAAGCCGTCCTTGATGTACGACCCCTCGAGCAGCAGCACCTGATCCATCCAGCCGCCTTCGCCGGTGATCGTTTCGAGGGACATGTAATCGCGAATCGAGGCGGCCCATTGCGCCGAGGCGTAGGTGCAGACCTGGCTGCCGGTGTTGTGATTCGCGATCGGCAGCCCGAACAGGTGCGCCAGGTCGGCGATGCGCTTGGTCTCGAGAAAGCCGCCGGCGTTTCGCAGATCGGGATGCAGGATGTCGCTGCCCTGATTCAGGATGAACGGGAGGAACCCTTCGCGCCGCGCCAGGTTTTCGCCCATGCAAATCGGAACCTTGGACGATTCACACAACCGCTTCCAGGAATCGGTGTAGTCAACCCCCAGCGGATCTTCAAGCCACACCGGCTTGGACGATTCCACCGCGTCGGCGATCTGAATCGACGTCCGCAGGTCGTACTCCCAGTGACAATGGACCATGAGGTCGTGATCCCACCCGATGGCTTCCCGGCAGTTCTCGAAGCCCTTCTGCACGCCGATCAGCTGTTTCGTGGTCAACAGGCGATTGGACACGTCGCGCGCCTTGTCGGTGGCGGGATCGCCGCTTTGCAACCCGAACTTGTGACACGTGAACCCGCTCGGGTGCGCCTTGACCTTCGCGGCCCACTCGGCGCACGAGGCCTTGTCGAGCATGTTGCGTGGCGCCGCATGATCGTAGACGCGCACCTTGTCGCGAAACTTTCCTCCGAGGAGCGTCGAGGTCGGCACCTCCAGGATTTTCCCGGCAAGATCCCACAGCGCCATTTCGATGCCGCTGACCGCACGAATCAAGTTGTGCGCGGAGCCGTCGGTGCGCGTGCCGCTCAAGTTCGGACTGCCCTCGCCCATCTGCGTGTAGAGCTTGTCGATCTCGAGCGGGTCCTTGCCGACGAGCCACGGCTTGAGCGAGAGAATCTGTTCCTTGACCCCAATGCCTGGCGTGCCGTACGCCTCCGCGATGCCGTAAGGTCCGGCGTCGGAGGTGATCTTGACGAGCGTGTAATTGCGCCCAGGCCCTTGCAGCAACATCACTTGTAGGTCGCGGATCTTGACGCGCTTGCGCTCTGGCGCCGCGCGCGCGGTGAACGAGGATGGAAGGGCGGGGAGTGTGGCGACGAGTGGCGCCGCGGTCACGCCCCAAAGAACCTGCCGTCGAGAGACGTTGGATGTGGCCATGGTTCACCAATACAGCTTGAGACCAATCTGCATCCGCCGCGGAGAGTTGTCCTGCGACGTGATCAGGCCGAAGTTGTTGCTGCTGAAGTCGGTGTTGGGCCCGCCCCAGACGATGCGGTTGAAGATGTTGAACACCTCCACGCGAACGTCCAGATCGACTTTTCGAGTAGCCGTGATCGACTTGGCCAGGCTCACGTTCTCCGACAGATTCCAGAACCGGCGCACGTCGGGGTTGATGCGCGGCGCATTCCCCAACGCGCCAACCGGCTGAACGAAGGCGGCTCTGTTCAAGAACCGGTCAACCAACGGGTTGAACTCATCTCCGGCGATCGGCCCTCGCCACTCTGCGCCCGTCACGTTGGGACGGTTCACGCCGTTGAAGATGTTCAGCGGGGCGTTGGTCGTCACGCCGATCGGGAAGCCGCTGCTGTAGGCCTGGATGACGGCCAGCCGCCATCCGCCGACGATGTGGTTGGCGATTCCTGTCTTGAGCCAACGCCGGCCTTCGCCAAACGGCAGCTCGACGACCGAGCTGATCTTGATGCTGTGGGTCTGGTCGAACCGGCCCACCGACCATTCGAGCTCAGGACGCGCGGCATCCAAGGCGCGCCCGCTTCCACTAAAGCTGTCGGCGTCGGTCATGATCTTCGAGAAGGTGTAGCTCGATTGCATGGACACCCCGCCCCGCAGTCGCTGATTCACTTTCAGAACGCCGGTGTGGTAGTGCGAGCGGCCGGTCTTGTCGCCGCCGCCGCTCTGAACGTTCACGGCCAGATACTGCGGATACGGTCGCAGCGCCTGCGCGACCGTCCTGGAGCGCTGGACATTGGGGTTGGTGAAGTTGCCGTATGGAACCTTGATCCCTGCCGCGACAGCCGTCGCAGAGGTGATTTGCGAGTTCAAGAGCGCGACGGTTCCAGCGGGACCAAACCGGGCAATCAGATCGTTCACGACCGACATCGGCACCTGGTTGGGATTGAGCAAACCGGCCTGGAGGTGCGACCCGTAGACCCCGTTGTAATCGAGCTCGACGGTCATGCCTTTTCGGACCTCACGCTGAACCGAGATCGTCCAATTGTCGTAGGTCGCTGGACGCGCGGCCGCGTTGCCGTTGAACCAATCCACGTCGTTGTTGTTCGAAAACGCCGGATCGATGAGGGGTGGAAGGGGATAGGCCGGCAGACCCTGATCCAAGTTGAACGCGGGCGTCACGCCCGCATCAGCGGACGAGAACACATACTGGCCGATGAACCCGGCGAAGTGACTGCTACCCTGCACTACGGTGACGCGTCCGAAGGATCGCCCGACGCCGCCGCGAACGATGGTCTTTTCGTTGGCGCTGTAGGCAAAACTGACCCGAGGCGCCAGTGCGCCATAGTAGCCGGAGAACAGGCTTCTCTTGCCCTCTCGTCCCGGCCCATCCCCCGCAAAGACGAGGGCGCCAGGATAGTTGTTGACGGCGGGATTCGGCTTGGTCGGAGAAAAGTCCGAGTACTGATCGCCGCCCGCCACCGGCGGTTTCGTGAACTCGTAGCGCACGCCGTAGTTGACGACGAGCTTGTCGGTCATCCGCCAATCGTCCTGCACGTAGAACCCATAGTAGGGATAGATCTGCTGCAGATAGCGAATCGTTTCGGTTCTTCCCGTGTCAGCGGCGCCCAGCAGAAACGACGCGAACGAACTCCCGCCGCCCGTCGCCAGCGTCGTCGTTCCTGGGATGGCCGTTTCGAGGAAGCTGAAGCCTGCCCGGCCGCCAAGGTCTTGTTGACCGAAGCCATTGGCCTGCTGCCGGTCGTAGGTGAAGCCGCTCTTGATGGTGTGCGAGCCCTTGATGAGCGTCAGGTCGTCCTTGATCGAAAACCTGGGCTGCTCGGTCCCGTTGTAGGACGATCCGCCCCACGTCGAAAACTCGGAGAAGGAAAGGATGCCGAAATTCTGGTTGCAATCGACCGCATTCGGAATGCAGACCTTGCTCCTCCAGTTCTGATCGACATTTGGCGAGAACGCATTCTTGTTGAAGGTGTTCACACCGACACTCAGGTGATTCACCATGCGCGGCCCGATGATCCAGTCCCAGCTTCCTCGGTGAAGATCCCCATCGAAGCTCGAGGATTGAAACGTGTTGAAGGGGGCGGGAAGTCCGGCCGCGCCGTCCGACCCCGGATTCGCCCGGTTCCTCGTCCGATTGAAGAGATACGCCAGGCGATGCGGGCTGCTGAGCGTGTGATCGATCTTCAGGCTGTATTTGTGAGTCGTTTCCACCGTGGTCCCACCGGGAGAGCGATAGTTGTTCGACACGTATCCGAACGTGCCCGGCACGAGTCCCGGCCGGTTCGGAACGACCGCCGAACGGGCGAGTGCGAGGTACTGACGCGCAACGGCACTGAACCGGTTGGCGGGGATGCGGTTGCCGGGAAAGGGATCTCTGATGAAGCCGGTTCCGTTCGGATTGGGTCGCGTGGTGGCTGGATCGTAAATCACGATCAACCGGCCCTGGCTGTCCACCCAGTTGGAGAAATCGCCATCGTACATTTCAGGCGTCGGGACACTGAGCGTCAACGCGTTCGACGCCTGGTTGTTGCGGAAGCCTTCATAGGCGGCAAAGAAGAAGGTTCGATTCTTGCCGTCGTAGAGACGCGGGAGCTGTATCGGGCCGCCGAGCGACCCGCCAAAGTTGTTTTGCCGATACACGCCTTTGGTGGCTTCGAAAAACCCCTTCGCGTCCAGCGCGTCGTTACGCAAGAAGTTGTAGAGCGAGCCCTGAAACGCGTTGGTGCCCGACTTCGACGCAAAGGTGATGGCGCCGCCGCCAGCCTGACCGAATTCCGGCTTGAACCCATTGGTCTCGACCGCGAACTCCGTGATCGCCTCGACCGACGGGGTCAGAAACGCGGTTTCAACGACGTCGGCGTTGCGATTGGTGTTCACGGAAATGCCGTCGAGCGTGGCGCCAAAGGCGCCGCCTTGCCCGCCTCCGAGCGCCACGTTGGTGCCGCTGCCCTTGGCCTCCGGCACCGTGGACACCAGATCGAACACGCTGCGCATGGCCCCGCCGACGACCAGTGGGAGCTGGTCGATCAATTCGTTTGACACGTTGGTGGAGACCTTGGCGTCCTGGGATTGCATCAACGAGCTGCCGGCCACGACGCTCACCGTCTCGGAAATGGCCCCGACGCTCATCGTGACGTTGACGCGCGCCGTCGCGCCCGCAGTGAGCCTGATGCTCTCGACCTTCGCCGACTGGAAACCGGGGAGCGCGGCTTCGACGCGATAGGGTCCGGGCGGCAGATTCGCCGCGCTGTAGGTGCCGGATTCTGACGAGACCACTTCAATCGTCGCGTTGGTCGCCGTGTTGATCACCTTGACCACCACGCCGGGCAGCGGCGCCCTGGTCGTATCTTCGACGACGCCGGTGATGCTGCCGCGTTCGGACTGCGCGAGACACAACGCGGGTGTGGCCAGAGCCAGGGCTGTCACCAGGATCGCGATCGGTCGTCGGCTCACCATGTTTTCGCCTCCAGAGGATTCTGCTTACAGTCTCACAGTCAAGACCACCGATCGAGTCCGGGGACCGTTACTCGCCGATAGTGGGCCAATCAGTCAATCAGTCGACCGGTCGCGGCGCGATCCGCGGGCTCTCATCAAGCCAATCAGGGCGTTCGTGGAATTGTCGTGCCGCAAGGGAGCGTCGAGTGGCGCCGCCAGATCCATGGCGATCGCGTTGGCCAGCTGCTTTCCGAGCTCGACGCCCCATTGATCGAACGAGTTCACATTCCAGATCGCGCCCATCGTGAACACCTTGTGCTCGTACATCGCGACCAGCGCCCCGAGGGTTCGCGGATCGAGCTTGTGATAGACGATCGTCGTCGAGGGACGATTGCCCGGAAACACTTTGTGCGGCGCGAGCCGATCGAGCGCGTCGCCGGAGAGACCCAGTGCCATCAACTCGGCTCGCACTTCACTTTCCGTCTTCCCCCGCATCAGCGCTTCGGTTTGCGCGACGCAGTTGGCAACCAGCAGGCGATGGTGATCGCCGATGTCGTGATGCGATTCGACGCCGACGAGAAAATCGCAGGGGACCAGATGCGTGCCTTGGTGGAGCAGCTGATAGAAGGCGTGCTGGCCGTTCGTGCCGGGCTCGCCCCAGACGATGGGCCCGGTTGATCCTGCCACGACGCCGCCATCGCGCGTCACCCGCTTGCCGTTGCTCTCCATGTCGAGCTGCTGCAGATACGCCGGCAGCCGATGGAGATACTGCTCGTACGGCAACACCGCATGGGTCTCAGCGCCGAGGACATTGGCATACCACACGCCGAGGAGGCCAAGCGTGATCGGCAGGTTGTGCTCGAGCGGCGCCGATTGAAAATGCGTGTCCATCTCGTGTGCGCCGTCGAGCAGCATCTCGAAGTGCTCAAAGCCAGCGGCCAGGGCGATGGGCAGCCCAATGGAGGACCAGAGCGAGTAGCGACCACCGACCCAATCCCAGAAGACGAACATGTTCTCCGGCGCGATGCCGAACGCCCGCACTTCCTTGTCGTTCGTGGAGATTGCGACAAAGTGTTTCACGATCGCGGCTTCGTCGTGAGCAGACGTCAGGAACCAGTCGCGCGCCGACCGCGCGTTGGTCATCGTCTCCTGTGTCGTGAAGGTCTTTGAGGCGATCGTGAACAGCGTGGTCTCGGGGCGGAGAGCCAGGAGTGTTTCGGCGAGATGGGTTCCGTCCACGTTCGAGACGAAATGCAGACGCGGCCCCGTGCGCGTGAAGGGCTTGAGGGCCTCAACGACCATGGCGGGTCCGAGATCGGACCCGCCGATGCCGATGTTCACGACGTCGGTGATGCCGAGGCCGGAGTATCCGGTCCACCGTCCCGCGCGCACGCGTTCGGAGAACGTCTGGACGTGCTCCAGCGCCCTTCGAACTTCGGGCATCACGTCTTTGCCGCCCACGAACATCGGGCGTCCCGACCGATTGCGCAAAGCGACGTGCATGACGGCCCGGTGCTCGGTGAGATTGATCGCCCCGCCGCCAAACATCTCGTCTCTCAGCGTCTCCACTCCTCGTGCCTTCGCGAGCCGCCGAAGGGCGTCCATTACCTCGGTGGTAATCAGGTTTTTCGAGTAGTCGACCTGCAGGCCGGCCGTGTCGATCGAGAATCGCATCGCGCGCGCCGGATCGGCCCCGAACAAATCCCGCAGGTGCTGTTTTGGAACCAGGGCGTTCAGCTCGCGCCACGTGTCGTCGTGTGGCGTTGGACGCGGCTCGTCCACCGATTCCCACGCGCGAAACCCGCCATCGAAGGCGTGGTCGTTGTTGCCGCGTCGAATGCCAGCCGGTAGATCGCCGAACAACCGGACGTTGCCACCGCCTAGGACCACGTACTCCGCGGCGACCGCGTCACGAAGCCGTTCGGCCACTTCCAGCACGGTGTGGCGCCAGGCGACTTCTCCCGACTCGATCAACCCGCGTTGTCCGACGTAATCCTCGAAGGTCTTGTCGCGAAACGGGAGGTGCCCCATCTCCAGCGCTACGACGTGGCCATCGTCTACCAGCGCCGTCCCAAGGCCCGATCCGAGACCGAGAAAGAGCATGCGGCCGCCCTCGTCGCTGCCGAGCGCCTGCATGGCGGCGTCATTCAGGATTTTGACGGGTACGCCCAGCGCCGCGGAAAAGTCGAAACCCACCCAGCCTCGTCCGAGATTCCAGGGTTCCTCCATCACGCGACCGCGAAGCACCGGAGTCGGGAGGCCGATGGTGGCGACGTCGAACTTCCAGTCTTTGGTGTGCCGACGCACGCCGTCGACGAGCTTCTGTGGCGTGAAGTCGTCGCCCGAGTCGAACTGCCGCCGCTCGGTGTTGGTCGAGAGCCGCATCTTGACGTGGGTTCCACCGACGTCGATCACAAGGACGGTCATGGCTTCGCAAAAAGCATAAGGCATGCACCTTTGGCACTGTTATTCTTTCCCTATGTCCCAGCTCGATTCGCTCAGGCGCCACACGATCGTGGTTGCCGACACTGGCGATCTCGATGCCATGCGGAAATACCGGCCACAGGACGCCACGACCAACCCATCGCTCCTGCTGAAGGTCGCGAACCAGTCGCAGTACCGCTCGCTGGTCGAGAAGGCCCTGCATGACGCCGATCGACTCGGCCTCGCGGAAGGCGAGCGGACCGAAGCCTTCGTGGATCGACTGGCGGTGAATTTCGGATGCGAAATCCTGAGGATCATTCCCGGTCGCGTCTCGACCGAGGTCGATGCCCGGCTGAGCTTCGATACTCGAGCGTCGGTCGCGAAGGCCCGGCAATTCATGGCGCTCTACCAGCAAGCCGGCGTCGATCGCGAACGTATTTTGATCAAAGTGGCGACCACTTGGGAAGGGATCCGCGCCGCGGCTGAGTTGGAGCGCGAGGGCATTCATTGCAACATGACCCTGCTCTTCAGCTTGGCGCAAGCCGTGGCGTCCGCCGAGGCCGGCGTGACGCTCGTCTCGCCTTTTGTCGGACGCATCTACGACTGGTATCGCAAGGAGCGCGGCGCCGAAATCAGCGCGGACGAGGACCCAGGCGTCCAATCGGTGACGCGCATCTACAACTACTACAAGAAACACGGCTACAAGACGGAAGTGATGGGCGCCAGCTTCCGGAAGGTGGAGCAGGTGCTGCACCTGGCCGGCTGCGACCTCCTGACGATCAGCCCGGACATTCTCGAGACGCTGCAGCGCACCGAAGGAGAGGTCACGCCGCGATTGACCATCGAGGGTGCGCGCGCATCGGGAGAGCAGAAGATCTCGGTCGACGAGCCGAGCTTCCGCTGGATGCACAATCAGGACGCCATGGCGGTGGAGAAGCTGTCAGAAGGAATCCGGCGCTTTTACGAGGACGGCCGGAAGCTTGCGGAGTGGGCGCATACTGCACAGAGGGTTTAGAGTGCCAAAGGTGCCAAAGGCGCCAAGGTGCCAAAGGTGCTACGGTGCTGAGCGCCAAGAGTGTCAGCGGTGCTGGAAGCTAGCGTGACGGAAACAGTAGTCCTGCCTCCAGACTCGCCGCTGGGCGGGCTCGTGAATCGCTCGCCGACTCTCGTCGTCTTTCTCCGGCATTTTGGCTGCACGTTTTGCCGCCAGACCATGGCCGAAGTCGGCGAACTTCGGCCACGAATCGAGTCGAGCGGGACGCTCATCGCCTTCGTGCATCCTGAGTCGGTGGACGCGGCACGGCCCTGGTTCGAACGATTCGGGCTGAGCGACGTCTTACAAGTCAGCGATCCCTCGCTGAAGCACTACGTGGCATTCGGGCTCGGGAACATGCGCATGTCCGCGCTCCTCAGCCCGTCGGTCTGGGCGCGCGGTGCGTCAGCCGCAGCTTCATATGGATTCGGCTACCAACCGCCGGGACTGCTGCGCCAACTTGGTGGCGCGTTCGTCGTGCGTGGCGATCGGATTCTGGGATCATTTCGCCATCACTCGTCGGCCGATCGACCCGACTATCTCGATCTCGTTTCCAGTTCCCTTCGATGAGGAGGCTCGAAATGACGGTTCGTCGTTTGGCCGCAATTCTGATGCTGGCCCTGGCCGGCTCAACCGCTGCATTCGCCCAAGGGGGAACCCCTCAGCAGCAGCAACCCCCTCCTCCGAAACCACCCGAGGAGCAGCCGCCGATCTACGAAGAGCAGATCGTGGTGACGGCGTCGAAGGTCGAGCAACAGCTCGTCAACGCTCCCGCCACCGTGTCGGTTGTCACCGCTGATGTGATTCAGTCGACCCCCTCGACCAACTACGCCGAGTTGCTTCGATCGGTGCCCGGCATGAACATCTCGCAGACCTCCGCGCGCGATTTCAACATCACGATGCGCGGTGCGACCTCAACGCTCGCGACCAACCAGCTCGCGCTCCTCGATGGTCGCAGCCTCTACCTGGATTTCTTTGGCTTCGTCGCGTGGGACTTGCTCCCCGTCAACCCGGGTGAGTTGAGGCAGATCGAAGTGATTCGTGGACCAGCCTCTGCCGTGTGGGGCGCCAATGCGATGAACGGCGTCATCAACTTCATTTCGAAGACGCCCCGCGAGCTGGCGGGCAATAGCGTCACGCTCACGCTTGGTGGCTTCGACCGCGACACCGAGAGAGGCGAAAAGCTCGGGTCGGGCTCGCAGTTTGGCTTCTACGGCACGCACGCGCGGGCGATCAACGATCGCTGGGCGTACAAGATATCGGCCGGCGGCTACACGTCAGATGCACTACCACGACCGACCGGCGTGATTCCCAACGGCACAGGCACGCCCTATCCCTCGTATACGAATCAGGGTACGACACAGCCGAAGTTTGACGGCCGCGCCGACTACGACGCGCCGAACGGCACGTACAAGCTCAGCTTCGCGGGCGGGTACGGAGGCACCGACGGCATCATCCACACGGGCATCGGGCCGTTCGACATCACCGGCCTTGGCCTGAGCTACGGCACGGTGCGGTTCACCAAGAACGCGCTCAAGGCGAACTTCTTCACCAACATTCTGGATGGCGACGCCTCGGCCCTGCTCGCCGTCGGCCTCAACGGACGGCCCATCCTGTTCACCTTCAACACGAAGACATTCGACTTCGAGGTCGGCAATATCACCGCCGTGGGCACGCGCAACGTCGTCAGCTACGGCGGCAACCTTCGGATCAACAAGTTCGATCTGTCGATCGCTCCGCTCGGAAACGATCGCGAAGAGTTCGGCGCCTACGTGCAGGACGAGATCTTCCTGACCAGCTACCTGCGTCTCAACGTCGGTGCGCGGGTCGACAAGTTCGACAACATCGAAGACGCGGTGTTCTCGCCACGCCTGGCGGCGATCTTCAAACCGAGGGCCGACCATGCCGTTCGCGTCTCCTACAACAAGGCGTTTCGAGCGCCGTCGCTCATCAACAACTTCCTCGACACACGCCTGCTCAATCAACTGAACCTCGGCGCCATCAATCCCGCACTGGCCGGCATGATTTACAACTTCCCGTTCCAGGCGGTCGGCAACCAGAACCTCACCGAGGAGTCCACGCAATCGTTCGAGGTGGCGTACACCGGCGTCATCAACAAGCGCGCAACGGTCACGGCCGCGGTCTACTTCACGAAGAACCAGGACGAAATCTTCTTTACCCAGGTTGGCCGCTACCGTGCCACGGCGCCGCCGCCGGCATGGCCGCTGCCCGCGGCCGTGCTCGAAGTGCTGCCGCCGCCGTGCGTACCAGGTCAGGCGTGCGTCACGGGCGGCCTCCCTTCACAATTCAGCTATCGCAACCTGGGCGAAGTGAAGAACAAAGGCTTCGAGCTTGGTGCCGATGGCGCCGTGAACGAGGCACTGAACGTCTTTGCCAACTATTCGTACCAGGCGCAGCCCGAGCCCACCTTTGCGCTCTCGGAGGTCAACCTGCCGCCGCAGAACCGATTCAATATCGGCATGAGCTACAACAAGAATCGCTACCTCGGCAACCTGTCGCTGAGCTATGTGGGCGATGCAGTCTGGCAGGATGTGCTCGATGCGCGCTTCACAGGACCAACCGACGCCTACACGCAAGTGAATGGCGCTTTCGGCGTGAGATTCGCCAACAACAAGGCGACGGCGACGGTCAAAGTGATCAACCTGACGAACGAAGAGATTCAGTCCCACATCTTCGGTGACATCGTCAAGCGGCAGATTTTGGGTGAACTACGTCTGCAATTCTGAGTAGGGGC
>JBOGIV010000395.1:0-11911 GCA_050747925.1 Vicinamibacterales bacterium
GCGCCGTACCGTAGCCGGCGGTCGCCAGAGCGCCGGCATTACAGTGCGTCAGGATGCAGGCCTCTGCCGGCACGAGCGCCGCGCCGTTGCGCCCAATCGCCCGACAGCTCTCGATGTCTTCATCGTGAATCCGATCTGCTTCTGCACGAAGGCGGGTCTTGAGCTGATCGACGGACTCGCCGGCAAGGGCGCCTTCCGAGAACGACCGCTTCATTCGCTCGATCGCCCAGAACAGATTCACCGCCGTCGGGCGGGTCGATCCGAGGAGCTCGCAATTCCGTTGAAACTCGGTGGTGAACTGACGCGTCCCCGTGGCTCTGCTCTTCGCCGAGGCCAGTGCGAGGCCCATCGCCGCCGAGACGCCAATCGCCGGCGCCCCGCGAATCACCATGGTCTTGATCGCCTTGGCGACATCGTTGGCGGTTTGACACCGCACGAATTCCTCCTTCGACGGCAGCTTGCGCTGGTCGATCATGACGATATCGTCGTCTTGCCACGCGATGGTTGGAAGCATCAGGGGAATGATAACGGCCCGCCGCCGCTCGCGTGAATATCCGGCGAGCTTGGGCGAGGTCCGTCCTCGCAGTCGTCCGCCTTCGCCAATGGCTTCCGCCTACGCCAAGGCTTCCGCCTGCGCCAAGGCTTCGGCGGACCGCCGTAGCTTCAGCGAAGGCTGGTCGGCCGCGTCGGCGGACAGCTGAAGGGACTTCACAGAAGGCGCCGGTCGAACGGGAGCGGGAAAAGATCGCGCATCTGATGGTGACCGGTGACGCGATCGAGGTTCGCGAGAATCACTTCGAGGTCGCCACCGAACTCCCACATGATCTGGCGGCAGGCGCCGCACGGCGGCGTCGGTGAATCGGTATCGGCGACGACGGCGATGCGAGTGAAATGTCGGTGACCTTCTGAGAGTGCTTTGAAGATGGCAACGCGCTCGGCGCAGACCGTCAGACCGTACGTCGCGTTTTCGATGTTGCAGCCTGTGACGATCGTGCCGCCGGCAGTTTCGAGTGCGGCGCCAACCTTGAAGTCGGAGTAGTCCGCGACGGCGCGCTCCCGCGCAACTCGAGCCGCGTCGACCAGGGCGTCAAAGCCGCCCAATGATGCCCTCCAACAACGAGATGAACTGTCCTCTGACCATTCGGGTGGTCTCCATCACTTCCTCATGGTGCAACGGCGTCGGGTAAACCCCCGCGGCGGCGTTGGAGATGCAGGAGATGCCGAGCACCTCGAGTCCCATGTGTCGGGCGACGATCGCCTCTGGGGCCGTCGACATCCCCACGGCGTCGGCCCCCATCGTGCGAAACGCCCGAATCTCGGCGGGCGTCTCGTAGCTCGGTCCGCGAACGGCGATGTAGATCCCGTGTTGAATTTCGACTCCACGGTCCCGCGCCACTTCGTCCGTCACGGCGCGCAGCCGCGCAGAGTACACCTCGGTCATGTCTGGAAAGCGAAGGCCGAATCGCTCGTCGTTCGGACCGACCAGCGGATTGTCGCCCATGAAATTGATGTGATCGTCGATCACCATCAGCGCGCCTCGCGAGCACTTGGGCGAGATGCCTCCGGCGGCGTTGGTGAGAATGACTCGTGGCACTTTGAGCGCGCCCATCACGCGCATGGCAAAGGTGACCGTCTGCAGGCTGTGTCCTTCGTACATGTGCACGCGGCCCGACAAGGCGAGCACGTGCCGTCCCGCGATGGTCGCGCCGACGAGCTTGCCCGCATGTCCAATCACGTGGGTTGCGGGCCAATGCGGAATCCCGGTGTAGGGCGTTGACATCGCGTCGGGCACGCCTTCGGCGAAGTCGCCCAGGCCGGAGCCCAGGACGATGGCCACGTCGGCGCCGCCATAGCCGTGACCGCGGAGCCACTCCGCGGCTTCTGTGACCTGATCGAAAGTACTCACGCGCGACATGATTGCAGCTCACTCCTTACCGTGTACTCACGTTCATCACCCAGATGTCGCCCTCGTCTTCTTCCCAGCTGAAGAACAACCGGCGGCCGTCAGTGGTCGGCGAATGCACCATCAGGCTGCCGCGCCGGCCGGTCAGCGCCGTGACCGCGCGCTCCAGCCGCAGATTCCGCCGCCCCGCCGACGACGGCGATCGTGCCCCTGGGCTAGAGCAGGAAGCCGACAATAATCGCCGTGAGGAAGTTCGCCAGGGTACCCGCGATCATCGCGCGCAACCCAAGTCGTGCCAGGTCGCCGCGCCGTTCGGGAACCAGGGCGCTGATGCCGCCAATCTGGATGCCGATAGAGGCGAAATTGGCGAAGCCACACAGCGCAAAGGTCGCGATCGTAAACGACCTCGGGTCGAGCGTCTCTTTCATCGGGCCGAGTTGGGCGAACGCGATGAACTCGTTCAGGACCATGCGGGTGCCGAGCAGATTCCCCACCGTGGCGGCATCACGCCACGGTACGCCGAGGCTCCACGCCACCGGCGCGAAGACCCAGCCGAGGATCTGCTGAAGTGACAGGCCGGCCACGCCGAGTAGCGCGTTCAAGAGCGCCACCAGCGACACAAACGAGATCAACATCGCCCCAACGTTGAGGGCCAGATGCAGGCCCTCGCTGGTGCCGCGGCCCGCCGCGTCGATGACGTTGACGTCCTTGTTCTCGATCTGCAGCGTGACCGTGCCCCGCGTCTCCGGCGTCTCGGTTTCCGGCACGAACATCTTCGCCATCATCAGCGTGCCGGGCGCGGTCATGATGACCGCCGTCAGCAGATGCTTGGCCTCGATGCCAAAGGCAATGTAGGCGGCCATGATGCCGCCGGAGATGTGCGCCATGCCGCTGGTCATCACGGTCATGAGCTCCGACTGCGTCAGGCGCGAAAGGTAGGGCCGAATCGTGAGCGGCGCCTCGGTCTGGCCCATGAAAATGCTGGCCGCGACGTTCAGCGATTCGGCGCCGCTGGCGCCCATGACTCTGTTCATCACCACGGCAAACAGCCGTACGACAATCTGCATCGCGCCGAGGTAATAGAGGACGGCGAAGAGCGCGGCGATGAAGATAATCGTCGGCAGGATCTGAAACGCGAAGATGACGGAGTACTGTGCGCCCGTCTCGCCGAGGACGCCCGTCATCACGCTGGACCAGACCTGCCCGTCGCCCAAGGGGCCGAAGACGAGCCGAGAGCCCTCGACGGAGTACGCCAGCAGGCGGCGAATCGCGTCCCCAAGCACCTGGAACGTGCGCTGTCCAACCTCGGTCTTGAGCACGATCAGCGCGAAGAGCACTTGCAGGCTCAACCCCCAGCCAACGACACGCAGGCTGATCGCTTTGCGGTTGGTCGAAATCAGATAGGCGAACCCAAGGATGCCAAGGAGCCCGACGATCGGCTGCAGTTTCGTCAGCAGTAGGTCCACGTGGCCTCCTAAAGAGAAGTCTCGCCGTTGTCGTGCACCCAGCCGATGACGAGGGGAGCCTCGTCCGGCGCCTCATCTCCAATCTCGAACGCCTGCGCGGCGAGGGCCATGGCACCCGGCAGCTTCGTCGGGTCGTTGTAGTGCAGTTCGAGCACCGGCTCGCCGGCGGCGACGCGCTCGCCGGGCTTTCGAGCCACTCGCACTCCCGCCGCGAAGTCCACGGGATCACCCTTCTTGTCGCGGCCGGCGCCAAGCGCCACCGACGCCCGCCCCACCAGGAACGCATCGAGCCCGGTGACGATACCCGTTCGGCCGGCGGTGACGCTGTGGACGTGTCTCGCCGCCGGCAAGCGCGACGGATCGTCCACGACCTTCGGATCGCCGCTCTGCCGGTCGATCAGCGCTCTGAACCGATCGAGCGCGGCGCCGGTTCCGATCGCGGTTTCCACTTTCGCCCGGGCCTCGACTTCGGTCTCGGCGCGGCCGCCAAGCTGCACCATGCGCGCGGCCAGCTTGAACACGATCTCTTCGAGATCGGAGGGCCCCTCACCGCGAAGCGTGTCGATGCACTCCTGAATCTCGAGCGCATTGCCGACGGCGCGTCCGAGCGGCGCGTCCATCCGCGTGATGAACGCCTCGGTGCGAATGCCCGCGTGCGTGCCGATCGACACCAGCGCGCGGGCGAGATCGTACGCCTCGTCCGGCGATTTCATGAACGCGCCACGCCCGCACTTCACGTCGAGCACGACGGCGTCGCTCCCCTCGGCGATCTTCTTGCTCATCACCGACGAGGCGATGAGGGGCAGACTCTCGATCGTGGCGGTCACATCACGCAGCGCGTAGAGCACCTTGTCGGCTGGAACAATCGTCTCGGTCTGACTGATCAGACAGCAGCCAAGGTCGGCGAGCGCCGACTTGAACTCGGGAAGCGAGAACGACACGCGGAATCCGGGAATGCTCTCGAGCTTGTCGAGCGTGCCACCTGTGTGGCCTAGTCCGCGACCCGACATCTTCGGCACGACGACGCCGCAGGCCGCCGCCAGCGGCGCAAGGACGATCGACACCTTGTCGCCGACGCCGCCAGTGCTGTGCTTGCCGACTTTGATTCCAGCAATGTCGTCGAGCCGGACGCGATCGCCTGAGCGGACCATCGCGTCGGTCAACCACGCGGTCTCCTCGTCGGTCATGCCCTTGAGCACGATCGCCATCAGGAGCGCGGAGATCTGGTAGTCCTCCCAGGAGCCGTCGCTGACGCCGCGCACGAACCAGTCGATCGCGGCGCGCGAGAGCGCTTCGCCATCTCGCTTCGCCCGAATGATGTCGACGGCTCGCATTCGCGGTCGGCAGTATAGCGTAGGGACCAGCGAGGCTCCGCCTCAGAGCGCCGAGAAGAACCGAACGATTCGGCTCCGCCTCGCGCTTCGAAACCCCTGCTATCGTTAGGCCTGTATGCGCACGATCTCACTCGCTCTCCTGCTTGGCGGGGCCCTCGCCTGCGGCACGGCAGTCTCGACGCCGCCCGCCGAGCTCGTCATTCACAACGCGGTGATCTACACGGCCAGCGACGCGCAGGCTCGCGCCGAGGCCATCGCCATTCGTGGAGGACGGTTCGTCGTGGTCGGCTCGAACGCTGATGCGCTCGAGCTGGTCGGATCGGGCACACGAGTCGTCGATGCCGGTGGCAAGACGGTGCTGCCTGGACTACAGGATGCGCACGGCCATTTCACGGGCCTTGGCGCCAGTCTTCAAGTGCTGAAGCTGCGCGGCACCAAGACCTATGACGAGATCGTCGAGATGGTGCGGGCGCGCGCCGCCACTGCGCGTCCTGGCGAGTGGATCCAAGGGCGGAGCTGGGATCAAAACGACTGGCCCGACGCCGCGTGGCCCACGCACGACAAGCTCACCGCGGCAGCGCCCAACAACCCTGTGTATCTCACGCGCGTCGATGGCCACGCGGCGCTGGTGAATCACGCGGCGATGACGGTGGCCGGGTTGTCACGCGACACCAAAGATCCTGCGGGCGGCCGCATCATGCGCGACGCAAAGGGCCACCCAACCGGTGTGCTGATCGATTTAGCGCAGGGCCTCGTGTCTCAAAAGATCCCCGAGGTCTCAGCCGCACAGCTCGAAGATCAGATTCGTCTCGCTGACGCGGAAGCCAGACGGCTCGGCGTCACGATGGTGCACGACGCGGGCGTCGATCCCAAAGTGGTCGACGCCTACAAGCGCCTCGTCGACAATGGCGAACTGAAGACGCGACTGTACGTGATGCTCAGCGGCTCGCTGAACACGCTGCAGGTCGAGTTCGACAAGGGTCCGTTGAAGGATTACGCCAAGCGCCACCTCATGGTGCAGGCCATCAAGATTCAGGCAGACGGCGCGCTTGGATCGCGTGGCGCCGCGCTGCTGGAACCGTATGCCGACGAGCCGAAGAACATCGGATTGCTGACGACACCGCCCGAGGAAGTGCACGCCAAGGCGCTCGCCGCGTCGAAAGCCGGCTTTCAGACCTGCATCCACGCGATCGGGGACCGTGCGAATCGTCAGGTCCTCGATCTCTACGAACAGGTGTACAGCGAAGCGCCCGTCGCCCGGAACCTTCGGCTTCGCATCGAGCACGCGCAGATTCTTGATGCCGCCGACATTCCTCGTTTCGCCGAGCTCAACGTGATCGCCTCGATGCAAACCACGCACGCGACGTCGGACATGCCCTGGGTGCCGGCGCGTCTCGGACCCGCGCGCACGGCGGAAGGGGCCTACGTGTGGCAGAAGCTGATCAAGAGCGGCGCCATCCTGGCGAACGGCTCCGACTTTCCGGTTGAAGAGCCCAACCCGATGCTGGGCTTCTATGCGGGCGTCACCCGGCAGGACCCTGCGGGCAACCCGGCCGGCGGGTGGATGCCCGACCAGCGGCTGTCGAGAACCGAGGTGCTCAAGGCTTTTACCTGGAACGCGGCGTTTGCCGCGCACGCCGACACGGAACTGGGCTCGATCGAGCCGGGCAAGTACGGTGACCTGGTCATGCTCGATCGCGACGTGATGAGCATCGATGCGAAAAGCATCCTGGACGCGCGTGTGCTGCTCACCGTCATCGGCGGCGAGGTGGTCTTCGAGCCACGACTCCAGACCAACTAGCGAAGCTTCGCCTCAAACCGCCCAGAAAGACACCTCGGCTCCGAGAAACTTGCTTCAACTGTCGCCATGCAGGCCTTAGAAGATGTCTGACGCGCCGAGAACGGCTTCGGGTGAGACGAGGTTAGACCATAGAAGATGTCCAGCCCGCTGGCGCGCCTCGGATAACATGACGATATGAAACGAACGGGAGCGTCGCGGGCCCGGACCGTGGTCATTCTGGCAACGGTCCTGACCGGCGTGTCGGCCACAGGTGAGCGAGGTCAGGAACCATTCTCCGGGCGCTTGTTGCTGCAGGAAACGACCCTTCCCGCGATCGACCGCGGACTGCGCAATCAGGATCCGCCCCGCGAACCGCGCGACGGCCGCGGCGATCGCGGCGAGATCGCCGAGAAAGCGCTGCCTCTCTACCTCCCCGGCTCAGTGATCGTCAAGTACTCGGATCGCGACTCGTTCGACCTCGTCGAGATCCCGGCCACTGCCGATGCAGAGGCAGCGGCGGCTACGCTGCGATCCCGGGCCGACGTGGAATACGCACAGCCTCGCTACCTGAACCACGCGATGCAAGTGCGGCCGAACGACCCGATGTATTCCAGTCAATGGAACTTCCCAGCCATCGACATGGAGCGCGCGTGGGCCATTCAGCCCGGCGCCAGCGCGAACATCATCGTCGCAGTTCTGGATAGCGGACTCGCGTTTCGATCTGGAGTGCTGCGTTACAACATGCAACGACCCAACCGAGCGACCCCGGGCGGACCGCTGCTGCGCGCTCTCGGAGTGGTCGATATCCCCTTCGTCGCAGCCCCGGAGCTCGCTGGGGCGGATTCGGCCCGGTTCGTCGCCCCGCGCGACTTCATTTGGAATGACGATCTGCCGGTGGATCTCGATGGTCACGGCACGCACGTGGCCGGGACGATCGGACAGCTCACCAACAACGCCATCGGCGTTGCGGGCATGGCGTACAACGTTCGACTCATGCCGCTGAAGGTCATCGCTGGCACCTGGGATGACTTCTTCGCGAGTCCATTCACCGGAACTGACGATGTCGTCGCGCGCGCCGTCCGGTATGCCGCAGACAACGGCGCCAAGGTGCTCAATCTGAGCGTGGGTCGTACACAAGGCGGCGCCGCACCAGTTGTCCGGGACGCCATCACCTATGCCGTCAGTAGAGGCGCGTTCGTATCCGTCGCCGCGGGCAACTCTCGCGACGTGGGAAATGCGCCGAATCGAATTGCCGAATTCGCCACGAGCATCGATGGGATGGTGGCCGTTGGCGCAGTCGGTCGCACGCTGGAGCTGGCGTTTTACTCGACGACCGGTTCCTACGTGGAGATCGCGGCCCCCGGTGGCGATCAACGGCGATCTGGCCCACAAGGTGGCGTAGCCGCCGGCATCGTCCAGCAAACACTCGATTCGGATCTCCTGGAAACCTACAACCGTCCGGCGTCGCAATTCGGGCCCCCCCGGGCCGACTCGTTCGCCTTCTCCTTCTTCCAAGGCACGTCGATGGCGACGCCTCACGTGTCGGGCTTCGCGGCGCTGCTGATGCAGCAGGGCATCACGAGTCCGGCAGCGATCGAGGCGGCCATGAAGCGGTATGCGATCGACAAAGGCGCGCCCGGTCGCGACGACGAATATGGGTACGGCCTGATCGACCCGCGCGCGACTTTGCGGGGCCTCGGGCTCGCTCGCTAGGGCTAGGTCGCCGACGACGCGGGCCGGTATCACGCCGTGAGCACGCGTCAGTCCACCGGCTTCGAGCGTCGGGTCCTGAGCATCGTCGCCCGCATTCCGGTTGGGCGCGTGACCACCTATGGCGAAGTGGCACGGCTGGCTGGCAAGCCGCGCGCCGCTCGGGCGGTCGGCAACATCATGCGAGAGGCCAATCGTCCCGGGCTTCCCTATCACCGGGTGATTGCGGCCGGAGGTCAGCTGGGCGGGTATTCGAGCCCGGGTATCAAGCGAGCGCTGCTGCGCGCCGAAGGCCTCACGGTGACGGCGCGTCGGGTCGTCGGGTTTGAGCGCGTGCGTTGGCCAAAGTAGGCAACACGTCGGATTCCGAGGGTTTCGCTGAAAACTTGACCCGAGAATTGCAGCCAAGTGGGTCAAGTTTTCTCGCCCCGCGGAGCGGGGCCAAGAAACACTGCCACCGAGCGAGGCGGAGCCTTCCGCGGTCTTATGGGCGGTCTGAGGCGAAGCCTCGCGAGGTTTTTTCGAACCAAACCGTCAGTCACAGCGTCAACACTGGGCAAGGTCATCAACCCCACCCAGCATGCCCCCGTCTAAGTCCACAGAGGAGCTGACCATTGCCGACCTTCAGTTGGTCGAGCGTGTTCGTGCGGGAGACGGGACAGCCTTCGAGGCGCTTTACCGGCAGCACGCGACGCGGCTCTACAATCTCGCCAATCGCATGGTGGGCTCGCGAGCCGAGGCGGACGACCTGCTGCAGGACATTTTCTTGATCGCCTATCGGAAGCTTGGCAGCTTCCGCGGCGAGTCGACGCTCGGCACGTGGCTGTATCGGTTGGCGATGAATCATTGTCTCGATGTGCTGCGGAATCGGCGGACGCGGATGGGCATGCAAACCGATTCGCTGGACGAGCCCGACGCCAGGCCCGTCGCGTCCCCCGTGCCGGTTGTGAGCGCCGTGAGTCGCATCGATCTCGAACGCGCGATCGAAGCGCTTCCTCCGGCGTGCCGCGCCGCATTCCTTCTGCACGATGTTGAAGGGTTTGGTCATCAGGAAGTGGGTGCCATGCTTGGCGTCACGGAGGGCACATCAAAATCGCAGGTCCACAAAGCGCGGATGCGCATTCGAACCTACCTCGCGCAGGGGACGCAGGGCGAACGGCGAATAGCGAATAGCGAATAGCGAATCATGCAGTGCGATGACCTCTCCAACGTGCTCGTCGATTTCATCGACGGACGACTCGATCCGGACGCTGAACGCGCGGTCGAGCGGCACCTGGATTCCTGCGCGGATTGCCGGGCGCTGGTCGTCGATCTCCGCACGATCCGCGCCGCGGCTTTCATGCTCGACCGTCACGAGCCAGGGCCAGATGTGTGGAAGTCGCTGCAAGAGCGGGTCGCCGCCGAGCCGGCCCCACGCGGGCGAGTGCTGGCTCTGCCTGCCACACGCGCCAGCTGGAGCGTGTGGTTCGCCGCCGCGGCGGCTATCGTGCTGGCCACGCTCATCGGCGTGCTGCCCTTCCTGCGTCGCGACGCCCAGCCGGTGCAGCCGCCCGAAGCCAGTGCTGGCGCCGAGGCCACGGTCGAATCGGTGACGGCGGAATTCGAGGCCGCAGAACGGCACTACCAGAAGGCGATCAGCGATCTCGAGACGATCGCCAAGCAGGACACCGGCGAGCTCGATCCGCAGGTTGCGGCGGTCCTGCAGAGAAACCTGTCCGTCATCGACCAGGCCATCGGTGAAAGCCGGGCGGCGTTGCAATCGCAACCGTCGAACGACACCGCGCAGGAAGGACTGTTCGACGGACTGCGAACCAAGGTGGCGCTCCTGCAACAGACCGTCGAGCTCATCAATGAAATGCGCAAAGGTAATCAAGTCGAAGCGGGCCGGAAGTTCCAGACTCTTCCTCAGTAGCGGAGCCTATGCATATCCGTCATCTCTCACCTGTGAACGTCGTGCTCGCCCTCCTTGCGGTCGCCACGATGGCCGAGGGCGCAGTCACCAACCGCGGCGTCCTGACCGACGACGGGCCGCGCGCGGGGTGGCTCGACCGATACGCCGAGGCTCGTCAGGGTCCCGAACAGGTGGATCGGGCGACGCAGTCGTTCAAGGTGGGAAACGACGGCTCGCTCGACATCAGCGGCATCTCGGGCGATGTGCGCGTCACGGGTGGATCGGGCAACACGATTGTCGTCGAATCGATCAAGCGGGTCCGTCATCGCGATCCCGAAGAGGCCAAGCGGATGCTGGCGGCTCTGCGCGTCGAGATCACGCAGACCGGCAGCCGCGTCGAGGTCCGCACGGTGTATCCGCGGAACCGCGACCGCTCGTGGGATCGCGGGATGTCAGCGAGCGTGGACTACATTGTGTCGGTGCCGGCGTCGGCCATGGCAGCCGTCAAGAGCATTTCCGGTGACGTGATCGTGAGCTCTGTCAAGGGCCAAGTGCGCGCTGAGACCATCAGCGGCGATGTGTCAGTGACCGCAACCCCCAACTTGGCGCTGGCCAAGACCGTCTCGGGCGATGTGATCGCCAAAGATATCGGTGGCGCTTCCCTGCTGACGCTCAGCACGATCAGCGGCTCAGTGATCGCGACGGGCCTCAACGTCCGGGAGCTGGAGTGCGGATCGGTCAGCGGCGACGTGCGCATCGCGGGGGTTCAGGTGGAGCGGGCGCTGGCGAAATCGGTCTCAGGCAGCATCGAGTTCGACGCGCCGCTGAGCCGCGGCGGTCGATACGAATTCACGACCCACTCCGGAAACGTTCGGTTGGTCCTGCCGGCCGCGCCCGGTTTCGAGCTCGACGCCAACTCGTTCAGCGGCAGCATTCGATCGGATCTGCCGGTCACGCTTCGCCCAGGATCGGATAGTGACGATCGTCGTCGAGGCACGAGCCGGCGCGCGATCCGCGGCGCGTACGGCGACGGCAGCGCGCTCCTGTCGGTCCGCAGTCACAGCGGATCGGTGGTCATCCTGAAGAAGTAATCGCGGTTCACGGTCCGCAGTCACCGTCCTCGGTCCTCGCTAGACATCTTCTAAGGCCTGCATGGCGACAGTTGAAGCAAGTTTCTGGCAGGCCGCAGAAGATGTCCGCCCCGCGGAGCGGGGCAAAACTACACTGCCCCCTAGCGAAGCGGCGCCGACGTGTTTTTCTGGGTGGTTTGAGGCGAAGCTTCGCTAGGCAGCCACGGCTCACCGACGCGGTCATCAGGTCTTCACCTGATCGGCATTGGACTCCGGACTGAGGACTGCGGACTATAATTTTCGTGGAGGCTCACGATGAGGATCAGCAGAATCATCGGACTACTCACCGCGTGCACGGTGACAGCGAGCGTCGCCATTGCGCAACCCGCTGCAGAGACACCGCTCGGCGAAGTCAAGATTCCCCGAAACGTCAAGGCGGACGGCAAGCCGCTCGCCGCCGGCACGTATCAAGTGCGGCTCACGAGCCAAATGCCGTCACCAGCGGCCGCCGGCCAGACCATGGAACGCTGGGTCGAGTTCCTGCAGGGTGGACAGGTCAAAGGGCGCGAAGTCGTCAGCATCATTCCGGCGGGCGAGCTGAAAGATCTCAACAGCGCCAACAAGGCCGGCATCAAGTCCGCACCAAACGGGGCGAAAGTCGAGATGCTGAGGGGTGGTGAATATCTGCGCGTCTGGATCTCGAACGCCGGCGTGAGCTACCTCATCCACCTGCCGCCAGGATAACAGGGTTCCAGGG
>JBOGIV010000396.1:0-10014 GCA_050747925.1 Vicinamibacterales bacterium
CGGCCTGCCAGAAACTTGCTTCAACTGTCGCCATGCAGGCCTTAGAAGATGTCTGGCGGAGCAGGTCATGAGTCCTCTGTTGTTGCCGATTCTACTGCGCTGGATCGGGGATCAGGGATCGGGGATCAGGGATCGGGGATCGGGGATCGGGGATCGGGGATCGGGTTTTGCGTCAGCGTGTGACGCGGAACGGATGAATGAGTTGCGAGAGCCAGCGGTGCGGCACGCCGCCGCCATCGTGCAGACCGTAAGAGTCGGGCCAGCGATCGGGCAGATAGTACGTGCCGCCAACGATGTCCCAGATTGGCGTGTGAACGGCGAAATTCTTGTTCACCGCCGCGCGCTCGGCGCTGTGGTGCCAGTGATGAAACGCCGGTGTCGCCACCACGCGTCGGATAGCGCGGAACTCCCAGCGAACGTTGGCGTGAATGAACGTGGCCTGCGCGGCGACGATGAAGACGTAGACATAGAGAGCCGCCTCCGAAAACCCGAGCACGAAGATCGGCACATAGGTCAGCCCGCGGGTGACGACGACATCCACGAGATGCAGTCGCGAGCCGGCCAGCCAGTCCATCCGCTCCGCCGAGTGATGAATGGCGTGAAAGCGCCAGAGAAATGGAACGACGTGGAACGTGCGGTGCACCCAGTACTGCGTGAAGTCGGCGATCAGCAGCAGCGTCGGCACCTGAATCACGAGTGGGAGCGCCGCCACATACTCCCGCACGACTGGCAGGCGTGCCCAATCGAACAGCACCAGCGCTGGCTGCAGCGTCAGGATCGTGAGCAGCTCCAGCAGAATCGAGTTCACGAAGAAATACGTGAGGTCCAGCACCCACTGCCCGCGAAACACCGGCTGCTCGGGCCGCAGCGCGAAGAGCCGCTCGAGAGGCACGAAGACGGCCGCATACAGGATCAGGTTGAGGACGAAGAAGTCGAGCGCCAGGTAGGAGCGTGGCGAGACTTCGCCTACGATCGGCGCCTGTGAGCCGCCAAGCAGCGCGGCGACGAGCGTGGTGGCAATCCCCGTCAGCGCCAACGCCTTGTTGCGGCGGAGCACGGCAGAGACCGAACCCAGGAGGAACGCGACCACGAGCGCCAGATGGAGTAGCGCGCGGATGTACGGGACCGAATAGAACGGGCGGAGGTCGGCGGAGGTCAGGAATTGCGGGAAACGTATCGCCAGCACCGCGCCCAGGCTTGCGATTCCGAGAATCGCTGAGAGAAGCCCGCCGATGAAGCCGGTGCCAAAGGCCGTCGGCTCTGTGGTCGTAATCGACAGATGCCCACGGCGCGGTCGGTTCGTGGTGTCCGATTCGGTCGGTCTGGTCACGTCCGATTCAGGACTCGGCCTCGATCTTACGCACGATGTCGATGAATCGATCGATCGGCTCGAGCTCCCGCAAGGCCTCGACGACCCGCTCGAGGTCGAGGGCGACGTACTCGTGGATGACGACATTGCGAAAGCCGGGGATCCGTTCGAGCGAGTGCACCAGCTCCGGCGGAAACCGCGAATCGCGAGCCAGATTGCGAATCGCTTCCGCGTAATCCTCGAACCGTTCACCTCGCCTCGCAGACAACTCGCCGGCGATGCCGATGACCAGCTGCGCGACCATCAGCAGCGAGAACAGCACGTCGTTGTGGAGCGAGAGGTCACGTTCGAGCGACGCACGGTCGGCGACCCGAGTTGCGATCGTTCGCAAATGATCGACGTGACGCCGCAGCTCGGCCAGCCGCTCGACGAGAAAGGTCATCGGCCCAACGCGGCCAGTTTCACCGCACGAGTGCGCCGCAGGAACGGTTCGATGTCGGCCGCCCGTGACAGCGTGACTCGCAGGTGGGCATGGTCGCGGTCCGCATCGCGGATGACGAGCGGTCGTCCAGCGGTCATGATGTGCCGGCCGAGCTGTGGCGGCGCGTCATTGAGCACAACGACATCGGGCTCGAGGCCCGCAGCCTGCCGCAGCAGGCCGATCAAGCGGAGGCGGACGTCGAAGCGCTGACGCGCGCTCGAGTACTGACGCCAATCGAGCACGACACCCACGTCGAGATCGCTTTCGGCGTGAGTGCGGCCATTCGCGGCGCTGCCGAACAGATATGCCGACACGAGCCCATCAGTCCGTTCGAGCGCGACGATCAACGCGACAGCTACCGCCGCAGGCGCGTCCATGGCAGGTAGTTTATGTGATCTGTGGGACAGCTAGCGGGTTGAGCTTGCTGAATCGACCGATCGACCGATTGAGCCGCGCGTGAATAGAGAGCGTCATAGCTGGCATCGTCGACACGAGGCGCGATGCCGGTCAGGCGCGTCACGGCTCGCTCAAACCTTCTGAAAAACTGAATGGCGTCGAGCAGAGGATTCCACCATCCGGTCGCAATGCAGTAACTCGCGTCGAACGGTCGGCCGTGGTGCCGTTGGTGCGCGGAGCGGCCGAGGAACAGCCGACAGTTCTGCAGGAGACGCACCGGCCACGGCGGAGACGGCATGTGCGCCCATTGATGAATCTGGTCTGTCATGCCGCCAACGCCCGCGAATCCGAGGCACGCCACGGCTAGCGGACCGCCCCAGGTCGTGTCGATCGGAATCAACCTGGCAACGCAAAACACCAGCACCGCGATCAATGCCACGTCGCCGTTGGTGTCGAGGAATGAGCGCGTCAGGAAGTCGTCCGGGTTGACGTGGTGCACGCGAAACGGGATCAGAAGGCGCGGTCCGACGATCGGCGTGTCGTCTCGGCCCCAGGTGTCTGCGGCCCAGTGAACCACGCCAGAAAGAAAGTCGGCAGCGGCGACACCGGCGAGGAAAGCCAGCGGAGTCCACCACCGGAACCCGTCGAGATTCGTGAAGACATCGGTCGCGTTCCAGATCAGGAGAACAGACGCGGCCACAATCGACAGCGCCGCAAGCGCTCGCTGCGCTCCGGTTTGCGCCTCCAGTTTCGGCAGGGCGGTCACTTGAATGTGGGGAGCCAGTTGACGGTTGGGGGAATTATAGGTGGCGCCGATGCGGGAGCGGTGGGACGCGAGGATGTGCGGGTGTGCAGAGCTGTAGCGGGCTCGGCCTTTATAATCGGGTGACCGCGGTGGCCCTACAGCTCGGCACACGGCTTGGTCCGCACGAAATCCAGTCTGCGCTTGGCGCGGGCGGCCCGCCTTCGCTCGCACGCGAGACCTCGGGCGCGAGCTTCCGCCTTCGCCAAGGCTCCGGCGGACCGCCGAAGCTTCAGCGGAGGCTGGTCGGCGCGGCCACCGTAGCCCGGACGAGGACGCGATGACGATCGGTGAGTCGATTGGACCTTATCGCGTCCTCGCGAAGTTGGGCGAAGGTGGCATGGGCGAGGTCTACCGAGCGAACGATCCGAAGCTGAACCGAAACGTCGCGATCAAGGTTCTCCACACTGCGACGTCTGACGACCCCGACGCGCAGCAGCGGCTCCTGCGGGAAGCGCGCGCAGCCGCCGCATTGAATCATCCGAATGTGTGCACGATCCACGAGGTCGGCAAAGTAGATGAGCAGGCGTTCATCATTATGGAGCTCGTCGAGGGACCATCCCTCGATACGTTGATTCCCGATCGCGGGTTACCGATCGATCAAGTCGTGACCTATGGCCGCGCGCTCTCCGACGCGCTGTCGCACGCACATGATCGTGGCATCGTCCATCGCGACTTGAAGCCGGCCAACATCAAGATCACCCCCGACGGCGTGCTGAAGGTGCTCGATTTTGGCCTGGCCAAGGCAGAGCCGAAATCGTCGGACCAGGCATCAACGGATCTCACGAGGCCCGGCACGGTCCTCGGCACCCCGGCGTACATGAGCCCGGAACAGGCGGAGGGCAAGGCCGTCGACAAGCGGACCGATATCTGGGCCTTCGGTATTGTCATTTACCAGATGATCACGGGTCGCGTGCCCTTCGCCGGCGACAGCTTCGCGGGCACGCTCGCGGCCGTGCTCACAAGCGACCCGGATTGGACGCGCGTGCCGCCCTCGGCGCGACGGATGCTGGCGACATGCCTCGAGAAAGACGCGAAGCGGCGTCTGCGCGACGTTGGGGATGCATGGAAACTTTTCGAACAACCGGCGGACGCGCCAACGGTGGCGACGCGTCGATGGCTTGTCCCTGCCGGCGTCGTCCTCGGCCTCGCCCTCGGTGCCTCTTTCACTTGGTCCGTCCTGCGCACGCCGCCGGCGACGCCATCCCCCGTCATGCGCTGGTCGATCACGCTCGTGGAACCTGGAGGCGGTGAGCGTGGTCTGGCGTTGTCTCGCGATGGACGGCTCCTGGCCTACACAGGTCGGGTACTGCCGATTCGGCCGATCTGGGTTCGAGCACTGGACGAGGAACAGGCGCGTCCTATCCCCGGCACCGAAGGCGGCCGGCGGCCGTTCTTCTCTCCCGATGGAAAATGGCTCGCCTATTTCAGCGGACCTGGCCGAGGCTCGCTCATGAAAGTCTCGCTCGCAGGGGGCGCTCCGACGAGGCTCTGTAACGACGCGATCTTCGTCGGAGGAAGCTGGGGCGACGACGACCACATCATCTTTACCGGTCCGAACGGACTGGCGCGGGTTTCCGCCTCGGGAGGAAGCTGCCAGTCGATCACCACGGCGACCCGCGAGAACGAGACGAGCCGGCCAGTGCATCGCTCGCCACAAATTCTGCCCGGCGGCAAAGCCATCCTTTTCGGGATCGCGTCGTCGGGCGCCGTGGAAGATTCGCAGATCGCGGTGCTCGACCTCGCCAGCCGAGAGCAGCGCGTCCTGGAGCAGCGAGGAACCCGGGCACGTTATCTCTCGTCGGGACACCTGGTCTACACGCGCAACGGCACGATGTTCGCGGTCCCGTTCGACCTTGACCGCCTGCAGTCAACAGGACCGGAGCTGCTGGCAATCGACGGCGTTTTGCAAGGAGGCGCCGGCGGAGGCCAGGGGGGTGCCTTCCCAGACTATGCCGTTTCCGAGTCGGGCACGCTCGTGTACACATCGGCAGAGACGTCACATAGAACCCTGTCCTGGATTGAGCGGGGCGATGGAACGACGGTGGCTTCACCTGCGCCCCAACGAGAATTCGACAGCGTGAGTCTCTCGCCGGACGGACGACGGGCCGCTACCTTTCTCACGATCGGTGGTAGTGGAATCATGATCGTCGATTTGGAACGAGGGACGGTCAGCCAGGTTGCTCCGGCCGGCTCCTTTCCTGTCTGGACGCTGGACGGGACTAGCGTCGTCTATTCACGTGGCGCCGCCAACTCATCTGGGGCCGCAAACGAGTTGCTGAAAGTAGCCGCTGACGGAAGCGACACTCCGCAGCTCCTGGCGAGCGAGACTTACACGACGATTGCGGGATCAGTATCGCCGGACGGCGCCACGCTCGCTTTCACCGCGTGGTCCTCTCCCGGCAGCAACGCCCGCAGATTCATAAAGCTCTTGTCACTCAATGGCAGAACACCGGCCGGTGCGAGCGCGCCGCTGTTCGGCACGAGCAATCACAGCGAACACGACCCTCGAATCTCGCCTGACGGAAAGTGGATTGCGTACGTCTCGGACGAAAGCGGGACCAACCAGGTGTACCTCCGCTCCTATTACGGCCAGGGAGGGAAAGTGCCGATCTCGATTGATGGCGGCCAGGAACCGCGCTGGTCGCGCAATCCCCAGGAATTGTTCTTTCGCAAAACGACGACCAGTCAATTGATGACCGCTGAAATTCCGACCACGGTCGGCGCCCCGACCGGCCGGCCGCGCGCCGTCATCCCGCTCGGTACGAGCCTGTGGGATGTGGCGCCCGATGGAAAGCGATTTCTCGTCGTCAAGGATCCCGATCCGGGCGAGGACTCTGGGACGGTGCGCGTCGTCGTGAATTGGCATGAAGAGCTGAAGCGTCTCGTGCCGACGCGCTGAGATGCAGCCGCAGGCTTCAGCTCGCGAAACCCTATGAAAGTCATTAACTCATCGGTAGGCGGCCGGGCATGTGCGGCAATGTCTTTCGACCCTGCCGGATCTTGCGGTGAGGCAACTCGGCGAGATTGCTCGGCCACGCCCTGCCTGCGATGATGCCGGGATGAGCGACACGCCAGGCGCGGCCGTCAGTCGGAAGGGACGGCTGAGGCTCATCCAAGAGAACGGTGAAGACGTCGTGCGCTTTCAGAAGGTCTCGTACGCGTTCGACGATGTCGCGGCGGAAATCCTCGCGCTACACCGAACCGATCTGCCGTGCATGACGATGCTGCTGTTCAGCGGACCGGGATCGGCCGATGAGTTGGCTGCCGCGCTGGCCATGCCGCGCGCGGCCGTGTCGGTCACACTGGAACGATTGTAGCTCGCCGGCTATGCGCGCCGTCAACCCGGCAGCTCGTGCGTCGAGCTCACCGAGCACGCGCGGAAATGGATCGAACGGATTTGGGCGCCGCTTCGCGAGGAAGGCGGGCGCTTGCTCAATCAGTTAGCGACGCGGGAACTGACGCACATCCGCGGCTTACCGGCGCGGATCGAGGGGTTCCGGAGCCGACAGCCGAGAGGTGAGAGCCGACTCTCGGTAATTCCAGCAAACAAGACGCCTGCGTCATCCTTGAAAAGCAGCTGATCGCCGCCAAGCTCAATATGTCGGCTACGGATCGGACCCGACACCGATCGCGGCCTGCCTTAGTTCTCTCGCTGAGGTCGTGGGTGAACGGCAAAGGACGCGCCGAGGCAGTGAAGCGGTCGAATTGCCACGAGCGAAACGCGCCGCGTTAATATCGCGCCATGAGGTTGCGTGATCTGTTTCTGGTAGGACTGGTGGCGATCGCGATCGCCATCGGCGCCGGTCTTCGGCCTGCCACGAACGCGGCGGCGGCGACGGTCCGGTACGAAGAGGTCAAGAACTGGCCGGCGCTCCCTGCAGGCGTTCAGATGGGGGAGGCTGCCGGCGTGGCGGTTGACAGCGACGGCCATGTGTTCGTGTTCCATCGGCCGGGCCGTGGCTTCGACCCCTCAGCGAGCGAACCGCTCAAAGACGCGGCGGTGCTCGTGATCGACGCCGACTCCGGAAAGCTCGTCCGCTCGTGGGGCGCCAACACGTTTCTCGTGCCTCACGGGATCTCGATCGATCGTGAGAACAACGCCTTCCTCACCGACGTCGGGCTGCATCAGGTGCTGAAGTTCTCACACGAAGGCAAACTCCTGTTCGCGGTCGGTGAGCCGCGCGTGGGGAAATGGGATGCGACGCATTTCAACCAGCCAACCGACATCGCCATTCGAGCGGACGGATCGTTCTACGTGTCGGACGGCTACGTGAACAGCCGCGTGGCGATCTTCGACAAGAACGGCACGTGGGTCCGGGAGTGGGGAAAGAAAGGCGCCGGCGAGGCCGAGTTCAGCAACCCGCACGGGCTCACGTTCGTACCTGGCGGGACGGATGTGATCGTCGCCGACCGCGAGAACTCGCGACTTCAACTCTTTGATCGCGTCGGGGGGTTCAGGCGGCAGTGGACGGGCGCGAAGGATGCCGAGACGATGGGCCGCGTGTTCAGCGTCGCTTCCGACCCCGACGGTTCGCTGTACGTCGGTATCCGGCGCGCGGACTACGACACGGCGCACACCGGTGTGCTGAAGCTCGATCGCGACTGGAAGATCGTCGGTGCCATCGGATTCGGCCAGCCCGGCGACCCTGTTTTCAATGCCGTTCACGATCTTGCGATTGGACCCGACGGCTCGATCTATGTCGCTGAAACACGAACCAAACGCGTCGTCAAGCTCCGCCCGGTCAGCGTCCCTTAGGCCACCGATGACGCAGATGACGCCGACCGGCTCCTAGCCGTCTCCCGTCTGCCGTCTCGGTCCCGTCTGCCGCCTGCCGTCTGCCGTTTCCTGTGCCGTCTGCCGTCTGCCGCCTGGCGTCCGCCGTGACAGCCGTATACTCTCCTTCTGCAGCACTCAACCATGGGCACGGCATCGCGTCTCGTCCGCGCCGGACTCTTCACGCTCGTCGTGAGCGGATATCTTGCTGCGCTCGATGCCTCTGCGCGGCGTATCGACAAACCTGAAGGTTTGTCGCCACAAAGCGGAGGTCAGTCGCCACAAACCGCAGATGGCGACAAACCTTCAGGTTTGTCGGCGAGCGCGCAGCGCGAGACCCCCGTAGCTTCAGCGGAGGCAGTCGATGTACGGGCGATGCTCGATAGGTACTGCGTCACCTGTCACAACGAACGGCTGAAGACGTCAGGACTCGCCCTCGACACCGTCGACGCGAAGTCGCCACACGCGAACCCTGAGATCTGGGAGCGGGTCATCGCACGACTTCGCGCGGGGACGATGCCGCCGGCCGGCCGACCACGGCCCGATGCGGCGACGTATCACTCGGTCGCCGGCTGGCTCGAGGCCGACATCGATCGCGCGTGGGCCCCCGCGCCCAACCCTGGCCGTGGGAATGCGGTGCATCGGCTCAACCGCACGCAGTACAGCAACGCCGTCCGCGATCTCTTTGCGCTTGACCCGGTCGCGTTCGACGTGAAGTCGCTGCTGCCTGGTGACGAGACCGCGGACGGCAGCTTCGACAATTTCGCCGACGTCCTCACGATTTCGACCGCGCATCTCGAACGCTATCTGTCGGCGGCGCGCCAGGTGACGCGGCTGGCCACCGGCCTGCCGCCGTCGAGCCTCGCACTCAAGATCTTCGAGATTCCATTGCACGTCGTCCAGGACGATCGTCAGGACGACGACCTGCCGTTCGGATCTCGCGGCGGCATCGCGGTTCGATACGTGTTCCCGGTGGATGGCGAGTATCTGATCAAGGTTCGCCTGCGACGGCAGTATCAGGACTACCTCATGGGCATGGGCTGGCCGCAACAGCTCGACGTGCGCCTCGATGGCAAGCTGCTGAAGCGCTTTGTCGTCGGCGGCAAGGCGCCAGGCACACCGGCCGCGGCCAGCTACGCCGGCGACGGCGAGCCGGGATTTGCCGGCGCGCCAGAATGGGAAACCTACATGCAGCTGACCGGCGATGCCGGTCTCGAAGTCCGCGTGCCGGTTTCGGCTGGACCGCGCGTCGTCGGTGTGTCGTTCGTGCGCGAGTTGTGGGAACCGGAAGGGCTCCCTCAGCCGCTTCAGCGTGGGCGCGTCCTCACCAACGATCAGATCTACATGGGATACGCGGCTGTTGGCGCCATGAGCATCGGTGGACCGTACCGCGAGCCCGACAAACCTAAAGGTTTGTCGCCACCAGCGACAGACACACCGAGCCGTCGGAGAATCTTTGTTTGTGCTCCGGACAAACCTAAAGGTTTGTCCCCACAAGACTCTGCACGTGGCGACAAACCTTCCGCCTTCGCAGATGCTTCGGCGGACCGCCGTAGCCTTGGCGGAGGCTGGTCAGGTTTGTCGACTCCCCAAGCGACAGACACGACGTGCGCAACGAACATTCTGTCGAGGATGGCGCGACTCGCGTATCGCCGGCCGGTCACGAACGCCGATCTGCAAACACTGTCCGGCTTCTTCGAGAGCGGCCGTCGCGACGGCGGGACGTTCGACGCGGGCATTCAGTTCGCGCTCGAGCGCATGCTGGTCGATCCGGATTTCCTCCTGCGAGTCCACAGAAATCCGGAGACCAAATCCGGCGCCCCGCGATCCTCGGCCTATCGACTGGGCGACATCGAGCTCGCGTCTCGATTGTCATTCTTCTTGTGGGGCAGCATTCCCGACGAGCCGCTGCTCGACCTGGCCGAGCGCGGTGATCTCTCGAAGCCCGCCATTCTCGAGCAGCAAGTGCGCCGGATGCTGGCGGACCCGCGCGCGACCTCAGCGCTCGTGGACGACTTCGCCGCTCAGTGGCTGAATCTGCGCCGCGTCGACGAAGTCGTCGTGCACCCGGACTTCTACCCGGATTTCGACGACAACCTGTTGGACGCGTTCAAACAGGAGACCGCGCTCTTCATCGCCAGCACGCTAGGTGAGGATCGCAGCGTAGTGGACCTGCTGCGCGCGGACTATACCTTCGTCAACGAGCGGCTCGCGCGGCACTACGGCATTCCAGGGATTTACGGGAGCCG
>JBOGIV010000397.1:0-4501 GCA_050747925.1 Vicinamibacterales bacterium
GGCGCGGCACCGATCAGGCGTCGAGCGCGACGGGATTCGTCATCGTCGATCGCGGCACGATCACGCTGCCGGAAACCTCCGACAAGGAATTGTTCAGTGTCGAAGACTGGCGCGAACTCGGCATCGATAGTGCGCTGGTTGGACAGCTCGGCTTGCTGCCGACGCCCGCGACGCGGTTCGTGCGGGGGCTGTCGGCAGAAAACGTGCGCGTCTCGATGGGACCCGACGTCTGGCTTCGATCGCAGGATGCGGACATCAAACTGACGGGCGCGGTGAACCTGACCGTTGGGCGACTGGACCGGTTCGGTGAAGACAAGCTTGCCCTGACCGGCGACCTGCAAACTGAGCGCGGCACGTATCGGCTGAACGTCAGCCCGCTGCAGCGAACCTTCCAGGTGCAGTCCGGATTGTTGCGGTTCAATGGAGAACCGGGCTTCAATCCCGCACTCGACATCAGGGCCGTGTACACGTCCAGGTCCATCAACGCGACATACGGCGGCCGGAACGACGTCCGGGTCGGCGTGCGAATCACCGGGACGCTGGCGAATCCGGCGGTGGACCTCTACGCCGCCGATTCGCTGCTCGGCCTGTCGCAGTCCGACTTGCTCAGTTACGTCCTGTTCGACCAGCCGAGTTTCAGCGTGAGCAGCGGGCCGAGCAGCGCCATGTCATTGCTGCTCGGCACGTTCACGAGCTTCGCCAGCTCGTTCGCCGCTCGTTATGCAGGCGGCCTCGTGGACCTGGTGCAGCTCCAGACGTCGGCCGAGGGGCAGCAGCTCGGCGACATCTTTTCGTTAGGCGGGGCGCAGCTGGCCGTGGGCAAGCAGGTATCGGACCGGGCGTTCGTCTCGCTGACGTCCGGTCTCTGTCAGTTCGTGTCTTCGACGACGACCGCGCCATCATTCCTGTCGGGGATCGGGGTGAAGCTCGAACTCCAGTTCGCGCGCAACGCGACGAGCGGCGTGGCGTTTGCCTACGAGCCGTCGTTCGACAAGCTGGTCTGTGGACTTGGTGAGCGCGGCTTCAGCACGGCGAAGCGGCAGGTCGGTCTCGACTTCTTCAAGATTTGGCGCCGCTGAGGGGACGGGCCGAGCACTCACTCCGGGGCTCCCAATGCACCGGTGGTTCGTTGACTAGCTGGTTGCGGGTTGCGGGTGGCCAGTCCTGGGTACTGGTTGCTGGTGCGCGATGCCGTACCTGTGCTGGAAAACAGCCCCAGCAACCAGCGCCGGGGGCGAGGATCATCGGCGCACGTGGTCATGGTCCCGTGACCCGGAGTGGTACTGGCGAGAGAAGCGGCCGCGGCGCAACCGTACGTTGACGAACCGCGCAGTCCCGTTGCATCGAGGTTGCTGGCGCCGGCCGCGATCTGTAGGCTGCTGCTGGGAGCCTTCACCAGCCACGAGTAGCGCGATGCAAAAATGGATTGCCTTCGGCATGGTGATGCTTCTTGCGGCGAGCAGAACGACGAGCGCGCAGGAACTCGTACCGGCGACATATGTCATCGTGCCGGGAATGTGGAGCGGCGGATGGGATTGGCGAACGGTCGACTCCAGCCTGACGTTGCAGGGACACCGGGTGTACCGCATCACGCTCACTGGCCTCGGCGAGCGAATCCACCTGGCGTCGCCGAACATCGGGCTAGCGACCCACATCGACGACGTCGTCAACACCATCATCTGGGAAAGACTGTCCAACGTGATCCTGGTGGGGCATAGCTACGGAGGCATGGTTATCTCTGGCGTCGCGGATCGCATCCCCGACCGAATTCGCCGCCTAGTGTACATCGAGGCATTCGTTCCGGAGTCTGGAGAAAGTGTGGAGCGGATCGTCGGCCCGGGTTTCCGCAATCTGGTGGGAGCAAACACGCGCGACGGTCAGATTCATGCGCCCTGGGTTCCGCCCGTCAGTCCCTTGCCGAAGGAATCTCCGCATCCGCATCGCACCTTCACTGACACACTCGCGCTCACCAATGCAGCAGCTCGCGTGTTGCCGGCGACATACGTTCTTACAATTGAGAAAGGCACTGATGCCGCGAGCGACGGATTTGCTCCCTTTGCCGCGCGCGCATCCGCTCGCGGATGGACCGTTCACCGAATGGAGGGGGACCACACGCCGCATCGCTCCGCTCCTGAAGCGCTGGTCCGACTGCTCACTGCTGCAGCGCGATGACCGGTGCGCGTCAGGCAGTTCAGGCGATCGCGAGAAGGGGCACCGTGTTCATCCGTATTGCCATCGCGCTCACGATCGCCGGGGCGGTCGGATTCCATGCCGCGAACCAGGCAACGTCGTCAGTTCTTCCCGCCGATCTCCTCCACGCCATCGAAGCGTTCGACCGTGCCCAGATGAACGCCGATACGGCGACACTGTCAGGACTGGTGACCGACGACTACGTCCTCGTGAACTCGGATGCCAGCGTCGATCGCAAGGCAAAATACCTTGCGGATTTTCTGCTGCCAGGACTTGCACTGGAGCCGTACGTCGTCGAACAGCGGATTGAGAAGACCTGGGACGGCACCGCGGTGGTCTTCGGCCTTCAGCGGCTCACCTGGACGCAGAGCGGCGTCAGGCATCACCGCGTGCTCCGGCTTGTTCACGTCTGGACCAGACGTTCCGGAAGGTGGCAAGCCACGCACACACAGCTGACACGCGTGCCATCCTGACGAAGGACACCTAACGTTTCACCGAACGCAATACCTCGCCGAGAGCGTGGGTGGCGGCCGCCAGGGTCGTGGCGTTGACGCCGGCGAAGCCAAGAAGGAGACCTGATTGCGCCGCCTCGGTGAGGTAACACGTCGAGAGCGCGTTGGCCGTGAGGCCACGCGCTTTCATCATCGATACCACCGCAACGTCATCCACGCCACGCGGCAGGAGTGTGGCTGCGTGAAGACCGGCGTCCGCGTTGTGCAGCGCCAACAGCCCGTCGCAATGGCGCGTCAGGCCGTCAAGGAGTGCCGCACGTCGATCGCGATACACGCCACGCATTCGCCGCACGTGACGCGCGAGGTGTCCTTCATGAATGAATGTGGCAAGGGCGAGTTGATAGAGCGTCGGTGAGAACAGGTCCATCACCTCTCGCGCCGCCACGAACTCGTCGATCAATGGACGCGGCACGACGAGATAGCCCACGCGCAGCGCCGGGAACAATACCTTGCTGAAGGTGCCGACATAGAGGACGCGCTCGGCCGCGTGGTCCCCCATGCCCTGCAACGCGCCAAGCGGTCGGCTCACGTAGCGAAACTCGCTGTCGTAATCGTCCTCGATGATCCAACTGTGCTCGCGAACGGCCCAGTCCACGAGGGCCATCCGGCGCGCAGCGGACATCGAGGAGCCGAGCGGATATTGGTGAGTCGGCGTCACGTAGCACGCACGCGGGGTGGCACGGGTTCGCACAAGTCGGTCGACGTCCAATCCGTCGTCGTCCACAGGTACCGGTACCAGATCGGCTCCGGTTGCCGTCAGGGCCGCGTGTGCGCCACCATAACCCGGATCTTCCACCGCGACGCGATCGCCCCGACGGAGCAGCACCGCCGCGCAGAGACGCAGTGCCGCCTGAGATCCGGATACGATTATGACCTGACGTGGCTCGCATCGTACCGCACGCGCGATTCGCAGGTGATCAGCGACGGCAGTGCGCAGGCGAGGCAGGCCTGCGGGGTCGCCGTAGCCCATGTGCGCAGGAGTCAGTTCGCGCGCATGGTAAGCCACTATTCGTGACCACCTCGTATGAGGAAAGACGTCGAGGCCCGGGAGGCTGGTACGGAATGGCCGGAGTCCGCCCTCGTCGCGTGTCGCCAGGCGCATGGGCGCCGCCGAGCGACTGCTCGTCAGGCGGGTTGCTGTCGCGTTGGAGGCGAGCACGGCGTGCGGCCGGAGAGCGTCATCCGGAATCGTGGCGCGCACGTACGTTCCCGAACCTGTGCGGGTCTCGAGGTACCCCTCTTGCCGCAATTGATCGTAGGCAGAGAGTACCGGCAGTCTGGACACTCGGAGGTCCTGCGCCAAACCGCGAGTCGACGGCAAGCGGCCGCCGCCCGGAAGAGTGCCATCAAGGATCGCCCGGCGCAGCCCGTCGTAGATCTGCTGGTGAAGAGGCTTGTGGCTTCGCCGATCTACGGCAACCACAGCGAACGGTAGAATCGGGGTAGTAATCACCATCGAGCACTGAATCGTGGTTCCGAGCGTCTCACTGTCAATTGCCGGGCTGCGGCGGCGGGCAATCCTGCAACGTGGTTCTCGCCGCTCAGCGTCGCTCGCTGCTCACACGCGTGTCGACGGCGCGCCAGTTCAGTTCCCACGTACGGCCCCCATCGGCTGAGAAGTACTGCTCGAAGGTCGCCGACTCACGAGTAATGCCAGAAATGACAAACCGGACGAGGACCTTCCGATTGTTGAAGACGTCCTGCCCGACGAATTCAGCGCGGTCCCCTCGAAACTCACCGACAAGTGGCGCGGTAAGCTGACCACCGCGGCGGTTGGCGTAGTGCAGAGACCACTGCCT
>JBOGIV010000398.1:0-9674 GCA_050747925.1 Vicinamibacterales bacterium
TAGGTCAGCAGGGAATCGCGTGCGCCCCAGGCACCGAAGGCGCAGAGGCACCCCTGATATCATCCACGCGGAGGTTCGAAGATGCGCTTCCTGGTTGCCGCTCTCCTGCTTCTTCCGGCCGCAGCGCTCGGCCAGACCGTGACCGGAACGCTGCAAGGTACGGTTACCGATTCAAGCGGAGCGGTGATGCCCGGCACGACGGTGACGGCCAAGAATCGGGACACAGGTCAGGAGCGGGTGACCGTGACCAATGCGGTCGGCTACTACGTGGTGCCCTTCCTCCCGATTGGCACCTACGACGTGGGCGCGACGCTCTCGGGCTTCCGTTCGATCGTCCGCCAAGAGGTCGCCATCACCCTCAATGAGACTCGGGTCGAGAACTTCGCGCTCGAACCGGCCGCGGTCTCAGAGGTGGTCACGGTCGTGGGCGAAACCGCGCCGGTCAACACGACGAGCGGTGAGATCAAGCACGCCCTCAACGAACAGCAGATCGACGATCGCCCGACCGCCAATCGCGGCAGCTTCCTGGCGCTCGCCGAAACCTTTGCCGGATTTGCCGAGAACCCGACCTCGGGGCAGAACAACCCCACCGCGTCGTCGGGCTCATCGATCAACTTCAACGGCGCCGGCACTCGTGGGACCACGTTCCAGATCAACGGCGTGAACAACGACGATGCGTCCGAGAACCAGAACCGGCAGGGCGCGGCGCTGGCCACGATCAAGGAGTTCCAGGTCATCAGCAATACGTATTCGGCCGAGTTTGGCCGTGGCTATGGCGCGGTCGTGCTCGTCCAGACAAAGTCGGGCACCAACAAGACCCACGGCGAAGGCTATGAGTACCGCCAGGACAGCACGTGGAATTCGCGCAGCGCCTTTTCGCTGACCAAGCCAGACAACTCACAGGATTTCTTCGGCGGCGTCGCGGGCTTTCCGATTCGCGAGAACCGCCTGTTCGGCTTTGCCAGCATGGACCACAAGCGCCGCGGCGGCTCGCAGACCTACACTCGCGATCTGATCCTGGCCAGCGAACTGGCTTTGCCACGCCTTACGCGCGACAACGACACACCGGCGAACCGCGCGTTCATCAACTCGGTACTCGCGCGTTTCCCCAGCGTCACGCCAAACGATCCGCGTAGCCCACGGACCTACCAGACGTCACAGAGCATCAATCAGCCAGCCGACGATCACTCAGTGCGCGTCGACTGGTCGCCCAACCGCGGCCACATGCTCTGGGGCCGCTATCAGTTCACCCGCCAGCTCTTCGAGTCAGACGACGTGATTGTGGGAGAGCAGGCACGACAGAATCACCGCCAGGGCAACCTCGGTCTGACCTGGACGCACGTCGTCGATCAAGCGACGGTTGGCGAGCTTCGCTACGGCCTGGGCTTGCGCCTGACTCGCGTGGACATCGCCGCCGGCAACACGACGCCCATCGTGCGCTTCGCAGCCTCGCCGGTGTCGGGATCGATCATCGGCAACGCGGGGAACTTTCCCATCAACCGCGATCAGACCGACCATCAGGTGGTCTACAACCTGACGCGCCTGTTCGGCCGCACGCATCAAGTGAAATCGGGCGTGGACATCCGGGTGTCGTCGCTCGACGACATCGCCGACAGCTTTTCGCGCGGATTCTGGAGCTACGCCGCGGCGTGCGGTGGCGTGACCTACCCGACCTCGTACCACGCCTTTCTCGACGGCTGCGTCGCCAGCTACCAGCAGGCGTGGGGGCCGTTCTTCCTCGAGAATCGCATGCGCGAGTACAACGTCTATGTCGAGGACAGCTGGCGCGTTCGCCCCAATCTGTCGCTCAATCTGGGATTGCGATACGAGTACGTCGTCGCGCCGTACGAAGCGGAAGACCGGCTCGACTACGGCTTCAAAGATGACCGGAACAACCTTCAGCCGAGGCTTGGCTTCGCGTGGTCGCCAACGTGGTCGTCCGGGTTTCTGGGCCGGCTTTCGGGACGGCAAGCCAACGGCTTTGCGATTCGCGGCGGATTCGGGCTGTACGACGGGCGCATCTTCCAGTCGGTGTTTTCACAGACCGGCGCCAGTCTTCGAACCAACCCGCCCAATGCCATCTCGCGAACGTTCACGACATTGCCGAACATTCTGAACCCAGCCGACCCGACGCTCGGATTCGTGTTCGTCTCGGGTCCGCAGACGGCGCGGTCGACGATCACGATCGCCGACGGCGATTTGCAGATGCCGCGAACCCAGCAGTGGAACTTGACGGTCGAGCGCAGGATGCCGTTCAACTCCACCCTGCGTGTCTCGTATACGGGGACACGTGGCGACGGGCTGCTGAAGTACGCGCTGGCCAACCTGCCGATCTCGCCGCTGGTCAGTCCGGTGCGTGTCGTCGATCATCCGAGCAACGCGCCGGCCGTGGGATTCCCCGATCTGCGCGGCAGGACCATCGACCGCATCGCCGCCGACGTCAACTGTGCCGGGACGGGGCTGCCAGGCATCGGCGTCACCGCGCAGTGTCCGGTCAACGTGCCGATCGCCGACAACGAGATCAGCTTCCGCGTGCCGCGCACCAACGAGCGGCGACCTGACCCGCTCTATACGACCAACCTCGTCGTCTCAAACGACGCGGAGAGCTGGTACGACGCTTTGCAGATCGAGTGGACGCGCCGTATTTCACGCGGCTTGTGGTTCCAGGCGAGCTATACGCGAAGTGTCGCCGAGGACACGACGTCGGAGGCGACTTTTGTCGGAGCAGGCGACTCCAATCAACTCGGTCCCGACTCGAAGTACGCGCGGGGCTACTCGCGTTTTCACACGCCGCACCGGTTCACGCTCAATGGCAGCTATCGCTTGCCGTTCTGGAGCGAGCGGCGCGACATGGTCGGCACGCTGCTCGGAGGGTGGACGCTTTCGACCGTGGTGAAGCTGGCTCACGGGACGCCTTTTACCGTGACCGACACTGCTCGCGATTTGAACTTCGACGGCTTCGCCGAGGGGCGGCCGATTCTGCTCGACCAATCTATTCTCGGCGCGACACTCGGCCACCCAGCGACGTCGCCGACGATTCTCGCGGCGTCGAAGTTCCGCTCGGCCCAGTTCGGCCAGATCGACGGCATCATCGGGCGCAACACGTTCTTTGGCGAGGGCGTCCGCACGGTCGACCTGGCGTTGATGAAGGCGTTCCGCTTCGCCATCGGCCATAGCCTCACCGTGCGATTCGAAGCGTTCAACGCCTTCAACAACGTGCAATACGGCTTTCCGACCGCAGACCTGGCGAACGTGAGCTTCGGGCGATTGCTCTCGGGCGCGACCACGTATGCGCCACGATCGTTGCAGGTGGGCATTCAGTACAAGTTCTAACCGCGAACGCAGATCAACCACGAACACAGATCAACCACGAACAGAGATCAACCACGAACAGAGATCAGCCACGAACAGAGATCAACCACGAACAGAGATCAGCCACGAACAGAGATCAGCCACGAACAGAGATCAGCCACGAGCAGAGCACCACGAACACGGATCAACCACGAACAAGGGACAAGCACAAAGGCAGGGATAAACACGAACAGAGATCAACCACGAACAGAGATCAGCCACGAACAGAGATCAGCCACGAAGAACAGGAACCAGGGCGAGAAAGCAGCGGCCGACGTATGATCGGCACCACTGATGCCGTCATCGATTCCGTCGAGAGCCGCTGATACCTCCGCCGAAGCGGAGCGAGTCCAGATCGAACTGCTACGTGCCACCTCGGTGTCTCGACGGCTGCATCTCGCCTGGTCGCTGTCCGCCACGGTGATTGGCGCGGCGCGACGCGGGCTGTCGCGACGGCTTCCGGCTGCGTCGACACGGGAAATCGGCCTGAAGTTCGTCGAGACTCACTACGGACCTGAGCTTGCCGCTGCGGTTCGCGCCGATCTCGAGCGACGGGCACGCGACGTGCCAACCAGCCCATGACCGAAGCCGATCTCGTCACCGCCCTGCGACCAGTGATTGACGCGCTCGACCGCCAGCAGGTTCGACATTTTGTCGGAGGATCAATCGCCAGCTCCGCACACGGCGTCGCTCGCGCCAGCCTCGACGTGGACCTGGTCGCCGAACTGGAGCCCGAGCATGTCGATCGGCTGGCCCACGCGCTGAGTGCGACGTACTACACGCCAGTCGATCAGATGCGCCGCGCAGTTGCGGAACGCCGATCGTTCAATCTGATCCACTTCGCCACGATGTTCAAGATCGACATCTTTGTCTCGAAAGGTCGGCCGTTCGATCGCCTCGCTGCCGAACGGGCCAGGCCGCAGACCATTGCCGACGCGTCTGACGGCTGGGAGTGCCGCGTGGCGTCGCCCGAGGATACTGTGCTCGCGAAACTCGAGTGGTTCCGTCACGGCGGTGAAATGTCCGAGCGCCAGTGGTGGGACGTGATCGGCATCCTGAGACTGCACACTGATGCCGATCGCGCGTATCTCGCTCGTTGGGCGCCCACGCTTGGCGTGCTCGACCTGCTCGAGCGCGCTCTCATGGAGGCCGAAGGCTAGACGTCTCGATAGACCACGAACGACAACAACCACGAACACGGATCGACCACGAACAAAGATCAACTACGAACAAAGATCCAAACCAGACACGCAGATTGACCACGAACAGGGATCAACCACGAACGAACAAGGCACAAGCAGAAAGGCAGGGGATGACCACGAACAGGAATCAGCCACGACGACTCCATCTGTTCTCGTAGTTGATCGTTTCGCGGTCAGTCTTCCTCGTGGTTGATCCTTCTCGTGGTTAATCCGTCTCGTGGTCAATCCGTCTCGCGGTTTGATCCGTCTCGTGGTTGATCCGTCTCGTGGTTAAATCGATCCGTGGTTTCAAGCGTCGCGAGTGAGCAGATCGAAGCCCTGGTTCACGGCGCGCACTCGGACCCGTTCTCTATCCTCGGCCCCCACGAGACCGACGTGGGTCTCGCGATTCGTGTGCTCCGCCCGGACGCCAACGCTGTTGACGTCCTCGTCGGCGGCGTTCCGCTGCCGGCGATCCAGCGCCACTCCCGCGGTTTCTTCGAGGTCATCCTCGCCGACGCCACGCGAGCCGACACCGACTATCGCATCCGCCTGACCAGGCGGGACGGCAGCAGCGTCGAGATGGACGATCCGTATCGCTATGGGCCCGTGCTGACCGACTTCGATCTGTATCTGCTGGGCGAGGGCACACACTTCCGCGTCTTCGACCGGCTGGGCGCGCGGACCATCACCCACGGCCTGCGGCCGGGCGTGCACTTCGCCGTGTGGGCGCCCAACGCCAGACGCGTCAGCGTCGTCGGCGACTTCAATCAGTGGGATGGCCGCGTTCATCCGATGCGCGCCATTCGTCCGGCGGGGTACTGGGAGATCTTCCTGCCCGAGCTCGGCAACGGCGACCGCTACAAGTTCGAAGTGGTCGGCGCGACGGGCCACACCGTGCTCAAGGCCGACCCGTGTGGCCGGGCGTTCGAGCCGCCGCCGTTGACCGCCTCAATTGTCTGGGGTGGCGACGAGTTCGAATGGACCGATCAGGAGTGGATGCGGGACCGCGAGACGCGAAGCAAGCGTTGGCAGCGCGCGCCGATGGCGGTGTACGAAGTGCACCTGGGCAGCTGGCGGCGCGCCAGCGACGGCTCGCTGATGACGTATCGCGAGATGGCCGACGAGCTCGTGCCGTACGTGAAGGAAATGGGCTTCACCCACCTCGAGCTGATGCCGGTGATGGAGCATCCGTACACCGGATCCTGGGGCTACCAGGTGATCGGGTTTTTTGCGCCCACCAGCCGCTACGGTCGCCCCGAGGACTTCAAGGCCTTCGTCGACGCCTGCCATCGCGCCGGCATCGGCGTCCTGCTCGACTGGGTCCCCGGCCATTTTCCCAAGGATCAACATGGGCTCGCGCGCTTCGACGGCACCGCCCTCTACGAGCACGCCGATCGGCGACAGGGCGAGCATCAGGATTGGGGCACGCTGATCTTCAACTACGCCCGGCACGAAGTGCGGTCGTTTCTCCTGAGCAACGCGCTCTTCTGGCTGCAACGTTTTCATCTGGACGGCCTTCGCGTCGACGCCGTCGCGTCGATGCTCTATCTCGACTATTCGCGTGAGGCCGGCGAATGGGTTCCCAACAAATACGGCGGGCGGGAGAACCTCGAGGCGATCGAGTTTCTCAAGCAGCTCAACCTGCTCGTCGAGGCCGAGTGTCCGGGCTCGATCGTGTGTGCCGAGGAGTCGACGTCGTGGGCCGGCGTCACCAGACCGGTGCATCTGGGCGGACTCGGTTTCACGTACAAGTGGAACATGGGCTGGATGCACGACATGCTCGACTACACGAAGCAGGAGCCTATCTTTCGCAAGTGGCACCACAACCAGATCACCTTCTCGATGATGTACGCCTATAGCGAGCACTTCGTGCTGCCGTTCTCACACGACGAAGTGGTGCACGGTAAGCGATCGATGCTCGACAAGATGCCGGGCGACGTCTGGCAGAAGCACGCGACGCTGCGCGCCCTCTACGGGTTCATGTACGCCCACCCGGGCAAAAAGCTGCTCTTCATGGGCGATGAGATCGGTCAATGGCGTGAGTGGAACTACGACTGGCAGATCGACTGGGAAGTACTGGGTGATGCGCGGCACGCGGGCCTGCAGCGATGGGTCCGCGATCTCAATCGCGTCTATCACCGACAGCCCTCGCTGTGGGAAGCCGACTACGAGCCGTCAGGGTTCACCTGGATCGATTGCAACGATCACGAAAGCAGCGTGCTGTCCTTGATCCGCCGCGCCGCCGAGCCCTCGGACTTCACCGTCGCCATCGTGAATTTCACACCGGTCCCGCGGCGTGAGTATCGAATCGGCGTGCCGGTGGGCGGGACCTACATCGAGCTCCTCAATAGCGACGCCGAAGCCTACGGCGGAGGCAACATGGGGAACGGGGGAAGGGTCACTGCGGTCGAGAGCCCGTCGCACGGACACCCGTGGTCGCTGTCTATCATCGTCCCACCTTTGGGATTCGTCCTGTTGAAACCGAACAACTGATCGTCGCGATTCTTCAATAGATCGGATTTCGCGCGACTGTCAGAGGCGCTGTCTCGTCGAATTCCCTCGGATGTCGGGCTTTCGGCGGTTCGGCATGCTCTTCGCTATTGGCACGGTGATGCGGCGGCCTGTGACGAGTCGTGTGATGAACGGCGACACGTCCGATCACCGATCGGGCGGTGGGCCGGTGGTGACGGTGTCGCCATCGCGCCCCCTGGTTCGGGCGCGTCTCATCTTCGGCGTCACGACTGGACTCGGGTTCTTCTCGGCGTTCGCCGCGTTCTCGTTCGTCTCGACCTTCACCACCAAGCCCGCGCCGTTCTGGCTGCTGCTCGCCCTCAACCTGGGCTACTGGTATTCGTGGGCGTGCCTGACGCCGGCCATTCTCCGGCTGACGAGCGCCGTTCCATTCGATCGTCAGACGTGGAAACGGGCGGTGCCCGTCCACATCGTCGGCGTTCTCGTCTTCACGCTCCTTCACGTGGCGTTGGCCGTCGCGTCGCGCATGGCCACGCATTGGGCGATCGGCGAGTCGATCGACTCGTGGCGCATCGAAGCGCAGCGCATGCTCATCCTGAACTTCGATTGGGAAATGATGACTTACTGGACCATCGTCGGTCTGGGTCACGCGCTGCGGTATCACTATGAAGCCCGCGCGCGAGAGTTGAGCGCGGCGCAACTGGAAACACGGCTGATCGAAGCCCAGCTCCAGGCGTTGCAGCGGCAGTTGCAGCCGCACTTTCTGTTCAACACGCTCAACACGATTTCCGCGCTGATGCATCGGGATGTCGAAGCCGCCGACGCCACCATCGCCCGGTTGAGCGACCTGCTGCGCATGTCACTGCAGCAAGTGGGCGTTCAGGAAGTGCCATTGAAGGACGAGCTGGACTTCCTGTCGAAGTATCTGGAGATCGAGCAGACGCGGTTCCGGGATCGCCTGACCGTCGTCTTCGACATTCAGCCGGACACCCTCGACGCGCTGGTGCCCAACCTTTTGCTGCAGCCGCTCGTCGAAAACGCCATCAAGCACGGCATCGGTCCGCGGCCCACGCCCGGGCAGATCTCAGTGCGGGCCCGTCGATCGGGCGCCTTGCTCGAGATTGCCGTGCAGGACAACGGCGTGGGACTCTCGGCGGCCCGATTAACCGACTTCAACCGCGGCGTCGGGTTGTCGAACACACGGTCCCGGTTGGATCGTCTCTACGGATCGTTGCACCGTTTTGAATTTCGGCAGCCGCCCGAGGGCGGGCTGCTTGTGCTCATCGCCATTCCGTTGGCGGAGCTTGCTAATGGGGTGAGAGAACACGGGGCCATGGAGGGTGTGGCGTGACCAAGATTCGCACCGTAGTGGTAGACGACGAACCGGTAGCGCGCGAGCGCATCATGGGCTTGCTGAGCCAGGAAACCGACATCGAGGTGGTCGGTGAGTGCTCGGACGGCAGTCAGGCCGTATCGGCGATCAGACAACAGCATCCGGATCTGGTGTTCCTCGACGTGCAAATGCCGTCGTGCGACGGCTTCGGGGTGCTGCAACAACTTGGGGCGGAGCAGGTCCCCGCGGTCGTGTTCGTCACCGCCTATGACGAGTACGCGTTGAAGGCGTTCGAAGTCCATGCCATCGATTATCTGCTCAAGCCATTCGGCCGCGATCGGTTCGCGCAGACGCTGCAGCATGCGCGCGAGCACCTCGAGCGGCGCCGCGCGGGAGACCTCGGCAAGCGCCTGATGGCGCTAGTGCAGGACATCAGACCTGAGCCTCAGCGACTGGATCGGCTGGTCGTCAAATCCGGCGGCCGGGTCTTCTTCCTCCGCACTCAGGACATCGACTGGATCGAGGCCGCAGGCAACTACGTTCGGCTGCACCTGGGCGAGCAGTCGCACCTGTTCCGCGAGACGATGAACAACATGGAAGGGCGGCTGGACGGTCGTCGTTTCGTCCGCATCCACCGCTCACGCATCGTCAACACAGATCGCATCAAAGAGATGCAGCCATGGTTTAATGGCGAGCACGTCGTCGTTCTGCAGAACGGCACGCGACTGACACTCAGTCGCGGCTATCGAGAGAAGCTGCAGGAGAGACTTGGGAAAGGTCTGTAGAATGTTGTGATCTCGTGATGTGGTGAGCCGGTGATCGATCTCGTGGACTGGCGTTCTCATGATCTGAAGATCGGATCGGTTGACGGCTTGATCGACTGGCGAATCGCGAACAGCGAATAGCCAACGGCGATTAGCGAGAGGCCCCCATGTCGCAGCAAGAACATCACGGCGAGAAGGAACTGGCGGCGTTCATTCGCGCGGGGGCAGAGCGCCGGCCGGAGCAGGCCTACGGGGATTACTATCGCGGCAAGCACGCCTCGTGCGCGCTCGGCGCGGCGTACGAGGGGATGTATCGACTGCCGGCCAACGCCGAGGGCACCCGCCCGACCAAGGATCTCGAGTGGTTCTTCGACTGTCTCGAGGGATCGGTTCGCCGCTGCCCGGGCGGCGAAGGCTGTACCAAAGTGTTGAGCCTCGCCGCGATTCTGGTCCATCTCAACGACGATCACCGCTGGTCGCGCGAACAGATCGCGACGTGGTTGGATGGGTTGAAGTAGAGCGATTGGGCCGGGTGGGCCTGGTGAGCCGGGTGGGCCTGGTGAGCCGGGT
>JBOGIV010000399.1:0-4855 GCA_050747925.1 Vicinamibacterales bacterium
CCACCCACTGGAAGGAAGTCTGAAAAGAGCCGGTAGTATCCGGGCTTCGGCAAGACGATGTTGATCACATAAGATCCGTCGGCTTGCGGCTCCGGGTGAACGTGATCGTAGAACTCCAGGTCCTGGCTGATCACGAACAAGTGGTAGGGCTTCTCGTGCACGAGCGCAAATTGGTCGATGACCTTCCGCGTCGATGGGTGCCGCACTGTAAACGCCAGCCGGACATTCTGCCTGACGCGCGGTGCAGTGGGCGTGCTCGCAACGTCGAGAAGATATTCGCGAAGATCGAACGGATCGCCCGCAACCAGCGCCATCCCGCAACGTGCACAGCGACCCGGCGACGCTGCCGTCACGTCAGGATGCATGGGGCAGTAGTAGAGGGCATCCGGCGCTGCAGGGGGTGCGGAGTTCTGCAGCGCCGTGAGAGCGACCGGCGGTGCGGTCAATCCCAGGGCCAGGCTCAATCCCACAACGGCCGCGCGCCATCTCATTTGGACAGCTTAGCTTGACAGAGGGTGTCGTTCGCGCCAGAGTATCCCGCGTCCAGCGCATATCCGATCAACTCGTGAACCCCGGAGCTGTCGCTCCCCGACGCCTGCCTGCGGTTCCGCTTCTGTTTTGAGGACTCTCTGAGAATGACTCCATTTCGCATGCGGTTCGCGCTCGTGTGTGTGATCCTCGGCGTACTGAGCTCCGCTGCGCAGTCGACGACAGGCAGCATCTCCGGCACGGTCTCGGACGACTCGAAGAGCGTCTTGCCTGGGGTCTCCATTGAAGTGGTCAATCTCGACAACGGCGCGCGCCGATCGCTGGTGACCGATGAGGGCGGCCGTTATCGCGCGCTCAATCTTTCCCCAGGTCGCTACGAATTACACGCCGAACTGACGGGATTCACGAAGGCTGACCGCGCGGGAATCGTCGTCCAGATCGGTGTCGATGTGACGGTCAATCTCACACTGGCAGTCGGCCGCGTGAGCGAGAACGTCACCGTCGTCGGCGACACGGCGCTGGTGGACTTGAGTGCAGCGGTCGTAGGCGGGGTCGTCGACACCAAGCAGATTTCGGAGCTTCCACTGAATGGGCGCAGCTTCATGCAGCTGGCCACTCTTCAAGCCGGCGTCAGCGTAAGCCGAACGACTGAACGCGACTTCACGGGCGGCTTTGGCGGCACACAGGTGGCTATCGCAGGTGCCCGTCCAGAACAAACGGGCTATTTGCTCGAAGGGACGAACATTGCGGATGTGTCCGACAAGGCGCCTTCGAGCGTCGCCGGGGTGATGCTCGGTGTCGACACGGTTCAGGAGTTCAGCGTTCAGACTCACGGCTATAGCGCTGAGTTTGGTCGTGCGGCGGGCGGCATCATTAGCGCGGTGACCAAGTCGGGCACCAATCGTTTCCGCGGCACCGTGTTCGAGTTCGTTCGCAACAGCGGCATGGACGCCAAAGGATTCTTCGATGAAGGCGACGAGCCTCCCCCATTCCGCCGCAATCAGTTCGGCGGGACGCTCGGCGGCCCGGTCGTGCGCAACAAAGTGTTCTTTTTTGGCAGCTACGAAGGCTTGCGAGAGCGCCTCGGCACCACGCGATTTGCCCGGCTTCCCAACCAGGCGGCACACAACGGAGTTCTGCCGGCAACGGGGGGCGGCACGCGCACGGTCACCATTCACCCGACCTTCAGGCCGTACTACGACTTGCTGTATCCCATTCCAACCGGGCGCGACTTTGGCGATGGCACGGCTGAGTTGGCGCACGCACCAACCGAGCCCACCGACGAGAACTTCTTTGTTGGCAAGATCGATTGGAATGTGAAGGGAAAGGATCAGTTCAGTCTGCGCCTGTCTTCCGATATCTCGGACAACCAGGTGTGGGCCGATCATCCGAGCTTTACCAACATCACGGCGACCGACACGCGCTACATCACCGCACAGTGGCAGCGAATCTTCTCCTCAGGCCTGCTCAACGAATTCCGCGCGGCCGACAATCGCACCGAACGTTCGACGACGCCGACGCCGCTCATCAACATCCCGACCAACCTCTACTTCGGTGGTCCCGTGTATTTCGGCTTCATCGAGGTTCCGGGCATCCTCACCACGGTGGGCAATCCGGACGATTCGGCAAAGTACGTACAGAATCTGTATCAGGTCTCCGATACCCTCACCTTGAATCGCGGCCGCCAGACGATCAAGACCGGCTTCGATTACCAGCGGTACCATTTCGATGGCTTCTCGAACTCACGACTCGGAGGGACCTACCGGTTCCGGACGCTCGAAGAGATGCTCACCCTCAACCGCAGCGCAACGGCTCAGGCCGATCGCTACCTGGGGAACCTGCCAGGCACCGACACCGATCGCGGCATGCGTCAGAACTACCTCGCGGTATTCGTGCACGATGATTTCCGGCTGTCCGATCGGCTCAGCCTCAGCCTCGGGGTGCGTTATGAGTTCGTGACCACCCCTTATGAAGTGAACGGCAAGGTGGCTGGACTCCTGAGCTTCGATGACCTCGAGCGGGGTCCCGGCGGCATCACACCGGGCTCTCCCCTGTTCGACAACCCCTCGAAGGCGCGCGGCCTCGCCCCTCGCGCCGGATTCTCGTGGAAGCCCTTCGGTGATGACAAGACCACCGTGCGTGGCGGAGGCGGCGTGTTCTACCAGCCGCTGACGGTGTCGTTCTACCGCGGCACATCGTTTCGCCTGTATCCGTACTTCGCTGGAGTCGACATTCGGCAGCCAGCGGTCTTCGGCGCTGCGATTCAGCAGGTATTGGCAGGAGGCGTCGGCAGCTCCGTGCAGAAGCGCTCGGAGTTCATCGCCTATGACGCCAAACAGCCCTACGGCGTCCAGTGGTATCTCAACACGCAGCACGAACTGCGAGGCGGGTTGGTGGCCGAGGTTGGCTATCTGGGATCGCGCGGTGTCGATCTGCCGTTCTACGGCGATCCAAACACGACCCCTTCAGAGTACCTCTCCGACGGGACGAAACGCGTCGTGCCGGGCGCGGCGCTCCGCTACCCGAGCTGGGGACGCATTCGCACGAGGAGCACCGGAGCCGACTCGGAATATCACGGCCTGACGGCAGGGCTCCAGAAGCGCCTCTCGCACGGCGTCCAGTTCCAGGCCAATTACACGTTCTCGCAATCGATCGACACGTGGTCGGGCGGCTTACAGGGCAGCAGCGATTATTTGACAGGCGCGGGAAGTGCCACCGACTACTGGGACATCGAGTTCGAGCGCGGCCGCTCGTCCTTCGACGTGCCCCACAATTTGGTGTTCAACGCCGTCTATCTGCTGCCCTTCGGCGATGACGCCACTGGACTCAAGAAAGCGCTGACGAGCGGCTGGCAAGTCTCAGGAATTGTCGCGCTGTCGAGCGGCCTGCCCTTCCACCCGTTTGTGGGCTTCGATCGCGCGGGCGACCGCCAGAGCGACACCGACATCCAGCGGCCAAGCTGGGCCGCCGGCCGCAATCCTGAGAACGCCATCATCGGCACCGCAGAGCAGTGGTTCGATCCGCTCGCTTTTGTGCTGCCCGCCGCGGGCACGTTCGGCGATGTCAAACGCAATTCGCTTCGCGGACCCGATCTGAAGGTGGTCGATCTCTCGTTCGTCAAGAACCAGATGGTGGGTCGCACTCAATGGCAGTTCCGTGTGGAGATTTTCAACCTCCTCAATCGCGCGAACTTCAACCCGCCGAGCTCGCCGCTGCTGTTCAACTCGACCGGCGCGCGAATCGCTGGGGCCGAGCGAATCACCAGCCTGGCGACGCCGGCTCGTCAGCTACAGCTCGGAATGAAAGTGCTGTTCTAGTGAAGGCGGGACTGAAGTCCCGCCCTACGTCAGCTCGAGACGGCTATGGCTCCGCGTGCCGGCCGGGATCGACGTAGATGTCGGCGTCTCGGACTTCCGTGTAATAGGTGCGGATGGGAATCATGCACGGGGGGGACACGACTTCGCCCGTGCGGATGTTGAACGCCCCGCTGTGGAAGTTGCATTCGATGATGTCGCCTTCCACCACGCCCTCGCTGAGCAGCCCGGGCCCATGCGTGCACGCATCGTCGATCACATAGAAGCGATCGCCAATCTTGAAGACCGCGACGGCGAGTTCGTGAAGCACGACTTGAAGACCCTGGCCCTCTCGGACGTCGGCGGCTGCGCACAGCCGAATCAGCGAATGAGCCGTGGACATGGCGAGGCAGCGATCGACACGAGAGGCAGAGCCGTCATTCTACTCAATGAACCACTGGCGCCGGCCTCGACGTTGGTGTCGTCGCCGCGCATATAATTCTTCGACAGAGACATGCCTCACGATTTGGACGTCACGCATTGGCACGAGCCGGCCGGCCACAAGATGGCGGGCTATGGCACGTTTCGAAAGCAGCCGACACCCTACGACTCTTTCATGGAGTCCGAAGGCATCCCGGTCTTTCGCGACATTGGTATCGACAAGGTCCAGAACCTGCCGCTCGTGCCGTGGAAACGGATGGGCGGTCGCGGCCACTATATTCAACTGTACGGCACCGAGACCAAGTGGGGCTGCTACGTGGTCGAAATCCCACCGCGCGGTGCGCTCAACGTCGAAAAGCACATGTACGAAGAGATTTTCCTCGTCGTCGAAGGTCGCGGCACGACCGAAGTGTGGCAGGACGGCGACACGAAGAAGCATGTCTTCGAGTGGCAGAAGGGATCGATGTTCTCGATCCCGATGAACGCCTGCCATCGCCTGGTCAACGCCACCTCTGGAGGCACACTGCTGCTGGCCGGAACGACCGCCCCGAACGTGTTGAACATGATCAACAACGTTGGCGCCGTGTTCGAGAATCCCTACGTGTTTCGCGATCGGTTCGACGGTGCCGATG
>JBOGIV010000400.1:0-7005 GCA_050747925.1 Vicinamibacterales bacterium
GTGCATGGCTGATGCGAAGCCCGCCAACCTGGACTTCACGTTCAAGGATCTGGACGGCAAAGACGTCGCGCTGTCGTCGTACAAAGGCAAAGTCGTGCTGCTCAATTTCTGGGCGACGTGGTGCGGCCCGTGCAAAGCTGAGATCCCGGGCTTTGTCGAGCTGCAAGCGAAGTACAAAGACAAGCTGACCATCGTCGGTCTCTCGGTTGACGATCCTGCCGACAAGGCGCGCAAGTTCGCCACCGAGTACAAAATGAACTATCCGATTCTCCTGCTCGACAGCGACGAAAAGATGCAGGACGCATACGGGCCTATCTGGGGTATCCCTGCGTCATTCATCATCAGTAAAGACGGTAGAGTCTGCCGCAGGCACATGGGCATCGCGCCGAAAGCAGTCTTCGAAAAAGAAGTCGTCGCGCTCATGTAGTATGATCCGCTCACTCACATGAAGGGATTTAGACAAGCGCGTCTTGCTTGCGGATGCCGTCTGTCGTTCCGTGAAGGATCCCCCGGCAGCCCGGTGCTCGTCATGCTCGACAGTAAAGCGGCCGGCTGCACCAATCCGCGTCACGTCTCGGGTTTGCCGCTCTTCGACTGCCGCGAGTCCCTTCGACCCTCGACCCGACTTGGCCCGCCCGGAGAGGAAGAGTTCGAAGAAGAGGGCTGAAGAGTCCGACCGGCCTGCTGAAGCGCCCGTCGAAGGGGTCAACTGGAGTCGAAACCGATCCGAAGATCGGCGACGAGCGGAAGATGGTCCGAGGCTATCTTGGCCATGCGATCTTTCGGCAGCGTGACGCGCAGCACCTCCACCTGACCCTCGAAGTAGATGTGATCGAGGTGCAGGATCGGAAAGAACCCTGGATAGGTTCGCCGCCGTCGAAGGTGGGTGCGGAGATCGACACTCTGCAGGCGCTGGCCGAGCACGTCGGTGGCCAGTCCCCTCGCCCATTCGTTGAAGTCACCGAGCACGACTTTGGGTCCAGCCACTCGCCGGTCGTGAACGAGATTGGCGAGTCGGGTGGCCTGATGACGCCGTTCCAACAACGACGTGCCCAAATGGACGTTGTAGACATGCAACGTGTGATCGTCGATGGCGATGTCCGCGCGCTGGCAGGCCCGCGCCTCGCAGGTCTTCCACGTGAGGTCGTACTGGACGTGCTGGCGGATTGGGAAGCGGCTCAAGACGACATTGCCAAAGATCGCCGTGCGCAGGTGCCGCACCGCCGACATGACCCACCCCATGGCCAACGCCGCGCCCAGCTCAGCGGCTTGACCGGGACGCAACGGGCTTGCACCGACGACCTCTTGCAGCGCCACGATGTCGGCATCTATGGAGGCGAGCACCGCGGCAATGCGTCCGATATGCGTCCGCCCATCAAGGCCTCGCCCCCGATGGATGTTATAGGTCGCGACGCGCAGGGTCCGCGTCCGGTGGCTGTCGTGTTCGGGCATCTCGGGTCAGTCTAGTCGTTCTGCCTTTTGCCTTCTGCCTTCCGCCTTGCTACTCTGACCCCGACATGTCCAAGCTGGCCAGTGAGCGTGAGGTCCCCTGTCCGTGCTGCGGCGCGATGCTCGTCTTCGACCTCAACCTCGGTCGCATCGTCCGACACGAGGACCCGGTCAATCCGAATCGTCCCGAGCTGGACAAGGCGCAGAGCATCCTGGCCGAACAAGCGGCGCGTCGCAACGCGCTCTTCGAGCAGTCGGTACAGAACGAGAAGAACAAGAGCGACGCGCTCTCCAAGCGGTTTGAGGAAGCGCTCAAAGAAGCGAAGAAGGAGCCGGTGTCGAAGCCTTTACGCGGATTCGATCTGGATTAAGCCACCGGGCTGCTCAAACGCGTCAGGAATCGGCGTCCATTTTTCCTTGCCTCGATAGTCGACTGGTTTGCGGTCGTTGTGTGCCGCGCGGTACTCGCGATACCAGCGCTTGAGCCGGCGATATCGATCGGTTGAGCTCTTCAGCCGCCGATGCGGCCAGTCGATCAGCACGTGTTCGACTTTCCAGACGTTGGTTTGCGCCCACCGCCAGTCGTAGGCCCCCATGGCATCGGCGAGATTGGCGACGCCAAACGCGCGGACCCGACCTGTGTAGTCGACGTAGGGCTCGATGTAGCTGCGGGCGAGGGCTCGAGGTGAAGCGAAGACGGCTTTGCGGCCGTGCAGTCCAGGATCTCGCGAGCGCGCCACCGATCCCCATCGACCATGATGCTGATAGATGAAGATGACGTGGTCGAGGTTGTCCTGTGATTCGAGACTCATCACCAGTGGGGGATAGCCGTGCTGCTCCATCACGATCGCTGCGAACAGCGCCGCCTCGAGGCAATGTGCGGTCTCGAGGCGCGCAACCGGCCGGAAGCTGCGAAGCGTCTCGCCGCCGTCTTCTGTGTTGTAGGGCAGCTGGTTGAGCCAGTGCTGCACTCGCGCAGGGGTTGAGAGGCGGGCGATCAGCCGGCGCTCACGCGGCGTGAGCGTCATGAAGCCAATGCCCGCCGAATGTCCGCCACAATCTGGGCGGCGGTCCAGTGATTCGCGTCGGGCATCGGCATCGCCGGCATGAAGCCTGGGATGTCGTCATGCTTGACGAGAATCTTGCGTGAGTCCTTCGGCACCACGAGCACCTGGCCATGGACCTGATAGGTCCGTTGCTCTGGCGCGCGCTGGCGACCAACACCGCTGACCGTCGCGATCGTCGCGACGAGCGAAGCACGGAGAGTCACCCGTTTAATGTAGCCACAGATTACCCAGATTACGCAGATTCGACGGAAAGGTCTCGCCGTAGCGCTTGGCGCGGAGGCGGACGTGTTTCTCCTGAACTCCTGTTGGATTTTGATAATCTGCGTCATCTGCGGCACATGATTCTCGTCGGCACCAGCGGCTACAACTATCCCGAGTGGAAGGGCAGCTTCTATCCGTCCGATCTGCCGACGGCGAAGATGCTGCCGTACTACGCGAGCCGATTTCAGACGGTCGAGATCAACTACACCTTCTATCGCATGCCGACGCCGACGCTGGTTGCAAGGTGGGCTGCGCAGGTGCCGGAGAACTTTCGCTTCACACTGAAGGCGCCACGACGCATTACTCACGACCGCCGGCTGCGTGCTGCGGACGTTGCTGAGCCCGTGCGCGGCTTCATCACGGCCGCCGCCGAGCTCGGACCGCGCCTGGGAGCGCTGCTCTTTCAACTGCCGCCAAACTTCAAGAAGGATCTTGGCGTTCTGAACGAATTTCTGACGCTTCTTCCCCCGAAGACGACTGCCGCGTTCGAGTTCCGCCACGATTCGTGGCTGTCAGACGATGTGTATGCTGCTCTCACGGCGCGAGGTGTTGCGCTCTGTGTCGCCGACAGCGAGACCCGTGAGACACCGGTGCTGACGACCGCCAACCATGCGTACTTTCGGTTGCGCGACGAAGGATATGGCGACGCCGACATTGATCGCTGGAGCGATACCGTGCGAGAGCTGTCGAAGCGCTGCACCGACGTGTTCGTCTACTTCAAGCACGAAGACGAAGGTAAGGGTGCGGCGTTCGGCCAACAGATGATCGAACGCCTGGCGAAGACGGAAAAACGAAGAGAGACGACAGAATGTGGACAGTGAGAGGAATCATGCGACTTCATCGCGGCATCGCCTGCATGGCGCTGATGGCGCTCAGCGCGTGTTCGTCCGGGCCGCGGTACGACGTCATCATTCGCCACGGCACCGTGTTCGATGGCAGCGGATCGGCGGGTGTGACCGGCGATGTGGCCATCCAGGGCCAGAAGATTGCGGCTGTCGGCGATCTCGAGGGTGCGACCGCGCCCGTCGAGGTCGACGCCCGTGGCCTGGTCGTGGCTCCCGGCTTCATCAACATGCTCAGTCATTCCGAGACCTCGCTCATCGCCGACGGCCGATCGATGGGCGAGTTGAAACAAGGCGTCACGCTCGAAGTGTTTGGCGAAGGCTCGATGGGGCCGATGAGCGACCAGATGAAGAAGGATGCCCTCGAGCGACAGGGGGACATCAAGTTCGACATCGGGTGGACGACGCTTGGGCAGTACCTGGACTGGTTGGTCGCGCGCGGCATCGCCACCAACATCGCGTCATTCGTCGGCGCCGCCACTGTTCGTGTTCACGAGATTGGCTATGCCGACCGCGCCCCGACTGCCGAGGAGCTCGAGCGCATGCGTGCGCTCGTGCGCACGGCCATGGAAGAGGGGGCCATGGGCGTGTCGTCGGCGCTCATCTATGCGCCGGGGTTCTACGCCAAGACCGACGAGCTGATCGCGCTCTCGAAAGTCGCGTCGGAATACGGCGGCATGTACATCTCGCACATGCGCAGCGAAGGGAATCGTTTGATCGAGGCGATCGATGAGCTGATGACGATCGCGCGCGAAGCCAAAATCCGCGCGGAGATCTATCACTTAAAGGCCGCGGGTGAATCGAACTGGGGCAAGCTCGACCAGGTGATCGCCAAGGTCGAAAGGGCAAGGAAGGAAGGCCTCGAGATCACGGCTGACATGTACACCTACACGGCGGGATCGACGGGGCTGGACGCGGCGATGCCGCCCTGGGTGCAGGAGGGTGGCTACAAGGCGTGGGCCTCACGCCTGAAGAATCCGGCGATTCGCGCGAAGGTCGCGCGCGAGATGCTGACCCCGACCAACGCGTGGGAGAACCTGCTTCTTGCCGCCGGCCCCAAGGGCGTGCTGCTCGTCGGATTCAAGAACGAGGCGCTCCGTGTTCTTACCGGGAAGACCCTCGACGAAGTGGCACAGATGCGAAAGAAGTCCCCGCAGGAAACCGCCATGGATCTGGTGATCGAAGACGGCAGCCGGGTGCAGGTCGTCTATTCATTGATGTCCGAGGGCAACACGAAACGACAAGTCGGGTTGCCCTGGGTCAGCTTCGGATCCGATGCTGGCTCGCTGGCGACCGAGGGTGTCTTCGTCAAGCAGAGCACGCATCCGCGCGCCTACGGCAACTTTGCGCGCCTTCTGGGACGCTATGTTCGCGACCAGAAGGCGACAACCTTGGCCGACGCGATTCGGCGGCTGACGTCATTCCCCGCCTCCAACCTGCGCATCACTGATCGCGGCATGCTGAAACCGGGCTACTTCGCCGACGTGGTGGCCTTCGATCCGAATACGATTCAAGATCACGCGACCTACGAGAAGCCGCATCAATACTCGACCGGCATGACCCATGTCTGGGTGAATGGAATGCAGGTGCTGAAGAGCGGCGAGCACACGGGCGCGAAGCCGGGCCAGGTCGTTCGCCGGCCCGGACGAAAGACCTCGTGATTCCACAGCCGCCGTTTGCGTGCGACCTCACGCTCGAACAAGAGCTCGAAGAGTTCGAGAAGCTGAAGCCTCGACTCGCGGACGTCTGGAAGACGCTGCTGGGCACCGACGCCACTCATGGGACGTCGGTGATCGTGCCCTCGCTCACGCTCGATCGGGACGAGCTGCACAAGCTCGCCGGCGTCGCCTTTTACGAAGAGCGGCTGCTCTTCTTCCTCATGCGGCTGCGGAATCCACGGGCGCACGTCGTCTACGTCACATCGCAGCCCGTGCACCCGATGATCCTCGAGTACTACTTGCACCTGCTAGCCGGTGTACCCGCCTCACACGCATTGGCGAGAATGACGATGCTCTGCTGCTACGATGCGTCGTCTCGGCCGTTGACGCAAAAGATCATCGAGCGCCCGCGACTGATCGAGCGTATCCGCGCCGCGATCCCCGATCGCCAGCAGGCGTATCTCACCGTGTTCAATTCGACGCCGCTCGAGCGAAAGCTGGCGGTGCTCCTGGGAATCCCCCTGAATGGCCTCGACCCGAAGCTCGCGTACCACGGGACCAAGTCGGGCAGCCGTCGCGTTTTTCGCGAAGCTGGTGTGGACTTGCCAGAGGGCTCCGAGGATTTGCGCGACGCACACGACGTCGAGCGCGCCGTACACGAGCTGCGACAGAAGCGTCCAGGCGCGCGGAAGGCCGTGATCAAGCTCAACGACAGCTTCTCGGGCGAAGGCAATGCCGTGGTCCGTCTTCCAGCTGAACCCGACGCGGATCTCGAGCCCGCGCTCGCCAAGCTCGAAATGGCGGTCGAGACCGAGACCGTGGACTCGTACTTTGCGAAATTCCGTCGCATGGGCGGCATCGTCGAGGAATTCATCGAGGCGCCGGAGAAGGTTTCGCCGTCGGCGCAGTTCCGAACGAGCCCTCGCGGGGAAGTCCTGTCCATCTCGACGCACGACCAGATTCTTGGTGGACCAACCGGGCAGGTGTACCTCGGATGCCGGTTTCCGGCGGACTCGGACTATCGACTTCCGATTACCGAAATGGGTGAACGTGTGGGCCGCGTCCTCGCCGAAAAGGGCGTGGTCTCGCGGTACGGCGTTGACTTCCTCGCCTATCGCGATCACTTCAGCGAGCCATGGAAGCTGACCGCGCTCGAAATCAACCTCAGGATGCTCGGCACCACGCATCCGTTTCTCGCTCTTCGGTTCCTCACCGGCGGCGAGCTGGACCATCGAACGGGGCAGTTCATCTCGCTTGGGGGCCGAGCCAAGTTCTATCGCGCGACCGACAACCTTCGATCGGAGCGGTATCGGACGCTGCTTCCCGAGGATCTCATCGACGTCGTCACGGACCATGAGCTGCACTACAGCCATCGCACCGAGTCGGGCGCGCTCTTTCATTTGATTGGGGCGCTCTCGGAGTTCGGCAAGCTGGGCGTGACGGTGATCGCCAACAGCGCCGCAGAGGCCGACGACATCTACAACCGGGTGATGGAAGTGTTGGACGCGGAGACGGTGTACGGATCTTGATGAAGACAGAAGAAAGAAGAACGAAGAAAGAAGCACGAAGCTAGAACGTGTCTAGCTATAACCAAGGGCTCTGCCCTTGAAATCCCGCGGACCACGGACGACGCATGCGCCGAGGTGCTGGGATTTCAAGGACAGAGCCCTTGGTTATGAAATTGACGGTGCTCCGAACGTTCCGGTCTGAGTCGATCGAAGAAGGTGG
>JBOGIV010000401.1:0-14504 GCA_050747925.1 Vicinamibacterales bacterium
CCCCACCCGCCCCAACCCTGGGATCGCGACGAGTGGGACGTGGCGATGCACGACGGCACCATCTATCGCCTCTCTGTCGAGCGCTCGGCAGGGCAGTGGTTTCTGGAGGGCATCATCGATTAGAGAACGCACAGACCACAGAGAAAACGTACGGGCCACAAATATCGATTAACGAAACGTACGTAGCCACAGAGACACAGAGGCACAGAGAACATTTTCAAAAACCATAATTTCGACCGCGAAGCCCGAAGCACGCGAAGCTCTTTCCAAAAATGATCTTCTCTGTGTCTCGGTGTCTCTGTGGCCCGTACGTTTCGCGTGTATATCGAACTCCACTCCTCCTCAGCGTTCTCGTTCCTGCGTGCGGCGTCGTTGCCAGAAACGCTGGTCGATCGCGCCGTCTCGTTGGGCTATCCCGCCGTCGCGCTCCTGGATCGCGACGGTGTCTCTGGCGCGCCGCGGTTTCATAAAGCCGCCACCGCAGCCGGCATCAAGCCAATCGTTGGCGCAGAGTTCACGGTAGAAACCGGACGGCAGACTGCTGAGTTTTCCGCCGTGGTCAAGGCGAGCAGCAGGCCCAAAACAACGTGGACGCTGCCAGTGCTCGTGTCGTGTCCAGAAGGCTGGCAGAACCTGTGTCGCCTGCTGTCCAAGATGAAACTCCGCTCGCCAAAAGACGAGGGCGCGCTCACGCTCGAGGATCTCGACGGGCACACAGCGGGGCTCATCGCGCTTGTGGGCCGGCCGCTGCTTCGCGTCGATCGTCACGGCGTCGGCGGACTGCTGGATCGACTGGTGGGCATCTTTGGCCGCGCCAATCTCTACGTTGAGCTCCAACGTCATTTGCAGCGGGATCAAGAAGACGACAACGACATGCTGGCGTGCCTGGCCGAGGCGTTCCACGTGCCGCTGGTCGCCACAGGAGGCGTGAAGTATGCAACCGCCGAAGAGCGGCCGCTCTTCGACGTGCTCACGTCGATTCGCGAGCACGTGCCGCTCCATCGCGCGGGGCGGCGACTGGCGGCCAATGCCGAGCGCTATCTGAAGCCGCCGGTGCAGATGGCGCGGCTGTTTGCCGATCGCCCCGGCGCTGTGCATGCCACTCGCGAGCTCGCCGATCGTCTCCAGTTCAGCATGCGGGATCTGGGATATCGGTTCCCTCGCTATCCGGTGCCGCCAGGCGAAACACCGATCTCGTTTCTCCGGAAGATCACCGAGGTGGGCGCGCGCGATCGGTATCGCCCCTATCACGATCGGGCGCGGGCGCAGATTGCCCGCGAGCTGGATCTCATCGAGAAGCTCGATCTGGCCGGCTACTTCCTCATCGTGTGGGACATCGTCAATACCTGCCGGCAGGAAGACATCCTCGTGCAGGGCCGTGGATCCGCCGCCAATAGCGCCGTCTGTTACAGCCTGGGCATCACTGCGGTGGACCCGGTGAAGATGGAGCTGCTCTTCGAGCGATTCCTCTCCGAAGAGCGCGGCGAGTGGCCCGACATCGATCTCGACCTCCCGAGCGGGGATCGTCGAGAGCGCATCATTCAGCACGTGTATCAGAAGTACGGCCAGCATGGGGCGGCCATGACCGCCAACGTCATCACCTATCGCGGCCGCAGCGCCGCGCGCGAAGTGGGGAAGGCGCTCGATCTGGACGAAGGGCAGGTCGATCGTCTGGCCAAGGTGATGCATCAGTTCGAGTACATCGATCCCGACGACACGCTGGCCAACCGGCTCGCTGAAGTCGGCATGGCCAAAGACGATGAGCGGGTGCGGCAATTCGCGTGGCTGTGGCGGCAGATGCAGGATCTGCCGCGGCATCTGGGCCAGCACTCGGGCGGCATGGTCATCTGCCAGGGCGAATTGTCCTCGGTCGTGCCGCTCGAAAACGCCAGCATGCCTGGCCGCGTGGTGGTGCAGTGGGACAAGGAAGACTGCGCCGACATGGGCATCGTCAAGGTGGATCTGCTCGGCCTCGGCATGATGGCCGTCCTCCAAGACACCATCCGCCTGGTGAACCACGAGCCGGAAGCAAGAAGCCAGAAGCAAGAAGCCAGAAAAAGCGGCGCGACAACCGTCGATCTCGCGCATTTGCCCGCCGACGACCCCGATGTCTACAAGATGCTTCGCGAAGCCGACACCGTCGGCGTCTTTCAAGTGGAATCACGGGCGCAGATGGCGACGCTGCCGCGGCTCAAGCCCGAGAAGTTCTACGATCTCGTGGTCGAAGTCGCCATCATCCGCCCCGGCCCCATCGTCGGTCAGATGGTGCATCCCTACCTCAATCGCCGGTCGGGCGCTGAGCAGGTGACCTATGCGCATCCTTCGCTCGAGCCCATCCTCGAGCGGACGCTGGGCGTGCCGCTGTTTCAAGAACAACTGCTGCGGATGGCGATGGTGGTGGCCAACTTCACCGGCGGGCAGGCTGAAGAGCTGCGGCGCGCCATGGGCTTCAAGCGATCCGAAAAACGGATGAAGCAGATCGAAGCGCAGTTGCGCGAGGGGATGGCCAAGAACGGGATCACCGGAGAAGAGGCCGACCGCATCGTGCTGTCGATCACCTCGTTTGCGCTCTATGGGTTTCCCGAGTCTCACGCCGCCAGCTTTGCGCTGCTGGCCTATGCGAGCGCGTACTTCAAGACGCATTACCCGGCGGCGTTTTATACGGCGCTGCTGAACAACCAGCCGATGGGTTTTTATCACCCGGCCACGCTCGTGAAAGATGCGCAGCGCCGGGGTGTCATCTTTGCTCCTGTCGACGTGCAAGTGTCGGACTGGGACTGCACGGTTGAGCCGGGTGGAACGGTTCGCCTCGGCCTGCGCTACGTCCGCGGCCTTCGAGCGGACGCCGGAAAGGCCATTGCGAAGAAAGAAGAAAGAAGAACGAAGAAAGAAAGCGTCACTGCTGAACGTTGCCCGAAGTGCGGGTGCGACGATGGCTCGATGCTCGAGGTCGCCAGCGAACCGCGAACAGCGAATGGCGACCCTTCGACAGGCTCAGGGTCGTCCCGAGCAAAGTCGAGGGACGAACAGCGAAGGTGTTTCTGCAATGTGTGTTCGCATCAATGGATGGCGACACCGGGCATCGCATCACCTCCTCGCTTCCGTTCCATCGACGAACTGGTGCGTTGCACTGGACTTCGTCGCGACGAGGTCACCGCCCTGGCCGAGATCGGCGCGCTCAATTCATTCGGTCACGATCGTCGCTCGGCGCTATGGCAGGTCGAGCAGGTGGTACGGCCGCCGGGTGAGCTGTTTGAAGAGAATCAAGAAGACAGAAGCCAGAATCAAGAAAGCGAAGTGCGATCGCCTCTAGCCGAGATGACCATGCCTGAGCGGCTCGTGGCCGATTATGCGGGAACGGGACTGACCATCGGACCGCATCCGATGACGTTTCGTCGTCATGAGCTGTCGATGCGTGGGGTCGTGCGTGCAATCGATCTGCCGCGCGCTCGCGCCGGGCGGCGGGTGCGAACGGCCGGCATGGTCATCACGCGTCAGCGTCCAGGCACTGCGAAAGGCTTTGTCTTCCTCACGCTCGAGGACGAAACCGGCATCGCCAACATCATCGTCCGACCCGATCTCTACGCCGCTCAGCGCTTGACGATTGTCGAGTCGTCTTTTCTCCTGGTCGAGGGGGTGCTGCAAAATCAGGACGACGTCACCTCGATCAAGGCCGAGCGGGTCATGAAGCTGCCCGGCCTGTCATCGGACGCCGCCATCGAGTCACACGATTTTCACTGAGCCCGCACGCTAAAATCCTTCGAGCGCAGACCGTTGAACACACGCCTCGCATTTCTCATCACCTGGCTGGCCTGCTTCCTGACGTTCTTCTGGCGATTTGCCCCGACCGGGGAGCTTTCCGGCGAGTTCTCTTCTGACGCGGCCATTCCGGTCATCATGGCCAACCAGCCACGGCTGAGCTGGTACGAGTTCTACTACCACGGCCAGGATCGGTTTGGCGGGTTCACCTCCGCACTCGGCTGGGTCGTTCAGCAGGTCTTTCAGGTACACTGGACACCGACCGCCGCGTTCGTACTGAACGCGCTGATCCTGAGCCTCGGGGTGGTCGCGCTCTGCGCCGCCGCGTTTCGCGATCGTCCCACCCTTCCACTCGCGCCATGTGCTGCCGCCTTCATCTCCAGCCTGCTGCTGTGTCGATTCGAATCGATTGAGAACTGGGTGCTGTCTACCGCGCATCCGTACGCTGCCGGAGTGGGCCTGGCCTCGGTCGCCATTGCGGCCATCGCCGATTGCTGTCGAGAAAAGCCATCACTCAGCCGGCGCGTCGCTCCCGCCGCAATCTCGTTCCTGGCGTGTTGGCTGACGCCGATGTCTCTCCCAATGCTCCTCATGGCATGGGTGCCACTGAGCTTGCGTGCAGGCGGACGACCGCTTGTTCCCGGCACACTGTTGACCGCATTGCTGATTCTGAGCGGCTTCGGTATCGAGCGACTGGTTCGGCTCACCTACGTGTACAACCTCCAGCAAACCTACGCGAATGAAATGCTCGGCCAGACGTTTCGCCCGATCACCGACACGTCGATCGATGTCCAGCGCCTGCCCCAGTCGGCTCAGCAGTTGTTTCAGCGACTGCGCCGCCGTCTGTCCTCATATGAATGGAACCTGGTGTTACCGGGATTCCTGTTGATCGCCCCTGTCTGTTGGATCTGGTGGACGCAGCGGTCCACGCGCGAGCCCATCGATGTCGCCGGCCCGATGATCCTGGCGTGTCTGGCGGCAGCCCTGGGGAATTTCACGGGCGCCGCGTTAGCCAGTTGGAGCCGGTTGAACGACTATCCGCTGCGTTACCTCGTGCCGACTGTCGCGTTCATGATCATCGCCGCCAGCATCGGCGTGGTCTACGTCGGCGGCCTCCTCGCCGCGTTGCTCACGCCGCAGATGCGAACGCGGGCGATGGCGGTGATGGCAGTGGTCGGCGGCGTGTGCGCGGCAACGATGCCGCGCGCGAATGGCGAGACCTTTCGCCAAATGCACCGGACGGCTCAAACACTCGCCGACAACGAGTCAAGGGTCGTCGTCTTTGGGAGGTACTGGGGCTCGTACGTCTGGCAGGGGCTCAATCCTTACGTGCTCGCGGTACCGCTTGAAGGCCAATGGACGCGAAACCCTGGGGCGATTCGCGATCTGCCGAACTATCAGAACGCCTTTCTCTGTGCGTACGCGCATGAACCTCCGGCGCCGGCAGTTCTCGAGCAATTTCACACATCGTGGCGTCGCACAGCACGACCGCCGGTGGAGTCGCCGCTCTGCAATCTGTTCGAGTACAGATCGGAGAACGCGACGGCGACACGTCCCCTTCTGCCTTCGCGCGGAGGCGGTTAGGAATGCCTGAGCGGGCGCCCGTAACGCACTATCGCCGTGGCGTCGTCGGCCGGGTCGCGGGTGGTCCCAGCTGCTTCAGCAACTCCGCGACCGCCGTATCGAGCTGTACGTCCTTGTCGGAATAGCTTTCCCCAACCGGCCGAGTGACCGCGATGTCCACCGGCCGCGGATGCATCTCCATCGGCGAGCCGTCGTTGGCGAAGATCTTGGTGGACGGCATGCGCAGCACCGAGCCATCGACCAGCGTCGCGCTGCCGGTGTAGATGATCCATCCCGCCGTCGGTTCGCCCACGACCTTGCCCAGTTTCAGCGTTCGATACCCCTCGGTGAAGTCCTCGGCGTCGGACAGCGAGTGCTGATTCGTCACCAGAATCGTCGGCAGCTCCAGAGCACGCTGGCCGAGCGAAGTGCGCGACGAGACGGGTGGGAGCGGAAGGCCGCGCCTGGCCATCTGAAAGTAGCCGCGGCGCGAGAAGACGTCGATGGCGTACACGTTGACGAATCCGCCGTTGTTGTTGCGCACGTCGACCACCACGCCTTCACGTGAGTGATTGTCGGCGTCCAGATCGAGGAACAACTGGTTGAGCGCCGTATCGGACATATCGAGCATGTGCACGTAACCGAGCCGTCCACCGCTCACCTTGGCGACATAGGCCCGCCGCTCCTGCACCCACTGACGATAACGAAGCGCCTTCTCGGTCGCTTGATTCACGGGTTTGACCCCGACCTCTCGTGTCGGGCCGGTCGGCGATGCCGCGAGCGTCAGCGTCACCTGCCGGCCGATTGTGTGATCGAGCAGCTCGTCGAGGTTGACCCGTGGACCGATGGTGCGTCCGCCAACTGCGCGCAGATAGTCACTTGCCGGGATGCCGGCGACCGACGCGGGTCCAAGCGGCACGACGGTGGCAATGCGGAGCTGACCGCTCCGTTCGTACTCCGCGCGGTCCAGGTCGATGGCCAGGCGGCCGACCGTGGTTTGCGTTCCCTGTGGCGGCGCGCTGATGCCCATGTGCGACGCGTTCAGCTCGCCGAGCATCAGCGAGATGATGCGCCGCATCTCGTCGGACGTCCGGGCGCCGGCGATCTGCGGCTCGTACCGGCCGCCGACGGCGGCCCAGTCGACTCCGTTCATCCGCTCGTCGAAGAACCCGTCGCGCAGCAGGCTCCACGCTTCGTGGAACACCGCGAGCTTCTCCTGCGCGAAGTCGACGTCGAGCGCCGCGGTCACCGCAATCGCCCGCGGCTCACGTCGCTCCAGCGACACGGTGAAGATCCGCCCGCGATCGAGGTAAAAGACGTCCTTGCTGTCGGGCGAGAACTGCGGGCTGCGTTTCGCGCCCGCGGTCGAGGTCAGCTGGCGCGCGATGGCCGGCTCCTGCGACAGCTCGTCCATGGAGTAGACGTACAGGTTCTCCTGGCCCTCGGCCGAGGCGACCAGCAGCATGGACTTGCCGTCGGGGCTCAAGGTCTGGCTCTGCACGTCCACGCCAACGGGGAGCACGCTGGCGCGGCTGCGAATGCCGTCGAACTCGATCTTCACCGCCGCCGGGCTCGTCCGCGCGCCCGTCGACGCGGGCGAGGCGGACGCGGCCGCTGCCGCCGGTTCGGCCGGCGTTCGCGGACGTTCGTCGCGGAACAGATCGCGGAACTGTTCCTCACGGAATCTCGGCGTGCGCGGCAGCAAATCAACGCGAACCACGCGCCCCGCTTCCGTCCGCTGCGAGGTGACGAACGTCAGATACGTTCCATCCGGGCTCCACGACACCGCGGTGCCGTTGGCATTGGCCAGAAAGCTCACCGGACGGGCGTCGCCGCCGTCAGCCGGCACCACGGTCACGTTCTGAAACGTCTTCGCGCCAAACCCGATGACGGCGAGGAACTTGGAGTCCGGAGACCAGTCGATCTCGCGCGGCTCGTTGGACCGCGGCGTCATGAAGATGCCGTTGGCGACGAGCCGGTCCTGTCTGGTCCCTGGATCCACAATCCTCAGCTCGCGGCCGCCGCGCTCGAAGGCGATCAGCTTCCCATCCGGCGAAACCCGCGGCGAATGATCACGCAGTGTCCCAGAGGTCAACTGCGTTTCGCTCGACGTCCCGAAGTCGTAAAGAAACAAGTGGTCGGCGCCGTTGCGCTCGGAGGAGTACACGAGGCGGCGGCTGTCGGGTGACCAGACCACGCCAAATTCCTCGGCCACTGTGTGGGTGAGCCGGACCGCATCGCCGCCGTCCTTGGCCGACGCGGAGAACAGCTCGCCGCGGACGATGAGCGCGAGCTTCTTGCCGTCGGGCGAGAGCGCCATTTCCTGGATCTGGTCAGTGAAGGTGCGACGCTCCACGCCGATTCCGGCCGACGCTCCGCGGAGCGCAATCGGAATCTCACGCGCGCGCGCCGTGGCCGAGTCCACGCTCCAGATGCCGAAGTTGCGCTCGAATGCGATCGTTTTTCCATCGCGCGTGATCGAGGGCCACAGCACCCGTCCGTCGGCAAACGTGGTGACGGCTCTGGCGGCGCCGCCAAGCGGTTGCGTCCAGATGTTCTGCGCGCCGCTGCGATCGGACATGAAGTAGATCGCCTTGCCATCCGCGGCCCACATCGGCCACGCGTCCTTGGCGCCGCCGGTCGTGACCGGTTCATAGCGCGGAGGAGTCCCCAAGCGCACGAGCCAGATTTGGCTCTCGTCCAGGTGACTGTGTCCCTTGCGCCACCATTGCGATCCGGCGTTCCCCCGAGCGGTGATGGCCAGAGTGTCTCCAGCCGGCGAGGCGGCGGCGAAGTACTCGGTCGTATAGCGATCGGCGACAACCGGCATCGGTGTGCCGCCCTCGACGCCGACCCGATACACATCCTGCATGCCAGTGAGATCGTGACTGGTCGACGAGAAATAGACCGCACGGCTGTCGGGCGACCAACCCGTGACCAGCTCGTTGGCATCGTCGAACGTCAATCGAGTCACCTCGCCGTTCGAGAACGTCAGGGAGTAGACGTCGCCGTTGCCGCTGCGTGTTGACGTGAACGCGATGCGAGACCCATCTGGGGAAAAGAGCGGCCGCGATTCGGTCGCGGGATGCGACACGAGCAGCCGCGCATCGCCACCAGCCGCTGCGACTTCCCAAATATCGCCGCCGCTGACAAAGGCCACAGTGGACCCATCTGGAGAAATGCCCGGCTCGCCGAACGACGCGCGCGGCGCCGGGGCTGTCCGCGTCTGAGCCGATATTGAGCTCGAGGGTTCACCAGGCAGGGCGACTGCGAGGAGAGCGACGGCCGTGCTGCGGGCAAGGATTCTGGTTGGCATAGAGAAGTCCTGCGGGAACGAGACGCGTCTCTGCGAACAGTAGCGACCTCCGGCGCGCCTGACAAGGACATCCCGCTTGTCCGATCCGCTTTCGCTCGCTCAGATTCGCTGGCGAGTACGGCGAGACCTCGCCGTAGCCTCCCGTCGGCCGCGTAGTCGGTCTCGCTGCACCGGCCCTACTCGCCCACGCGGCCTTCCCGCCCACGCGGCCCACCCGCCCACCCGGCCCACCCGGCCTACTCGGCCCACCCGGCCCAACTAAAATGTCCCGATGCGAGTGTTCGTCTTGGTGGTGCTTGTTGCGGCCTTGATCGGCCTCGTTTGGGCTCGGCCAGCACCACCCATCGAAGTCCCGGAGCCCCCACGGCTGACTTACGTGACAACCGCGCACCAGCTTGGCGTCGTGGGCTACCGAGATCCGGTCGGTGCGATCTCCCCTGATGGTTCCCGTCTGGCGTACTCGGAGGGCCGTGAGATTCGAGTCGTGCCATTGGCAGGAGGAACGCCCGTCACGCTCGCCGGCGGTGAAGGCCAGATTCGTCATCTGGTCTGGGCGGGCAACGCGCAACTGATTGCCGAGGACACCGGAGCTGGCGATCGATGGTGGAAGTACGACGTCGACAAACCTGAAGGTTTGTCGCCACCAACTGGCGGCGCGATCGTCGGGCGCTCGCCGTTGTGGGCGAGCCTGACAGAGATCTCCACAGCCGATGGAGGGACGGTTCGTCCCAACGACTTGCGACAGCTCGCGCTGAGCGCGGATGGAAATTGGGTCGCCGGCCTCGCGACAACCAAGGAAGGCCCGGAGCTGTGGCGAATCTCAGTCGATGGCTCGCGCGCGGATCGGCGGCGTCTCGAGGGACGGTCGTCGGCGCCAGCCTTCATGCCATCAGGCGAGGTGGCCTGCATCTCGACCACCGGTGGACGCCCAGCGATTTCGGCGCCGTGCGGTGAACCCGGTCTACAGTCCGAGCCCGTCGTCGATGCGGTGGGTCCGATCGCGTTTTCGCCCGACGGCGCACGGGTCTACTTCGCCTCGCCTGGCGATCAAGGAATGGTGGACCTCTGGTCCATCGAGCGGTCGACCAAGCGATCGCGACGTCTCACCAGCTTCAAGCGGGACACCTACGCGCCCACGGTGGCTGCCGATGGCACCGTGCTGTTCAAGCTGCAAAGCTATCGCGCCTTTGTCGCCGACGTGGCGGCGACGGGTGGCCCCACTCGTCAGCTTGCGACGTTTCAGTCCGAGACCCCGTCGTGGCATCCCACCAGGCCGCTCATCGCGGTGACGTTCGGCACCTGGCGCCGCGTTCTGGACGACGCAAAGTACCCGGACATCGCACAGGAGATCGGCCTGATCCCCGTCGGCGACGCCGGGCCTGCGGCCAGGCCGGAGTCGATCGTCGCGCAGTCCGACTCTGAAGATCAGGCGATGGCGTGGTCACCCAACGGCCAATGGATCGCGTTGCACTCGCATCGAGAGATGTCCGACGATGTGTGGCTGCGACCGGCTGACGGGAGTACGCCAGACCGGCGCATCACGTTCTTGGGTCGCGGCGCCGAGGTCGGCTGGCCCCGGTGGTCGCGAGACGGACAGACGCTCCTGCTCGACGGCGCTGATAAACGGACAGGGCGCTCGGTGATCTACGTGATTGGCGTCAACCAGGACTCGGGCGAGCTCACGTCGGAGCTCCGGCAGGTCACGGCCGAGGGATTCGAAGGTGAGCTCACGCATGCCGAGTGGCTGCCAAATGGCAGAGCTGTGGTGGCCCTCGCAAAGGAAGGCCCAGGGCGACACGCGATCGTTTCAATCCCGATCGGCGGCGGGCGTCCGCGCTTCGTGCACCGGTTTGCGAGCGAACACGATTTTTCCGGGTTGGGTATCTCACCCGACGGCCGCATGGTCGCATTCACGGCGCCCGCCTCCGATGGTCGCTATCAGATCTTTCGCGTGCCCATCAACGGCGGCACACCGGTGCAGATCACGACCGGACCCTCCGACAAGACGCAGCCGTCGTGGTCGCCTGACGGTCGCCGCATTGCGTTCACCGTGTGGAGCTACGAGGCCGCGTTTTGGACGTTGAAGTGAATCGGAAGCGGCAGGCGCGTGACGCGGCTCTAAGCAACCGCGGAGCGTAGAGGCGGGTGTTGAGACCCGCCTGCTCCCTCAGGCTCGCGCGTCGGTGACCGGTTCGGCAACCGCGCGTCCGCCCGTGGCCGGCCGGCGCAGCCGACTCACGACCTTACCCACGCGCCGCGATCCCCAATAAATCGCTTCCACTGGCAAGCCGCCTGGCAACCGATGGCGGCCGACCGCCGCGAGACCGGCCGAAGCGATGCAGCCGCAGCTTGCACAGTCGGGCGTGCCGCCGAACTGACAGGGCGTGATGCGCGTTGTGAGATCTGCCGAGATGCAGTCCGTGGTCTGCGCGAAGATGCATTCCTCCGGAGACGCCGGTGGAACCAGATATGCGTCGAGCAGCCCATTCGGCATCTGCAGCTTCCCGAACCGCGTTCTCAATACGCGCAGCTCATCGACGACGCGCTTGCGATCGCCCGCTGTCAGCCGCTCCTCAGACTCTTCGCCGACCTGCGGAGTGTAGAGACTCACCCAAATGGAACGGACATGTGGATTCTCGGACCACTCGCGAACGAACGTCTCCACATACCCATCGCGGCGAGTCTGCTGCCGCGTGACCGTGCAGTGCACCGTGATCTGGTGGCCGACGATGTGCTTCAGGATGCGGTCGTAGGTCGCCGGCGCGCGACGCAGGTCGTGTTCGGGTTGCAGCCCATCGATCGAGACCACAATTTGGAGGCGAGGAATGGACGCCCACGCTTGCGGGATCGGCCGAACCGCGCTGGTGACGAGCTGGGTGTGGAGTCCCTGCGCGGCCAATCGAGGCAAGATGACGTCGAGCTCGCGGAAGCGGACCAGTGGTTCACCGCCAACGATGGAGAGGTGCAACGGGCGCGCTCGCTCGACGACCTCTAGCACACCATCGATCAGCGACTGACCCTTGCGATCGGCGAGATCGCGGAGTGTCTGGGCGCCGCCGAGATGCTCGTCGTTATAGGCGTAGCACCCCGGACAGCGGAGCGGGCACTCGCGAGTAATCTCAATTGAAAGATTAGGTCGATAACCGGAGAGAATGGTTCCCCAAGCGCGGATAATTCCGTCCATTGACTGACCGTAACACAGGTCGACTTAGTCGTGAGCCAGTCTGTAACTCGGGCCCCGGTCGAAAGTCGCAGTCGTCAAGGGTAAAATGCATCGGCTCGACTGAGGCGACTGTCCGCGCGGAGGCGTCATGGCACTGAAGAGTAACAAACTCATCACGCGTCGTTCGGTTTTGGGAATCTCGGCTGCCGGTCTCGCGGGAACGCTCCCGGCGCCGCTCTTTGCCCAGCAGAAGGCCCCCGTTTCGAACCGGCCCGACACGTCGTTCAAGCTGGCCACCTTCGAGGCGCAAGGGCGAACGCGGCTGGGGATGACGAGCGGGACGCGGCTCGTCGACATCGCTGCCGCCAACGCGTACGTCGCCAAGGAGGCAGGGCTTCCCGCGGTGTCGATCCCGACCGACATGCTCGCGCTCATCGAGCAATACCCGCGCGTCTCACCGCGACTGTACGAGATTGCGAATTACTTGAAGATGGTCAACGTCGGCAGCCTGCCGTTTGCGTTCGACCCGACCGCCACCACCTTCAAGCCGCCGATCATGTATCCCTGGAACTTCTTGAACATTGCGGCGAATTATCGGGCGCATGCGGAGGGCATGGGCGGCGGCGCTCCTGGTGCACCTGCCGGTGGCCGGCCTGCGGGCGGAGGATTCAACGCCGCCGCGGCCGCCAACATCGTGCCCGATCGCGACGGTCCGATCGTGTTCGCCAAATCGTCGAGGTCGTGCATCATCGCGACCGGTGAGCCCTTCTACATTCCCGAGGGCAATCAGCGCATCGACTGGGAAGGCGAATTGGGTATCGTGATCGGCAAGGCCGCTTTCAACGTGACGCGTGACCGCGCGCACGACCACGTCTTCGGCTACAGCATCGTCAACGACGTGAGCGATCGTGGTGGGCGTCAGCGCCGGGTCGTGTCGATGTTTCAGGGAACGAATTGGTTCGATGGCAAGAGCATCGATCGCGGCGGACCGTTTGGTCCCTACATCGTTCCGAAAGAATTCATCGACGCGAGCAAGCTCCGCGTCGTCACGCGCGTGAACGGCGTCGTCAAGCAGGACCAGCCGACCAGCGACATGATTTGGGATGAAGCGCATCAGATCGCGTACATCTCCACGAACATGACGCTGTATCCGGGCGATCTCATTTCGACAGGCACACCGTCGGGCACCGGCGCCGAACGAAACGAGTTCCTGAAGCCAGGTGATGTCGTGACGATCGACATCGAGGGCATCGGCACGCTGACCACGCCGATCAAGGCATTTGTCAGGCAACCCTGACTCGCTCCCTTGAACCCTATTGACTCTCCGGCCGAGAGGGCACGCGCGGGATCGTGCCTCGGTCGACGGTGGCGCCCGTGCGAGAGACCACCTCGAATGAGAGCGTATCGCCGTCGATGGCGACGAGCATGAAGCTATTGTCTTGATCGAAGCCAGCGGCCGTGTCCTTCGATCCCTTTCGAATCCCGTTGCGTCGGAGTTGACCGCCCGAACCGGTAATGAAGTGATGGATACCGTAGCGCGGCACGAGACGCTCGTAGAAGTGCTCGTGGCCTGCGAACACGACCTGCACGCCAAACGTCGTGAGCAGCGGCTCGAGGTTGCTCTGCAGCGACTCGGTCGGACCGTGGCGAATGCCCGAGGAGTAGAGCGGATGGTGCTGGTAAACGATTTTCCACGGGGATTTCGATTCCTTCAGTCCTCCCTCTAACCAACCCAGTTGCACGCGCGTCGGAAAGCTGGAATCAAGCGCGAAGAACTGCACCGCACCCTTCACGAAGGTGTAGTAGCGCTTGCCGTTCATGTTGAACAGTTTGTAATTCGCCTGGATGCTCCCATCGTGGTTGCCCAGCGATGCGTAGAACGGAATCCCCGCGTCGATGATGTCCTTGTACGGGACTTCAAACTTTCTCCGTAGATCCGCCGGAGTCTCACCACCGTAGATGTTGTCTCCGGTCGTGAGGACGAAGCTGTAGGGGAACCGTTCTCGCACGGCGGCCAGGCGGCGGCCGGTTTCGATCTGCCTCCGGCCACCGGTGCCCATGTCACCGATGACGGCAAAGCGAACCGCCTCGCCCGCCGCGGGAGTTTGTAGGTCGGGCGTCGCCGCACCGAGCGTGGCGAGCGCGAGGGCGACGACGATGGCGCGGCTGTGGCGCCGCGAGTGTTCAACGAGCACGCGTTACTTGGAGGCGACGAACATGATCTCGACCAGGCCGTCCGCGCCCACCAGTCCGTTCTTGACCGTCGCCCGGGCCGGGAAGTCTTTGCTGATGACCGACCGATACGCCTTGTTCATGCCGTCGAAATTGCTCAGGTCCGTGATGTAGACGATCCCGTCCACGAGATCGCCCCAGCCAAAGCCGGCCGCCGTGAGCGTCCGGCCCACGCGCGCCAGCAGCTCCTGCGTTTGCGCTTCGACGTTGCCCTTGTTGCTAGCGTTGTTCCCCAGGATACCGGACACATACAGTCGATTGCCGACTTTGATCGCCGAGCTGAGCACCGGGTTGGGCTTGCCCGGCGTTCCGTCGGCGGCGGGAGTCGTGAACGCCTGCTTGGGCCGCCGATTGGCCGTCATCGTGATTTCGACCTGATATTGCGGGCCGGGGAGCCCGGCGATCACGGTGGCTCGCGCTGGTGGATCCTTCGGGAAGCTGGTGACATACGCCTTGTTCATCTCCTGGAAC
>JBOGIV010000402.1:0-9341 GCA_050747925.1 Vicinamibacterales bacterium
GCGGCTTTCCATTGCCGAGTTGCGCGATAGAGCTCGGCTCTCCGCGCGAGCAACTCGACGTTCTGAGGATGGTGCGCAATCTGCGCAGTGATGGCGGCGATCTGCTCACGAAGCCCGTCGTGAGCCAGGACGAATCCAGGGCTGAGGAGTAGCGCCGACACGACAGCCAGCGTCGCGGTGATGTATTGCCGGAGGTGAACGATCGAAGGCCGCATACGCGTAGGCCGCAGGCGATGATTCTAGCCGCGGTTCGAGAAGAACGCATGGGCGGGCGTGCCCTGCGTTGCGCAGTCGTGCCGAATATCAGCACTGCGACAAGGCGGCAGGCAACCCTGACCAGCCTCCGCCAAGGCTACGGCGGTCCGCCGAAGCGCTTCGCGCGAAGGCGGAAGGGTTGCCTCTACACGCCGTCCGTGCACGTCATCTGTACACGACGTCTGTAGAGGCGACCCTTCAGGGTCGCCTGCGGCGCGAACGTAGGGTCGCCTGCGGCGCGAACGTCATCACGGCGCCGACGCAGGCGGCACTCGCTTCTTCGTCGCCTGCTCGAACGCGTACGCCAGCTCAATCAATCGTGGCTCGCTGCACTGCGCCCCATTGAACCCGACGCCGAAGGGCGCCGCCTTCGCGTTGAAGCCCGCAGGTAACGGCGAATTTGTCGGCGCATTTGGAATCTGGCCAAACGGGATGACGATGATTGGGTAGCCCGCGCGCGCGGCGATGCCCGCACCCGATCCGCCGGGTGTGAGAATCGCGTCGAGCTTGTCGGCTTTCAGAACGCCGTCGATCCCCTGGTCCCGGCTGAGCTTCCAGTCCTTGGCGTTGTCGGCGTCCACTCGCGCGCGATCCTTCTCGAGATCCATCTCGTCGGAGATGTCCAGTCGCGACTGCTGATACTTGATCGCGCCCGCTTTGGCGTGGCGCAGATTCCATTCACGAAGCTCGGTGAGCGTTCTGACCGGCGCGGAAGGCCCGAGGCTCTTGAGCCAGATATTGAAGTCCCGCTTCATGCCGTACTTGAAATTCACCGAGCAGTCCTCGTCTTTCCCCTTGGCTTGATTCCCTCCGGCGCAGAAATCCCAGGCTGCGAAATTGTTCTTGGGATCTTTGTCGACGAGGCTCGGCACGTTCGCGGGATCGACCACGATCGCGCCTTGCTGTTTCAAGACGGCGATCGCCTCAGCCATCACCCTGGCTTGCTCAGGGTTGAGTCCACCGCGTCCCGCCGTCACGCCCGTCGTCGGCCCAATCCCTTCAGGACGACCCGGCGCATCACCGGTGAGCGTGATCCGGTCGTAGTAGTACGCGCGTGGGATCCCGATGCGAGCCCCTTTGAGCGCGGAGGCGTTGAGGAACCTGGTGTAGTCGCGGCCCGGCGGCGGCGTGCAGGTCTTCGTCGCCGGATCATTGGGATCGGGGGCGGCGCTTTCGAGTGCGCCCATGAGGATCGCCGCGTCGGCCACTGTCCTCGTCATCGGTCCCGCCGTGTCGTGATCCGCGGTGATGGGAATCACACCGTGGCGGCTGATCCGGCCGATGGTCGGCCGAATGCCGACCAGCATGTTCGCGTTCGACGGGCTGATGACCGAACCGCCGGTATCGGTCCCGACGCTGGCGGCCCACAGATTCGCCGCCGTGCCGATGCCGGAGCTCGATCCGCCGGTCGCCAATACGGGCCGGCCGTCCCCGGGGTCGTCGCGCGGATCGGGGCGCGGATCGTACGGATTGAAGGCGAAGCCGCCCACTGCGTTGTAATTGCCCGGCATCGGATTCGGCGCACCCGCGACCCAGTTTGCCAGCTCGGTGAGCCCGGTCTTCGCGACGATGATCGCGCCAGCGTCGCGCAGATTCTTGGTGAGCGTCGCTTCATACGGCGGAACGTATCCCGCCAACGCGAGCGCGCCGCCCGTGGTCGGTAGATGGGTCGTATGAATGTTGTCCTTGAGCGCGACGGGGATGCCGTGGAGCGGACCGCGCACTTTGCCTTGGGCGCGCTCGCGATCGAGCGCATCGGCTTCGGCCAGTGCGCTCTCGTTCACCGCGAGCGCCGCATTCAGCTTGTCTTCATAGAGCGCCAGACGAATCAGATACTGCGTCACCAGCTCGCGCGAAGTGAGCTGGCCCTTCGACATGGCCGCTTGCATCGCCGAAATGCTGGACTCGACGACGTTGAAGGGCGCTCGACCGCTGCTCTGGGCGTGCATGATGAGCGACAGTGCCGCGAAGCCAAAAACAAGAGAGAGTGTGAGGCGGGTCATAGGGGCGGATCTTAGTGCCAAAGGCGCCAAAGGCGCCGTCGCTCGTGCTCATCCGCCGCTTCGCGCGAGCGCGAGCAGCTCGTCGACTTCTCGACGCAGGTCGCGCGTGATGGGCGCTCGGTACCGGCGGAGCAGGGCGTCGGTCACTTCGTCGTAATACCAGAGCGTCCCATCGCGCTTCCCTTGAAAGCGATCCCAGATCTCCTCGCCATCGGCGCGATAGTCACGTGTGATTGCGCGCACGTTGTGCAGCTTGTCGGCGGCCGAGACGAGGCACACCGAGCGGCCTGCGCTCTCCAAGTGGGCGAGATAGCCCTCCTTTCGCTCACGCCACGGCAGCTTGTCTTCGGGGTTCTGCACGAGGCTGTCGCTGCAGCCGAGCACGATGTCAGCCACCGCATCGTCGAACTTCGCCCGTATCTCGGCCAACGTTTCTTCACCGCCTCCGTCTTCGGCGGCGTCGTGCAGCAGCGCCCCGATCGCTTCGTCTTCGGTGGCGCCGTACTCCATGGCGATGGCCGCGACCCCAAGAATGTGCGCCACGTATGGGATACGCGTGCCTTTGCGGATCTGGCCCTGGTGCACTTTATGCGCGTAGACCAGCGCATCCTCGAAGCGGGCGGTCGTGATCAGCTTTTCGCCCATCGTACGCTGGGCACCCCTGGCACCCCTGCAACCCCTGGCACCTCTGGCACCTCTGGCACCCTTGGCATCTCTGCTACCTTAGGTTCTTGCCAACCATTCAGCCGGCACATCGACGAAGGTGCGATCGAGGGCCGATGTTGAGGCGCATCCGAGAAGTTTGAGCGTGCGAACGATGTCCGCGCGCAGGATCTCGATCGCACGGGCGACACCGGCCTCTCCGGCGGCGCCGAGACCATAAGCGTACGCGCGCCCAATCAGCACAGCTCTTGCGCCGAGACAGAGTGCCTTCACCACGTCGCTGCCGCGACGAATGCCGCCATCGAGCAGCACTTCGGCGCGGCCGGCCACGGCCGAGACGATTTCGGGAAGCACTCGAATGGTTGCCGCCACGCCATCCAGCTGACGGGCGCCGTGATTCGACACCACGACCGCCGCTGCGCCCTCGTCGATGGCTCGTCTCGCGTCGTCTGCCGTGTGCACACCCTTGACGACCAGCGGACCCTTCCAGGCCTCGCGAATCCACTTGAAGTCGTCCCAGGACACCATCGACTGCTCGAGCGCCGCACCCACGTCCGCGTATCCCATCGGTCCGTCCGCCAAGACGATGTTGGGAAACGACATCAGGCCGCCGTCGCCGAAGTAGTCGATCAGCCATCGAGGGCGCGCGAGCATTTGCGGAAGATACGGCAGCATCGCGAGCGGCTTGCGTGAGAGCAGCTCGCGAGTGCCGTTACGGATGTCGCGTTCGCGCAGTCCAGCCACTGGCGTGTCGATGGTGACCACCAACGCGGAATAGCCGGCTGATTTCGCGCGCTGGATCGCCCCCATCGCGACGTCGCGGCCGCCGACGAGATAGAGCTGGTACCACGCTGGTCCCTTCGTTGCGGCTTTGACATCCTCGAGGCGACAGCCCGAGAGCGTCGAGAGCGTATAGCCGGTGCCAGCGGCTCCGGCGGCACGCGCCGCGGCCTCCTCGCCGCGCGGAAAGAACATTCGAGAGCTTCCGACTGGCGCCAGCAGAAAGGGGAGCTCAAAGGTGTCGCCGAGGATCGTCGTCCGCAGGTCGCAGGCCCGAGTGGCGACCGCACTCCGAGGGCGGAAGAGCACGCGATCGAAGGCCTGGCAGTTTTCTCGAAGCGTGACCTCCCGATCGGCCCCACCGTCGATGTAGTCGAAGACCATGCGAGGCAGCCGTCGCTGAGCTCGCCGGCGAAGATCCTCGACGTTGACCACACGAGGGGCAGCGACGGAGCGAGCCAAGGATGAAGACACCGCGACTGGGAGTTTGTCCGAGTAATCCTGTGGAGGCGACCCTTCAGGGTTGCCTAGAGGGATTTCGTCGAGTCGCGATCCAGGGCTTCGTCCCATCGGGCGCAGTCACTGTGCCTTCCATGGTGTCACCCGTGACGCGGCCGACGTACGAGAGGCCGCCCGCCACGAATTGAATCTGCTCTCCGCGCAGGCGCGCGTTGGCGAGCTCGACCTTGCCGCCTTTCATTGACAAGGTTCCGTTCACGATCTGGTACGACTGCTGCAGCGAGAGCGTGCCTTCGGGCATCGTCCACGTTCCGCCGACCTTCGCCGGGACGATCCAGAGCAGCGCATTGCACCAGCTCGAACAGTCGGTGCTTTGGAGTTCCTCGCGGACGTCCGGCTCCCAGCCATCGAAGCCAAACGTGTTGGCGACGATTCGCGAGCCCGGTTTGAGATCCAAGAACTTTGGCTCCAGTCGATTCATGTTGGCCGGCAGAAGAAAGAGCGCCATCACGGTCGCCTGCGAGATATCGGCTTCATACATGTCGCCTTCGACGAACGTCGCGAGCTGACTCACGCCGGCCTCCGCCGCGAGCCGTTTCGAGAGGCCGACCATATCGGGATTGAACTCCACTCCAAGGCCGCGCGCGCCGCGCCTGGCGGCCGCGATCACGTTGCGCCCGTCGCCAGACCCGAGATCGATCACGAAATCGTCTCGCGTGACGTTGGCGAGGTCGAGCATCTTTTCGATCAGCTCGAGTGAGGTTGGCACCCACACGACGTCCTTGCCTGCTTGCCCAACCGTTGGCTGGTAGACCTGCTGCGCTCGGACCGGAAGAGAGAGCGCGATGACGACGATTGAAAGCACGAGGCAAGCTCGACCAACCACAGAACCTCCCTAGACCGGGGCAATCGCGATGACTCGTAGTGGACTACCGCTTCCACCAACGATTTTCAGCGGCGCCGCAATCACAACGGCGCCGGTTGGCGGCAGTTGTTCGAGATTGCAGAGGCTCGCCAAGCCGAACTTGCCGGCGCCATGCATGATGTGGTGATTCGGGAACGGTGGGCTGAACTGACCCGCCTGACCTGCATCGGTGCCGATGGTTTCGACACCAACGCCCAGCACGTCGCGCTCATCTGCGAGCATTCTCGACGCGTCAGCGTCGAAGCCCGGGCTATGTGGCCCATCCGATTTGACGTTCTGAAACGCTTCGCCCACCCGATGACTCCACCCCGTTTGTAGCAAGACCCATGACGCTGCCGGAATGCGCCCGTGGCGCCGCTCCCACGACTCGATGCGATCACACGTCAACAGGAAGTCAGGGTTTGCTTCCACGTCGGCGGTGACGTCGATCACGCATGCCGGTCCGACAAAACGTCCGACTGGAATCGTGTCGCACGCATTGTTCGGAAGATCCTTCCCGGTCATCCAGTGCACGGGCGCATCGAAGTGCGTGCCGGTATGCTCGCCAAATCGCAGCGTGTTCCAGTACCACGCGGGACCTCGCCCATCGTAGCGAGAAATCTCGTCAATCGTCACGCCCGGAGAGGACGCGAAGATGTCCGGCAGTCCAATGACGGGCGTGTCAGGACCTAGCGGCTGGGTCAAATCCACGACGCGGAGTGCGCCGCGTCTGAGCTCGTTCACCAACTGAGTGAGGGTCGTCATGTCCTCGCGCACTTTCTGCCAGGCTCGCCGGTCTCGTGCCAACGGGGTCAGACCCCGGGTCTGACCCCGGCGCCTGTCGGCTGAAGATAACGTTGGAACGAGAAGCGGTTTTCGAGCAGCGACAGGTCGGTGACATAGGCGGACGGTCCTGTTGCCTCGACCTTGGCCACGATCGTCGTCAGGTCGTGCGCATCGAGCGCACTACCGAAGGCCGATGTGAAGGCATCGAGCGAGGTGACCGTCGCGGTGCGCGGGATGCCGGCGGCCGCCGCCATCCCGGCGATGTCGCTCCCGGTTGACGTCGCCGTTGGAAAGCCCCCGACCGAGAGCAGGCTCTCGTTGTCGAAGACGACGTGCACGAGGTTTCGCGGACGATAGCGCGCCAACGTCGTCAGGCCTCCAAGATTCATCAGGATCGATCCATCGCCGTCGAAGACGACCACCTGTCGGGAGGGCTGGGAGAGCGCGATGCCGAGTCCCATCGACGAGGCGAGGCCCATGGCGTGCTGCAGATAGAAGAAGTGTGGGCGATGACCGATCGATTGCAGCTCCGCCGCCACGGCGCCCATGATCGTCACCACGGCGCAGTCCTCGAGCCGGGAGTACACCGCCTGTAGAGCATCCAGTCGTCTCATGCTTTCTTGCTTCTTTCTTCTTTCTTCTTTCTTCTCTTCAGTCTTGCCACATGAGGTCGCGACACAGGAGCAGGGCGACCGGCTTGTTCGACGATAGGGCCAGCGTCTGCGCCTTCGAGATGCGAGCCGCCACATGCGAGGGGTCATCGAGGCGCGTGTAGGGAATCGCGAGCGCCCGCAGCAGATTCTCGGTGACGCCTCCGCCTTCGGTCTGCCACGGATCGCGTTCGCCGAACTCACCGCGGTAGCTGATGAGCATCAACAGCGGAATGCGGTAGAGCTGGGCGCACGAGACGATGGCATTGATCGAGGCGAGGAAACCATGGTTTTGCATCAGCATCGCCGACTTGACCCCCGCCAGATGCGCGCCCGCCGAAATCCCGACACCTTCCTCTTCTTTGGCGAGGCGCACCAGCGTCATATCGGGATCGTCGTCGGCCAACCGAATCAGGTGCACCAGCCAGGTCTCAGGCAGCGCAGAGATCAACCGGATGCCGCACGCCTTGAGCGTCTCGTAGATCAATAGTGAATGGCTGACCGAGACCGGCGACATGATGGGGTGATTCTAATCAGGTTCGACTGGTTGGACAGGTTCGTGAGGTTCCAGGTTCGGCCGATGGAGTGTCGATTTCGGCCGCTGGATTTCGACGTTAGATCAGAAACCGTGAGCAGGCCGTAAGTGCAAGAAGAGGAGAGCATGTTGATTTTCGCCTTTTGTTCGCATAAACTCTGCAGTTTCGTGAGCCTGAGGTCCATGTGAGTGATCTGAAGGACGAACTCGCCGCCCTCCGCATCGAGCGTGAGCCGGTGCGCGAGGGCCGAGGCTGGGTGAAGTGGATTCTTCTCCTTTTGGTACTAGGGGGCGGGGGAACTGGCGCCTGGGCCTGGTTCACCCGCGAGCGGCCTGTCGAAGTCGAGGTGGCGACGGTTTCCGAGCGGGCCGCCGGCGCACAGGCCTCCGTGCTCAACGCCTCGGGCTACGTCACCGCACGCCGGCGCGCGACGGTGTCGTCGAAGATCACCGGCAAGGTCATCGAAGTCAATGTCGAAGAAGGCATGAGCGTCCGCGAGGGGCAGGTCCTGGCGCGTCTGGATGACTCCACGCACCGCGCCGCCCTCGATCTCGCTCGTGCACAAGCCGATGCGGCACGCAGCGCGCTTCGCGAAAACGAAGTGCGGCTCGCCGAAGCCACGCTCACGCTGGGCCGCCGCCGGCAGCTGGCCAAAGACGATCTGCTGCCGAAAGCTGATCTCGATCAAGCGCAGGCGGAAGTCGATTCGATTCACGCGCGCATTGCCGCGTTGGGTGAGTCGGTCAAGGTGGCGGAAAGCCAGGTCGCGCTGCAGCAAACCGATCTCGACAACACCATCATTCGCGCACCGTTCTCGGGTGTGGCGATCTCAAAGGACGCGCAGCCAGGCGAGATGGTATCGCCGGTCTCAGCAGGCGGCGGCTTCACGCGCACTGGGATTTGCACGGTCGTCGACATGCGTTCACTCGAGATCGAAGTGGACGTGAACGAGAGCTATATCAATCGCGTGAAGCCGAAGCAGGAGGTGACCGCGACGCTGGATGCCTATCCGGAGTGGCAGATTCCCGCGCGTGTCATCACGCCGGTGCCAACGGCCGATCGCCAGAAAGCGACGGTGCTCGTGCGTATCGCTTTCAAGGAACTGGGCGATCCGCGAATCCTTCCCGACATGGGCGTGAAGGTGACGTTCTTGCGAGACGCTGCCGATTCGGCGGCGAGGGTCGCGCAACCGGTGTCGCTGATTCCGAAGAGCGCGGTCAAGGCGGAGAACGACAGCAGCTACGTGTTCGTCGTCCGACAGGACACCGTGGAGCGACGCGCGGTTCGCGTCGGTGGCAGCGATGGCGATCGCCTGGAGGTGCTGGCAGGTCTGACCTTGAACGATCGCGTCGTCGTGTCGCCACCGCCCGAGCTCGCCGCAGGAATGAAGATCATTGTCAAATCGTAGGCGCGGCTCGGGGGCCGCCCCTGTCTCGAATGGTGGTAGGGGCGGGTCGCGACCCGCCCCTACAGCGCGAAGAGGAGACGCATGAATTCGTTGGTCCGCATTAACGGCATCCACAAGTACTACACGCGCGGCAGCGAGCGCATCGATGTGCTGCAGGGTGTGAACCTCGAGGTTCCCCAGGGCGATTTTCTCGCGCTGATGGGTCCGTCAGGATCTGGCAAAACGACCCTGCTGAATCTGATGGGGGGGCTCGACTCGCCGTCCAGCGGGTCGCTCGAAGTCGGCGGCGTCAACATCACGACTCTCTCGGGTGGGCGGCTCTCGCGCTGGCGCTCGCAGAACATCGGCTTCGTCTTTCAGCTCTACAACCTGCTGCCGGTGCTCACCGCCGAGCGCAACGTCGAGCTGCCGCTGCTGCTGACGAAGCTGTCGAAGTCGGAGCGTCACAAGCGCGTCGGGATCGCGTTGAAGGTCGTGGGCCTGTCCGATCGCGCCAAGCACTATCCGCGTCAGCTCTCGGGCGGCCAGGAGCAGCGCGTTGGCATCGCGCGCGCGATTGTGACCGACCCGACGCTGCTGCTGTGCGACGAGCCGACCGGCGACCTCGATCGCAAAGCGGGCGATGAGGTCCTGGATCTGTTGCAGACGCTCAACCGCGAGCACGGGAAGACGATCGTGATGGTGACGCACGATCCGCACGCGGCCGAGCGGGCCAAGCGCACGCTGCATCTGGACAAAGGCCTGTTGAAAGGAGCGGCAGCATGAAGTTCCTGCCTTTGATGTGGAAGAACGTCTGGCGCAAGAAGATCCGCACAACGTTCACGCTTCTCTCGGTGTTCGTCGCGTTCATCCTGTTCGGTCTGCTGATGACCATTCGCACGGCGTTCACCTTTGGCG
>JBOGIV010000403.1:0-4446 GCA_050747925.1 Vicinamibacterales bacterium
CATGAACATCATGCTGACGTCAGTGGTCGAACGGACGCAGGAGATTGGCGTCCGGCGTACGGCGGGAGCGACACGCGGTGATGTGCGGACGCAGTTTCTGGTGGAGACGCTGCTGATGACCGTCTCCGGTGGCGCCATCGGCATTCTCATCGGTGTCGGCGCTTCGCTGGGGATCTCGAAGTTCGCCGGATGGACGACGCACGTTTCCACGACCGCGGTGGGGCTGGGCTTCACGGTGTCGTTTCTCGTCGGACTGCTGTTTGGGCTGTACCCCGCCATCAAGGCGGCGGCGCTCGAACCCGTTGACGCCATGAGGTATGAGTAGCAACCTCCTACTCCTACTGGCACGCGCGTAATCTCGCCCGCCGCGTGCCGTCGATGCGGGGTACCGGGTGCTCGGGGCGGGGAGCGGCGAAGAAGCAATAGCTGGAGCCGGCGGCTTCATTCGTCCAGAAGCCATATACGCCCGTTACCCTCACACGGCACGTTCCCGACGCGTTGTCCTCGGCCGGATAGCGGCGCGGACGCGAAGCCGCGGCGGATTGGTTAAGATATCGGGATTGAACGAGTCGGTTAGGCGCACTGGAGCGCCCTCCGAGTTCATGCGCCTGGAAGGAACAACATGAGAATTGGCGGTGCCATTGGTCTGGTGTTCATGCTGTGCCTGGTTGCGGTCCCCACCTGGGCGCAATCGAACAAAGTGCTTCGTGCGACGGGACGCGTCACGGCGATCGCGGCCGATTCGCTCACGGTGCAATCCGGATCCGCGAGCCTGACGTTCGCGGTCGATACGCAAACCAAAGTGGAAGGGAAAGGCGTCGGTACGAAAACGCGTGCGATGCGGGCCGAAAAGAAATCGCCCGCCATTACGGATTTCGTAGGTGAAGCCGACAGCGTGACGGTGGATTACCACGACATGGGCGGCGGCAAATTGCACGCAGCCAAAGTCAGTATCCGCGTCAAGAGCTTCAAGAAGTAACCGTGCAAGGGTGCGCAGGTCGGCGGTGCCAAACACCGCCGAGCTGTGCTCTACTCGACGAACCGGCTGCGATTCCCCTCTCAGCCATCCGATCGGTCCGAGCGATTGTGGCGCGAGCGCGCTCGCCCACAGGTCCGAGGAGATGTGAGTGACGGAGAGCCAGGATTCCATCCCAATGACGGGGGTTGCCAAAGCCCAACAGCTGGCCGCCGTACCCTGGCGGCGTCTCGCTCTTCGACGTTGGGTGCCCTACACGCTGTGGGGTCTGGCTTGCGCGCTGTCGGTGGTCGCCAGTTCATACGTCGCCTCGACGATCGAGGCCCGCGCGCGCACCGAATTCCTGAGCGACGCCGAATCGGCCCGACAACAAATCCAGGGGCGCATCGATGCCCACCTCGATCTGCTGCGCGCCGGCTCCGCGCTGCTGACGGCCAGCAACGAAATCAGCGGCATTGAGTTCAGCGGCTTTGTCGCTGGACTTCAGTTGAGGGAGCGCTATCCCGGGCTGCGAGGCATCGGGTATGCGCAACGAGTGCGGAACCGCGACGTTCGCGCGTTCGTGCGGGCCATGGATTTGGATGGCGTGTCGCCGCTGACGGTGTGGCCGCCGGGCCGCCGCCCGCAGTACGATCTGGTGGTCTATCTCGAGCCGAAGACCGCGCAGAGTCGTGGGACGATCGGTTTTGACTTGTCCACCGACGAGACGGTGCGATCGGCGATGCAGCAAGCCGTCGAGACCGGACAACCCGCGGCTTCCCGGGCGCTCATGGGCGCCAAGCCCTTCGACGCGGGAGAGCGCACCTCACTGCTGGTGATGCCGGTGTATCGCACCAAGACTCAGCCCGCGACGCTCGAGGCGCGCCGCCGAGCGCTCATCGGCTACGTCTTTAGTCCGTTCAATGCCCAGGAGGTGCTCAAACAAGCGATCGCTTCGACCGCGCCACGCGTCTCGTACGACCTGTACGACGAGGATGAAAAGGACCGCGCGGCGTTGTTGTCGCAATCCGGTTCCGACCCGGACGGGCAGCAGTACCTGTCGTCAGGGCTGGTCGAAATCGGTGGACGCGACTGGCTCGTCGTTGTCAGCCGCCCGATCGGCAGCGCCAGTCTGCTCTCCCAGATGGATGGGCTCACGCTGCTCGGCGGACTCGTGCTGTCGTTCATGCTCTTCGCCATCACCCGCGCCCAGGTGCGGGCCTTTGACACGGCCGCGCGTCACGAATCGGAGCTGCGACAACTGGCCCAATTCGACTTCCTTACGGGCCTCCCGAATCGCGCCTTGCTGGAGGATCGGCTGGCCCAGGCGATTGCGCTCGCGCATCGTCACGAGCGCCGCGTCGCTGTCTTCTTCGTGGATCTCGATCAGTTCAAGCACATCAACGATTCCTTCGGGCACGCCATCGGCGATCGGCTGTTGCAGTCGGTCGCCGGACGGCTGCAGGCCTGCGCCCGCAGCTCGGACACGGTCAGCCGCCAGGGCGGCGACGAGTTCGTGCTCGTCCTGTCTGAGATCAGCCGCACGGCCGATGCGGTCGCGAGTGCGCAGAAAATCATCAGTGCCCTCGTCGTGCCGCACCACGTCAGGCCGCACGACATCCACACGACGGTCAGCATCGGCGCCAGCATCTACCCGGAAGACGGCGACGACGTCGCGGCGCTGCTCAAGGCGGCCGATACGGCGATGTACCAAGCGAAAAAGAACGGCCGCAACCGGTATCAACTCTTCAGCCCGGACATGAGCGCGCGCGCCGTCGCACGTCAGAGCATCGAGGACGGCTTACGGCAAGCCCTGCAACGCCACGAATTCGTGTTGCACTACCAGCCGACGATCAACCTGGAGACCGGCCAGATGACCGGCGCGGAGGCGCTGATTCGCTGGATGCATCCGGATCGTGGGCTCATTCCTCCATCGGATTTCGTGCACATCGCCGAAGACTGCGGACTCATTGTCCCGGTCGGGCAGTGGGTGCTGCGCGAAGCGTGTCGCCAGGCACGCGCGTGGCTCGACGCCGGCACGCCGACGAGTGTGGCGGTCAACATTTCCGCCATCGAGTTTCGCGACAAGGACTTCCTGACCAACGTGTGCGACGTCCTTGGGCGGACCGGGCTCGACGCGAAGTATCTGGAGCTCGAGCTGACGGAGAGCTCGTTGATGCAGCATGCCGAGTCCACGGTTTCGGTGCTGCGCGCGCTCAAAGAGCAGGGCGTGCGCATCGCGATCGACGACTTCGGCACTGGCTATTCGAGCCTGAGCTACTTACGGCAATTCCCCATCGACGTGCTCAAGGTCGATCAGTCATTCGTTCGCGAGATCACGAGCGATCTGGACGGCACGCCGATCGTGAGCGCCATGATCAGCATGGGCAAGAAACTGCGGCACCGGGTCATCGCCGAGGGCGTGGAGACGCAGGAACAACTCACCTTTCTGCAGGCGCAACGCGGGTGTGAGGGTCAGGGGTTCTTCTTTGGCCAGCCGGTCGTCGCGGATCAGTTTGGACGACTCCTCGAGAGCGGGCGCGTCGAGACGCTGCACTGACGGCTCTCGCCTATCACCTTTCAGCTATCACCTATCAGCCTTCAGCTCTCAGCGATTCCAGCGAGCGGACGTGCGCTCGCGAACGTGGCGCAGCGCTTCAGTCGTCTCTTCGTGCGTGTATAATTTGACGTTCCTGCCTGTACATCGACGCTTCTGTGCGGGAGTGGCGGAATTGGCAGACGCGCCAGCCTCAGGAGCTGGTCCTCGCAAGAGGGTGGAGGTTCGAGTCCTCTCTTCCGCACCAACCTTCGCTCACGCGTGGCCAACAGTCGCGTGAGCTACGGTTGGCAAGCCATGCGAAGGTTGTCCACCATAGCTCGCCCATCTCGGCAGAGCGAAGGTGGACCCCACAACGCAGCCTTCGCGCTCCATGAATGCCCAGTCGCGCTTCGGATGGGCAAGCCCCGCAGGCGAAGGCTGTCTCGCCGTAGCGGCGAAGCCGCGAAGGCGGACCACGTTTGTCTGTGCCCGAGTCTTCAGGTTGCTGGTTTGTCAGCAACTTGTTAGAGTGCCCAGCGTCACAAGAGTTCGAGCCATGACCTTCACCCCAGCGCCAGCCCGTCGTCAGCCTGCCAGAAGTCAGAATCGATCGCGCCGAGTTGCGGGAATTCTCGCCGTAGCGGGTCTGCTCGCCTTGACCCTGACCGTGCCGCTGGCACAGAGCGGACGCGTCGTGATTGTGCAGACCAACTCGGCCGGCGACAGCGTGCACCTGATCGACCCTGCCACCGACAGGATCGTGGCCGAGATTCCCGATGCCGAGGTGATCCATGGCGTCGCGGTCGCTCCCGACGGCAGCCGGTTCTACTTGTCCAACGAGTCGACCGACACCCTCGACATCGCCGATGTCGCGACGCTCAAAATCAGGAAGAAGATTCCCCTGACACCCAATGGCCGTCCGAACAACGTCGCGATTCGCAAGGATGGACGC
>JBOGIV010000404.1:0-6489 GCA_050747925.1 Vicinamibacterales bacterium
CGTTTGAAGAGATCTCCAATGCGGATGGCCAGTCCGGGAATCAGTCGTGTCGTCAGACTCTCCGCACGCTCTGTGAGCGCGGGTGCCTCGACGAAACCCCCGTCCGCTTCGCGTCTGAAGACGCTCACGACTTCGCGCTCTGGGTCGACCATCCAGTATTCGCGCACCCCCGCCCGATCGAACAATTGCCGTTTGATTCCTTGGTCGCGCTTACGTGTACTGGGCGACAGGATCTCGATGACCAAAGCCGGAGAGCCCTGCACATTCGCGCTGGTGAGAATGTCCGCCTGATCGGCGGCGATGAAGAGCAGATCCGGCTCGACAACATCCCATTCGGTGAAGATCACATCGAACGGCGAGAGGAAGACTTGGCCGGTTCCCGGCCGAGCGCGCAGGGCCGACTCGATCTCGTAATAGAGGCGGCCAACCAGCAATTGATGCCGGGTGTTCGGACACGGCGTCACGTAGTGGACTCCGTCGATGATCTCGTGCCGCAACCCATCGTCGGGGAAGCGGAGGAAGTCCTGGTACGTGAGCCGGGAATCTGAACGGGCTTCGGTCGGCATGGCGTCCTCTCCTTCCATCGGTGAATCTTACATCTCGCGGGCACGAGCACGTCGTCGTCGGGATTTGCGAACAGCGTGCCACCCAACCTCGCTGCGCACTGTCAGTTCGAGCGTGAGGCGACTGGTAGAATTTGCGAGGTTTTGGGCGTTGGTGGCCGCAGAATCTGCGGTGACTGCCAGAGTATCGGGGGCGTCTCGCGAGGCGCCTCTACTCGAAGACGATCGCTTCAGATCGGTAGATACCGAGCGCGCACACGCGCGATTCGATCGCCTTCATCAAGGCAGGTCTAACGAACATCAAGGCGGGTCTAAAGACCCGCCTCTACTCTGCTCTGCTAAAGACCATCAAGGCGGGGTTGCCTCCACATCAGGGCCGGCAGGCGCCGCGAAGCGGGCAGCGTGAATCTCGGACCGGGGTGCCAAACCCGCAGGCATTCATCATGCCGACGTGACAGATTGAGAAGTCGTACTTGATCGGATCGATCGGATCGAGCGCGCGAAGCGATGCCGTGATGTCGGAGGCCATCCTCCACCCCGGGCTCTTGTAGCGCGTGAGCCGCAAGCATTGCCCGACGCGAATCACGTGCGTATCGAGCGGGACGATCAGTTGTGCCGGACGCACGCGTGACCACACGCCGAGATCGACGCGATCGTGTCGGACCATCCAGCGAAGAAACAGATTGAGCCGCTTGCACGCGCCGCCTGACGAGGGCCGCGAGAAGAAATACGCGACGCCCGGCTGCGGGCGTTTGCGCCCGTACACCGCGTTCAGATCGAGCGCCATCGCGCGCGTCGAGAACGACTCGAGCGCGTCGCCGACATCGATCGCCTCGGGCTGGAGGCCGTGGCCGAAGAATCCTTCGATCGATCGATCGCGTGTGACCATCTGATGCAAGATCCACACGAGAGCGGCGAGATCGCTGCCGCGCGTCCATCGATGCCCGAGGCTATCGAATCGCTCGCGGTGACGCGACGGATCGAACCGGCGCACGAACTCCGCTGGAGACGGCCCGAGGGCCCCGAGCAGCCTTTCGATGGATTGCAACACGCTCTGCACCCGCCCAAACGCCAGCGCGGCCGCGCAGAACGCGACGATCTCCTGATCGGCGGCGCGTTCGAAGCGGCGCACGATCCAGATCGGATCGGCGACGGAGTGTGCGAGGTTGAAGTGCGCGTAGATTTCGTCGAGCTGGGCCTTCACGGTTCGTGTAATTATGACGCCGCATGTCGACAACCGCCCGAGAGCGCCTTGACCTCTTTCTCATCAGTCTTGTCGTCCTCTTCCTCGAGCTCGCGTGCATCCGATGGTTTCCCTCCCATGTCCTCTTTCTGACGTTCTTCACCAACACCGTGCTGCTGGCCGCAGTGCTCGGCATGTCAGTGGGCTGCCTCGCGGCCAGCCGGCGCGCGAACTATCTGCCGTGGACGCCGCTCCTGCTCATCCTCGCGCTTGGCGCCGCTCATTATGTCGAGTTCGAGCGACAGCGGTCCCGCAGCTATGTGGATGTCGGCAACCAGTTGTCGCCCCAACTGGTCTTCTTCGGCGCCGAGTATCAGACCCGCGACCCTTCGACCTTCGTCATTCCGATTGAAATCATCTGCGGGATCTTCTTCCTGGCGATTGCGCTGGCGATGATCGGCCCTGGCCAGCAACTGGGTCGCGCCTTGGGTCGGGTTCAGAACCGGCTCGGTTCCTACACCCTCAACATTCTCGGCAGCATTGCGGGCATCGTCTTGTTCGCTGCCTGTTCGTGGTTTGAGCTGCCACCGATGTGGTGGTTTGCGATCGTGCTGGCCGGGGTCGGCTACTTTTTGATGCCCGACGATCGGATGAAGGGCATCACGCTTTCGATCGGTCCGGCGCTGGTCCTGTTTCTCGCGGCCACGGGCGGATCGCGGTACGGCTCGGATGCGGTCAACTCGTTGCAGGAGCTCTGGTCCCCCTACTACCGGATTCACTACGAGCCGCAGCATAAGGTGATCACGGTCAACCTGATCGGTCACCAGCAAATGGTGTCGCGGCAGTCGCCATTCCCCGCGTACTCGCTGCCGCACCTGCTCAATCGCGACGCGAAGCGGCCACCGTTTGGTCAGGTGCTCATCATCGGCGCCGGATCGGGGAACGACGTGAGCCGCGCGCTGGCGTGGGGCGCCGAGCGCGTCGATGCCGTCGAGATCGATCCCGTGATCTACCGGCTCGGCAAGGAGCACCATCCAGATCAGCCGTACGACGATCCGCGCGTCTTCGTGCACCTGAACGATGGCCGCAACTACTTGAAGTCGAGCAGCAAGCAATACGACCTCATCGTCTACGCGCTCGTGGACTCCCTCGTGCTGCACAGCAGTTACAGCAACATCCGCCTCGAGAGTTATCTCTTCACCAAGCAGGCGATCGACGATGTGCGGCAACGACTCCGGCCCGGCGGGATCTTCGTCATGTACAACTATTTCCGCCAGGGCTGGATCGTGTCGCGTCTGCAGAACGCGCTCGAATCGTCGTTTGGGCCGGGCAGCACGATGGTGATGAACCTGCCGGCACGCGAGACCGTGCAGCCCGACCAACTCCTCCACGACGAGTTCACCGTGCTGCTCGCGGGCGCCATCGACCCCATACGTGACGCGTTTTCACGTCAACCCGAATACTGGCTGAAAGCCGACCGATCACCGGATGCGCAGACGCCGAACGGTTTCGAGACGCCACCGGCCGACGAGCGTTCGGCGTGGCGCAAACTGACCCCCGACGAGCAAAACCAGAATAAGTGGACACAGTTCCGCACGACACGGGTGGTCATGGGCAACGAACCGTCTTTGCTCGCCACCGATGACTGGCCGTTTCTCTATCTGCGCACACCGATGATCCCGGGGTTGAGCCTTCGCGGCATGGGAATCATGGCCTTGATCGGATTTCTGCTGGTGCTGCCGTTCCTTGGGCGAACCAGGCCCCTTCGACTCGGCGCCGACGATGCGCCTCGCTCACCCCTCGACTCGGCTCGGAGTGACCCTGAGCCTATCGGAGGGTCAAGGCAAGCGGCAATTCAGTCGGGAGGTGGCGACTCGTCGAGCGCGTTGGCGCAGATGTTCTTTCTCGGCGCCGGGTTCATGCTGGTCGAGACCAAAGCCGTCGTCCACATGGCGCTGCTCTTTGGCGGGACGTGGGTCGTGAACTCGGTCGTCATCTTCGCGGTGCTCGTGATGATCCTGCTCGCCAACCTCTTCGTGCTCGTCGTCGGTCCGGAGCGGCTTGGTCCGTTTTACGCTGGGCTTCTGCTCTCGCTCATCGCAAGCGCGCTCGTGCCGATGGACTATTTCCTCGGCCTGGATCTCACGACGCAGATTGTCGGGTCGTCGCTGCTGGCGTTTGTGCCGGTGCTCTTTGCTGGAGTGATCTTCGCCGTTTCGTTTTCGCGTTCGCGCGAACCCGACCGCGCATTTGGCGCCAACATCGCCGGCGCGATGTTTGGCGGCCTGGCCGAGTACAGTTCGATGCTGCTCGGTTTCCGCTACTTGCTTTTTGTGGCAGTGGGCTTGTATATCTGCTCGCTTGTAGGACTGACGAAAACGTACGTGGCCACAGAGACACAGAGACACAGAGAAAACTGGGCTTGACTCAATTGGCTAGAACACGTACGTCGCCGCGGAGGGGCGGAGACGCGGAGTGGATCTTAGCCTGGCTTGCGAGTGGGCGGGATGCCGCACCGATCTGAATGTCTCCCACGCCTCTGCGCCCCCGCGGCCAACGTGCGTGATTGTGAATTTGGCTGTGGCTATGTACGTGTTCGTCAGAAATGTGTGATTGGCTTCCCCGCAGCGCACATCGGACACGACCCGGCCGCGTAGTTGGGCGGGGCTTTGTAGTCGATGAGCGCGATGTTGGGAACGCCGATCGACACTTCGGTCTCGCAGCGATCGACGATCACGACGGTGCCGATGACCTCGCCTCCCGCCGCCTTGATGAGATCAGCGCACCGCTTCAGCGTGTGACCCGTGTTCCGCACATCGTCGGCCAGCAACACACGCCGGCCTGACACGAGCTTCTTGTAGAAGTCGCTGAGCATCGGGCGGCCTTCGACGCTGCCAAGCGGCGCAAACCGATAGGGCGGATGACTCATCGTGCGCCGTCCGTCGAGCAGTCCGGCGATCGTGTGCGCGAGCAGCGCGCCGCCGGTGGCAGGGCCGGCGATCACGTCCGCGTCCTGTGAGAATTCAGACGGCATCACGTCGATCAGATCCTGCGCCACTCGCCACACCGTGGCCGGCAGCTGGAACAGTTGGTGGGGATTCAGGTAGAGCCTGCCGTGGAACCCATTGCCGTAGTCGAAGTGCCCTTCCATCACAACTTCGAAGCGACGGAGATCGTCAAACGCGCGCGCACGCAAGTCGTGATGCCGATCGTTTGGCGCTGGCGTCATCCTTCGGCACCCTCTTTCGTCCGGAACCTTCGTCCGGAACCTTCGTCCAGAACCTTCGTCCAGAACCTCCGTCAAGCACCCTCGTCGAGAACCGTCGCGTTCCTGAACACGACGCGCCCGCCCACCAGCGTGGCGGCGACGGCGCCGCGAAACGACCAGCCGTGATACGGCGTGTTCTTCGATTTGCTGCGGAGCTTCGCACGGTCGATCGTGACCGCGTGATCCGGCGCCAGAATCGTGACATCAGCCAGAGCACCAGCGGCCAGGGAACCTCCCGGCACGCGGAGGATTCGGGCCGGATTCACCGACAGCAGTTCGATGAGACGCGCGAGACCGATCACACCGGCGTGAACCAGTCGATCCAGGCAGACAGGCACCGCCGTTTCAAGGCCCACGATGCCAAACGGTGCGCGGTCGAACTCGACGTTCTTCTCGTCATAGTGATGCGGCGCGTGGTCGGTTGAGATGACATCGACGCTGCCATCGACGATGCCGCCAATCATGGCGTCCCGGTCCCGCGCCTCCCTCAGCGGCGGGTTCATCTTCGTGTTGGTGTCGTAGGGGATTGGCGCCGCCAGCAGATCGTCAGTGAGCGTGAAGTGATGCGGGCAGACTTCGCAGGTCACCTTCACTCCGCGGCTCTTTCCCTGCCTGACGGCCTCGAGCGTTTGCCACGCGCTCATGTGCGCGATATGCACGTGACCACCGGTCATTTCGGCCAGCAGAATGTCCCGCCCGGCGGTGATCGCCTCCGCCACTCCGGGAATGCCACGCAAGCCGAGCGAGGCGGCGACGGGACCTTCGTGGGCAACACCGTCTGCCTTGAGCGACGGATCCTCGCAGTGCTCGATCATCGGCATGTCGAACATGCTCGTGTACTCGAGCGCTCGACGTGCGAGGATGGCCGTCGCCACCGGCAGCCCATCGTCGGTCACCGCGACGCATCCGGCCTGACGCAGCTCCGCGATGTCGGCGAGCTCCTCGCCCTTCTGCCCACGTGAGACCGCGCCGATCGGATAGACCCGTGCGAGATTGGCTTCTGCCGCCTTTTGAAGGATGAATGTCGTGACGCCCGCGTTGTCGTTCACCGGCTGCGTGTTGGGCATGCACGCGACGGCGGTGAACCCACCCGCGACGGCGGCCGCCGTGCCGGTTGCGACCGTCTCCTTGTGCTCCTGGCCAGGCTCGCGCAGATGCACATGCATGTCGACGAAGCCGGGACAGACGACCAACCCGCGGGGCAGCTCGATGAGCTCACCGCCTTCTACGCGTGACGCTGGAATGTCGGGAGCGACTTCGGCGATGCGGTCGCCGTCGATGAGCACGTCGAAGGCGCCGTCGAGGCCGTTGGCCGGATCGACGACACGGCCTCCCTTGAGCAGTCGTTTCATGCCGCACTCTTCCCGGGCTCGCGGGCCCGGGTTAAAGAGACGGGCGGAATTATAGCTGAAACAATGCGCCGTCAGATCCCGTCTCACTGTCTCATACCGGGGATCGGGGATCGGGGATCGGGG
>JBOGIV010000405.1:0-8705 GCA_050747925.1 Vicinamibacterales bacterium
GGAGCGGTCCCACCGCAAAACGAGCTGGTGTGGTGGGACGACGACCTTCTCCGTGAGCTCCACGATCGCGGCACGATCTCGAAGTGGAAGGGGCCGGTTATCGCGAAGACCGAGGGCACCGTGCAGCATGTGGCCGATCTCATCGGTGACTGGCGGGAAGAGATCCTGACGTTCGTCGGCGGCGAGCTGCGGATCTATTCGACCACGCTACCTGCCGCGGACCGGCGAGTGACGCTGATGCAGGATCCGTTGTACAGGAACGACGTCACGCATCGATCGATGGGCTACCCGCATGTGCCGATGACGAGCTACTTCCTTGGCGTCGGCAGTCCTTCGACGAAACCCACACGGCCATGAAGCGGGTCTCAGTACCCTGCCTTGCTGTCGCCGCCGTGTTTCTACTGGCGTGGTCGGGCAGCGCCGTGGTCGACGGGCAGCGGGGAGAGGTCCAAGCCAATTGGCCCGGAACATCGAACGAGACGCGACCATGGACGCGCTGGTGGTGGATGGGCAGCGCGCTCGACGCGGCGACGATCACACGCGAGCTCGAGGCGTTCCGCGCTGTCGGTCTCGGTGGCGTTGAGCTCACACCGATCTACGGTGTCCGAGGCCACGAATCGCGGATCGTCCCGTACTTGTCGGACGACTGGGTGCGACTGCTCGAACACACACTGCGCGAGGCTCGCCGCCTCGGCCTTGGCGTCGACATCGCGACTGGCACGGGATGGCCGTTTGGCGGTCCCTGGGTGAGTGAGGCCGATGCCGCACGCGGTCTTCAATTCAAGACGTGGCAGATCGAGGGAGGCGGGCGCCTGGACGAGCCCGTGCGACTTCGTCAGGAGCCGCTTGTTCGCGCTCTCGGCAATCAGGTGTACGAGGTGCGAGAGACACGGCCAAGTGAGCCGCCGGCGACGACGACGCAGGCGCAACCGCTGCTGCGCGAGGGCGCGCGAGCCCTGCAGATTTCCGATCTCGTTGAACCCCTCGAGGCGAATCGCAACCTCCAAGCGCTCGCACTCGAACAGCTTCGGTATCCGAAGGACCTCCCGCTCGTCGCGTTAATGGCCTACAGCGAGAAAGAAGTAGTCAACCTCACGAGTCGCATCGATGCCAAACGGCGGCTCGACTGGATCGCGCCGCCCGGACGCTGGACCATCGTCGGTTCCTTCCTCGGATGGCACGGCAAGCTGGTCGAGCGGGCCGCGCCGGGCGGCGAAGGCTGGGTCATCGACCACTTCTCTCGCAACGCCATCCGCAGTTACCTCGCCCGCTTCGATCGTGCGCTCGCGCCTACGACACCAGGCCTTCGCGCGTTCTTCAATGATTCGTACGAGGTGGACGATGCCACCGGGCAGGCCGACGGGACACCAGCTCTGTTCGAGGCGTTTTCCAAGCGGATGGGATACGACCTTCGCGAGCAGCTGCCGGCTCTGCTGGACTCAGGGCCCGGCGATGTGAGCTCTCGCGTGCTTGCCGACTACCGTGTGGCGATCTCCGACTTACTGCTGCAAACGTTCACCAGCGAGTGGACGGCGTGGGCCCATCGCCGCGGTGCGCTGGCCCGGAACCAGGCGCACGGTTCACCGGCCAATCTGCTCGACCTGTACGCCGCCAGCGACATTCCAGAAGCTGAGGGCATTGAGGTTGCGCGCAGCAAGTGGGCGACCTCAGCCGGCCACGTCGCGGGCCGACGACACATCTCCGCCGAAGCCGCGACCTGGCTCGGCGAACACTTCCGCTCAACGCTGGCCGACATCCGCGCCGACCTCGATCGCTTCTTCGTCGCCGGCGTCAACCACATCGTCTACCATGGCTCGGCCGCGTCGCCGGCGCGTGTCGCCTGGCCCGGATGGCTGTTCTATGCCGCGGTCGAGCTCAACGATCGCAATCCATGGTGGCGCGACCTGCCGGCGCTCAATCGGTATGTGACGCGGGTGCAGTCGTTCCTGCAGTCCGGTGCGCCCGATCACGACGTGCTGCTGTATTACCCGTTCTACGATTTTGCCGCCGAGCGCGGTAAGGATCGCCTGGCGCATTTCGGCGGCGCGAACGCGCCCAGCGGCGGGTCGGCGTTCGAGTTTGCACGCGATCTGATGCAGGGCCAGGGATTCACCTACGACTTCGTGTCGGATCGGCAGCTTCGCAACGTGCAAGTCGACGGCACAGCGCTGGTGACTGAGGGTGGCTCGCGTTACGCCACGATCGCACTGCCGGCGAGTAGATACATCCCGCTCGACACCTTCGCGCATGTCGTTGAGCTCGCGCGTCAGGGCGCCACCGTCCTCGCATTGTCAGGACTTCCGAGCGACGTCTCCGGCCTCGCGGATCTGTCCCGCCGTCGAGCCGAGCTGCAACGGATCATCGCGAGCCTGAAGTTCGGCGCTCCCGACGGCCGGGGCGTATCCGAGGCGCGCGTTGGGCGCGGCCGGATCCTCCGCGGCGATGCGCTCGAAGCGCTCTTGGTCATTGCGGGGATCTCGCGCGAGCCGATGGTCGATCGCGGACTGGAGTTTGCGCGGCGACGAGGCGAGTCGGGGCGCGTCTACTTCGTGAGTAACCCGACCGCCACCGATGTCAATGGGTGGGTCCCAGTCGCTCGTGCGGCCGGGACCGTCGTTGTCTACGACCCGATGCGAGGCGACGTGAGGCCGGCCCCTCCAGAACGATCAGCGGCGCCGGACTCGAGGTGCAACTCGAATTGCCCGCGGGTGAATCGATCATTTTGTCCACTCACGCCGCGTTCCGCGCGTCACCTCAGCCAGCGACCGCCTCCGGCGAAGCGGTTGTCCTCGAGGGCCCATGGACGATCCAGTTCGACGCTGGTGGACCAACGTTGCCCGCGGGGAGAACGCTGGAGCGTCTGTCGTCGTGGACAACATTGGCGGGTGACGACGTCAAAGCATTCTCGGGAACGGCGACGTATTCAACGCGCTTCCCGCTGCCGGGCGAAGCGGCGGACCGCTGGCGCTTCGACCTGGGGCAGGTCCACGAGAGTGCGCACGTGCGGCTCAACGGACTGGACCTCGAGACGTTGATTGGGCCGCGCTTCAGGCTCGAGATCCCGTCCGGGCGCCTGCGTGAGTCAAACCTGCTCGAGGTGAGCGTCACCAATCTGATGGCGAACCGCATCGCCGCGCTGGATCGGGCGGGCGTGTCGTGGAAGACGTTCTATAACGTGAACTTCCCGGCGCGTTTGCCCGAGAACCGCGGCCCGGACGGCCTCTTCACCGCGGCGCGATGGGAGCCGCGGCCGTCGGGGTTGCTGGGTCCCGTCGTCCTGGCTCCCTTACCGAGCAGGCGACCCTAAAGGGTCGCCTCTACAAAAGATCGAGATAGGTGCCGCCTCTTCAAAAGAGGCGACCCTTTAGGCGAAATCCAATCCACACTCAAAGAGTCGACGGAAATACAAATCGATGCCTGCATGACGGGCATCGAGCGGGCTGACCGGCCCGTGAAGGCGTCCAAGCGATCAGCTTTCCGCAGGCCGGATTCGGGCACTGGATGGATTGCGGGCTTTGGCTGACCTGCCTCTCAACTTGACCGGTCCAGTGCTGAAGAGGCTTCTTCGGGGTCGCACCTGCTCTCAACAAATTGTGTTCAGCCTCGGAGTCGCCACTCTCGACGGCCGCCTCCAACGCCAACCGAAGCAGATCAGAATCTACACGATGCTTCTGTACGTGAGCCCGAAGGGCCCTGATGTCCCGTGCCCCGGCTAGCGCGATCAGTTTGGCGACCTCGGCCTGCTGAAGCTGCTTGCGTTTCTCGAATTCCGCTTGGGCTAAACGCGGATCGGCCCGTACGCGCGTTGTGAAGGAGTTGGCGTTACTCGGAGTTCCTGATTGGGGTGCGAGAATCCCGTTCAAAACCAAACCGACGACGCCGAGAGCAAGGCCGCCTCCGATTAGCGATAACTCTTGTCTCGCGATACCTACGGCACTCGCGAAGAGACCCATGTAGAAGCCGCCACGAGCGATGGACAAGAGCAGCCCTTGCAAGTGCACCTCCAGTCGGCGAGCCGAAGGCTTTTGGAATATCCCTCGGACTCGGCTCTATTCTGTCGTCGGTCTAACGTGAGCGATGAGCCGCGGCGCGTCCGGCGTCAGTTCACGCGCCGACGGCTCCATCGCGTTGTTGGGCAGCTCGTCGACCGCGAGTCTTGGCTCGGCGCGTTGGGCGCCCCGACGTCACATCCACGAGTGGCCGTCCGGCCTCCCGTTCGTGTTGGCGAATGGTCGCGGCGATTCGATCAACGTCGAAGTTGTGCGCTCGACCGATTCGCTCCCGAAGCCTGTGGAGTTCTTCGATGATGGCGTCGCGACGCTTCATGATGCCTTCCTCGTGGGCAGTTCCTCGGGCGTGCAGATGATGGGCGGGGTCAGGCCCTCGGAGCGACAGACGGCTTCGATGGTACTACGCATCGTCGCGTTTGCGAGGTGCTTGCAGTTCCACGTCAGCAGGTAAGCGACCTCATGCGCCGCAGCGAACCGATGTGGAATGCATCCACGGTGGCTTTCTCCGGCAGCGCCCCTTTCCGAACCAATTCTCTCGCCAAGCCAGTCGCCGCGTCGGTTAGGGGAAGGACTGAGATCCCTTGCAGCGCCCGCATCCGACGGGCTCGCAAGAGCGGATCGCCGACGGCAGCTTCGTCGATGACCAGCTGTGAAACGCACAACTGGTGCGCCGTACGTCCACGCCACCAATCGCGCGTCAATGCTTGGTGAGCGGCCAACACTACATCTTGGCTTCGGCGCGCTGTCAGATAGCTGACGATCGTTGTTTCGATGTAAACCGTGGGCACGGGCCAGATGATCTCATGTCTCGAATCCGTTCAGCGTGTCCGTTCGATTCGGTCTGCCCAACTAACAATTCGGCTGACCAATATTACGCTCGATCTCCATGCATGGCCGCTGCGTAACGACGCGCATCTCCTGCGACAGATCGCATTACGCTGGTCAAGGTAACACCGTTGCGTCCTGCAGCGTAAACAGGCCGAGGTCGCCCGCGGGCGATACGAAGGCCGCATTCCCACTTGCGAATCGCGACAGGGATCGCCTTAAGGTGCGGGCTTGGCGAGGCCGTTTTCACCCAGCCTCTGACACTGACTTCAGGCTCGACGACAAACCTGAAGGTTTATCGCCACGATCGGCAAAGTGAGTCGCGTTCCGCCTATTCGTGGGGTTCAGCGAGGATCCGACTCCGGCGGCCTGGGCGCGGGGGGCGCTCGGCGGCAGACCTGCGATCCCGACAAGGCCTCTCGGCACGCCGTCCAGGTGCTCGTCAACCGACCCGTTGGCGGAGACACGGCACTGTTTGAGCGTGGTTTCGATCGCGAGTTTGCCCAAGTGCTTGAACAGGCCAAGGGTCGGTTGACCGGTGGGCCGAGCGGACTTCGTCGGGAGCGCAGGTCTGTCGCTGAGCGTTACGAGGTTCTGCGGGTCCGGGCCGAAAGCGCGGGATAACACTTAGAGGATTGTCGCCACGACAACCTTGCCGCAACGAGGGGGCAGCGTCAGCGACACGCCGCCGCTTCGCGTGCCGAGATCTTCATCGGTCCAGAGCTCGCGAATGCGAGATGTGCGCGGCAATGAGAAGGCGAGCTGACGCGGCTCATCGCCCCAGTTCAACAGACAGATCGCGCGACGCCCCTGATCGAGATCGACTTCGCCCACCTCCATCGCCGTGTCGGCGAATCGTGCGGCCCGGCCGGTTGGCGGCTGCAGCTTTCTCAGCATCGCGAGCCTCGCAGGCGAAATCGTCGTCAGGTCGTCGCCAGAGAGGATCATGCCGCCGCTGGCGTAAATCACCGTCGCGTGAAAACGGAATTCGTCTTCGCTCAGCCCGCCGGTGAGCACAATGGCATCGGGATCGTTCCACCACAATCGGCCGTTCTGCCAGTTGCGGCTCAGGTTCTGCCGCGCCGTGTCGCTCACGCGCTTCCAGTCGCGACGGATGTCGTGCGAGCTGCGCGAGCCGTGGATAACGCCGATGGATGGCCAGATTGGATGGTTGCACCCGAGGACGAAGGCATCGCGGGCGCCGCGCAGCACCGCCGCCATGCCGCGGCGATAGGCTTCAATACGCGTCGCGCGCCGATCGTGGAAATGGCCGCCGTGGATCGCGCCCCAGAAGTTGGCGTCGAGCTTAAAGTAGGTGCAGCCCCACTCGTCTCGCATTGTCTTGAAGACATGCTCGAGGTGTGCCTGCGCGTCTGGATGGGTGCCGTCGAGCGCGTACCAAGGACCGCGCCGCCACCCGCCGAACGTGACGCGATCGGCGCGCAAGGGCCGGCCCTCGTCGTCTTTGACGAACCAGTCGGGATGCTCTTTGAACAGGCGCGAGCCTTCGTCCGCAATGAACGGAGCCACCCAGATTGCCGGCTCGAACCCGCGAGCGCGGATCTGGCGAAGCACGGCTTGCACCTCGCCACCAAAGGCGTTGCCGGTCTCGAGCCAATCGCCCATGACCGGCTGGTATCCGTCATCGATCTGGATGTAGCGCAGACCAGGAATGTCGCGCGCGATCACGTCAAGGTTGCTCAGCACCTGCTTGGCCGTGACGTTGGGCCCGAAGCAGTACCACGAACACCAACCCGATGGAGGCGCAGGGAACCCTTCGACTCCGCGGTCAACCGAGCTGCGGTTACCCGCGTCGCTCAGGGCAGGGGCCTTGTGGTGATCGGCGAGGCGCGCGGCCACTGATGCCAGAAGCGCCTAGCGATCGTTCCCCGTGAGAAAGGTGAACTCTTCGAGAGGCCACGACTCACCCGGATCGAGCGAACGTCCCTCGAGATCCAGGACGACGTCGATCGCATTCGGGAGCACGCGAAACTGTCCGCTGAAACGGCGACACGATGTGAACGTCAACACCCGATGAGTACCAGCGGTCGCGACTGTGAGCAGGTTGTAGACAACGCGGGTGCCGGCTGGTTCGGGCATCCGGTAGTGCTTTACGTCCGTGTAATTGCCGAGATCGGTGATGGCGCCAAGCGTGCCGCCCGTCTGGCTCAGCATCTGAAAGCCTTCTCCGTAGATTGGCGTCTCGGCTGGGAGCGCGTGCGTGACGCTGAAGAGCGTGACGTCTTTGAGCGCGATGGGAAGCGACCCTTTATTGACGATCTGCGAGCGGCAACGTCCGGCCTCCCACTCGCGAACCAGTTGCACGGTCGGAGGCGCTTCGTCGCCGTTCACGAGCGTCGCATGCCACGGTGCTCGTTGGAAGGCATCAAGTGCGAGGTCGCCCCGTTGGCGGCCTGCGGCCAACCGCGGAATGAACGCGAGAGCGGGGGCGCTCGCGGCGAGCTGCAGCAGCTCGCGTCGCGTCACTTGGCGACCTTGATCCCTTCGAATTCCACGACCACGACCGTCGCGGTGGGATCGAGAATGGGGCGATCAAGATTCAGCAACGTGAGGCCACCCTCGACCGCCGTTTTGACCGCCGCGCCACCATCCAGATAATAGGCGCGCGTCACGCGGTTCTTCAGAGGCAGCGGGAACGGCGCGCGCGGCTCGTCGAAGAACGTGACGTAGAGCTTGCCGGGCCTGGTCGTGTATCGCCACTGCGTGTTTTGCAGGAAGAGCGGCTCGCCGCGCACGTTCTTGGCGCCCTTGGCGCTGGGCTCGCCGAGCTCATCGCCAAACGGCGTGGCGCCAGCGCCGTACACCGACTCTCCATTGACGCGCAGCCACCGGCCAACCGTTCGCAGGACGTCCTGGCTCGGCTGCGGGATCACGCCCTCAGCCGTCGGACCCACATTCAGCAGGTAGTTCCCGCCCTTCGACACGATGTCGATCAACTTGAAGATCACCGTCTGCGGCGATTTCCAGTCGTGGTCGTCTGAGCGATAGCCCCACGTGTGGTTGAGCGTCGCGGGCACTTCCCAGGCTTCGCCCTGGACATCCGGCGGAATGACGTTGTCGCCCGTCGTCACATAGTCGCCGGCCATGCCGAGGCGGCCGTCGATCAACGTGTTCGGCTGTATTGAGCGCAGCAGATCGACAAATCGCTGCGCGCGCGCGGTCGTCATCAGGCGCGGCGTGTCGAACCAGATCAACGCCACCGGGCCGTAGCCGGTCAGCAGCTCGCGGACCTGGGGCTCGGCCTTGTCGCGCAGATACTGATCGAAGTCCTTCTTGGTCTCATCGGCCAGGAAATCCCATGTGTTGCCGGCGCCGTTTGGCTCGTGCCAGTCCTGCGCTTGCGAGTAATAGAAGCCAAGCCGCATGCCGTGCTTCGCACACGCGGCGGCCAGCTCTTTGAGAACATCACGCTTGAACGGTGTGGCATCGACGATGTCCCAGGCCGAGACCTTCGAGTCGTACAGGGCGAACCCATCATGGTGCTTGGCGGTGATGACGATGTATTTCATGCCCGCGTCTTTGGCGAGCTGCACCCACTCTTCGGCGTTGAACTTGACGGGATTGAACTGCTTGGCGAGCTGCTCGTACTCCTTCACCGGGATTTGCGCCCGGTTCATGATCCACTCGCCGATGCCGGAGATGCGCTTGCCTTTCCATTGGCCAGCGGGGGCGGCGTAGAGCCCCCAGTGGATGAAGAGGCCGTACTTCGCCTCGTGAAACCACTCCAGGCGTTTGGCCTTGGACGGGTAGTGGGCTAAAGCCATGTTGCTAAGCCAGCAGTTCTGCGAACGTCCAGATGTGGTCAGTCAGACCGGCTTCCATCGCTGGCGTCACCCGAAGGGTCTGATG
>JBOGIV010000406.1:0-4138 GCA_050747925.1 Vicinamibacterales bacterium
CAGTGAGGTCGACGCGCCCCGTGTAGCGGGCGAACTCGGCGACCTGCATCACCCAGCAGGTGCACGCGTGGAAGAAATGCGCCTGCACCAGACGCGCCTGCCGGGCGACGCGCTGGCGCCGTTCACCATTGGGATTGCGGTCGAACCGCGGAAAGTTGCTGCTCGAAACCTCGAGTCGAATGCGGTGCCCCGCGCGAAACAGGTTGGACGTGGCGCCGAGATCGATCGAGATCTCGGTGGGCTCGCCGGGGGTCAACAACGATGGAGTCGTCTTGCCGGAACGGTATCGTGCCCGCAGGATGCCGTCGGCGAGCGCGCGGGCCGTTCCGTCGGGGAACACATTCACGAGCGTGCCGGTGAAGTCGGTGTCGCGGGCGGTCGACGCGATCCACAGCGTGAGGGTCAACGGGCCTGTGACTTCGAGATCGCCAAGGAGCGGCGAGCTCGTGAACACCAGCACGTCGGAACGCTGCTCAACCGTTCGTCGATCTGAGGGCGCACGCGAGTAGCCCCCGCTCTGGCCGGTGGGAACCGGGTTCTTTGGATCGTAGGTGTATTGGTCCGATGGCTCTCGGCCCGGAGCCGCGAGGTCCAGACGGCCATCGCCACCGAGCGTGGCCGCGTGCCCGCCGCTGCGCAAGTAGTACGAGGTCGTGCGCGCGCGTGCGAGAGGCCACTCCTGCTCGTCTCGCCAGCGGTTCTCGCCCATTACGAACAGACGCACCGGGGCCGTGTCCACTCCTCGGCGGTCGCCGCCGCGAAGCCAGTACTCGAACCAGCCCAGCATGGCCTCGTCTGCATCGAAACCAGCGTCAGGACCGAAGTTGACGTAACCGATTGCTGTGGTGACCTTGGTCGGCCGCGCGTGAGTCCAAGGACCAACCACGAGACGCTGATACCGGCGCGCCGCGTCGGTGGCGGCTTGGGCTCGCAGCCCGGCGAAATTCCGCAGCGTCCCCGTCAGCAACGTGTCGTACCAGCCGGTCAAGTGAAAAGCCGGGACGAGGAAACGATCGTGACGCGACTCAATGTCCGACGGATCCCAAAACGCGTCGGCATCCGGGTGCGCAAGCATCTGGCGATAGCCAGGCGCGAAGCGGTCGAGGTCGAGCTCGTTGAACGACTTGAGTGGAAGCTGCCAGAGCCAGGACGAGCGGAGCAATTCGGAGTGCGCTCTTGCCAACCCGATTGGGCCGTCTCGATCTGCATTCGGCGTCAGCACGCGGCGCCGAACGTCCATGGCTTGGCCGAGATTCCAACCGAGCCCGTCGCTCAGGTAGAACGCGCCCCCCTGGAACACCATGTCGTGGCGCCGGCTGTAAGAGGACGCCGGAAACAACGCCACGAGTGAGGGGGGCTGTCGAGTTGCGGCTTCGAGCTGAGTGGTCGCGAGATAGCTCCCACCGAACATGCCGACCTTGCCGTTCACCCATGGCAGGGATGCGGCCCACTCCACCGAATCGTAGCCATCATCAGCTTCGTCGTGTGGACGAGCGACGCCGTCGGACGTATATCGCCCGCGAGTGTCTTGCACGACCACGACGTAGCCGCGCGAGACGATTGCGGTGAACCGCCGCATCGAGTCGCGATCGTTCTTGGAGTACGGTGTGCGCTGCAGGAGCGCCGGATATCGACCCTGTGCAGCTGGCCGGTAGACGTCCGCGCGAAGCACGACGCCGTCGCGCATCGTGGCGGGTACGTTCTTCTCGACACGAACCTCGGACGCCTGGCTTGCCGCGACGAAGCGCGTGAACGAAGTCTGGCCTGTCTCGACGAAGGGCGAAGTCGGAGGCTGTGAAATGGCGGCTGGCTGCGTCAGCGCCAGCACCGCCGCGATCGCCGCCGCGGTTCTCAACATCACTTCGCGCTGGTCAGCCTGCGGATGGTGCCGTCACCTTTGTTCAGCAGGAACACCTGCCCGTCGGGTCCCGATCCGAATCGGAGATCGGCGCGCGTCGCGGGTTTCTTCGCCAGCGCGGCGTTCTTCTGCTTGATCAGTTCAAGCAACGTCTTGGCCGTACCACCATCGTCAAACAGAATGCGCCGGATAGGATCCTGTCCGCCCTTTGGCAGCTTGTCGGCGTTGATGTAGAACACTTCGCCGCTTGGGTTGTCGCCAAACAACAGCAGTGCGGAAAGCTGGCGAATCTCGGTTGCGCGATACACAGATCCGATCGTGACCGCGGAGTTCGGCATGAACAGCGGATCGGCCTGGTCGTACTCGACGACGGGATACGTCATCTTTGCATCGCCGCGCTGATTGTCGGGGCGTACGCCGGCACGACTGACGAATTGAAAGCTGCCCTCCCAGTCGTTCCAACCAAGATTCGCTCCCGCGGTGACGAGGTCGATCTCTTCCACTGTGTTCTGACCGATGTCGGCCACGAACAAATTGCCGTTACGTGAGTCCCAGGTGAAGCGCTGAGGATTGCGCAGGCCGTACGCGTAAATCTCTCCGAGCGCGTCGGGGTTCTTGTGGCTGACAAACGGGTTGCTCGCTGGAATCCCGTACTGCTTGTTGGCGCTGTTGGTTCCGAGCGGATCGATGCGCAGCAGTTTTCCAAATGCGGAGTTGAGGTTTTGCGCGAGCTTTAATGGATCGCCGCCGCTGCCACCATCGGCCGAGCCGGCATAAAGCAGTCCGTAATCAGCGGACCCGCGATTCGTGAGCGGATTGAACGCGATCTGGCCGCCGTTGTGATTCGCAAACGGCTGCTCGAAGCGCATCAACTCGCGCGGCGGACCGCCATCGTAGGCGGCGCCCGCGGGGTTCTTCGCGGTCCATTCGAGCAGCACCGTGTCGTGCGTATTGTTACCGCCACCAGGAACGAAGTCCGGCGCGGGCTCTCTGTTGCTGGTATCCGTGTAGGTGTAGAACTTTCCGAAACCGGGCGCGCCCGGCCGATTGAAATCGGGGTGAAAGGCAAAGCTCTGAAACCCGCGCTCTGATCCTTGCGAGTTCACTGGCACGTTCCACTCGGGCGCGTTGACATCGAGATACAACGCGACGTTCTTCCCATCGCGACTCACGCTGTAGAGCGGGCCCCGCATGTCGTTGACGAACAACCGTCGTGTGCTCGGCTCGTCGACCAGGAGCATCATGCGTGCCGGTTGGCCGCCGACCTCTGGAATCGAGGCGAACTCGACGGCCCGCACGGTGACGACGCCTTCCGTCGTTGGGATCGGCGTTGGAAATGGATTGTTAGTGGGCGCGTCCTGACCGGCCACAGATGCCGCGACAAGCAACGTCGCCAGAATCGAGACGGAAACGTAATGAACCATGACCGAATTCAATCACGAATCGCCGCGCGGCGCCGTCCGCGAATGAATTGAACCGCAGATGGCGCAGATGACACTGATGGCGAGCGCCGATCTTCAGGCGCCAGGCTGTGCCGGGCAGCGGCCGTTCACCGTGGCGCGATACGTGGTGCGGTCTTCGCGGGTGACTTGCGGCTCAACTCGGTTCCGATTGTGGTGACGTAGTACTTCGCCAGCATGTTCGGCCGCTCCCAGCTTGGCAGCGTGCGTCGATCGCGCACGTATTTCAGAAAGTTCGTCGCGACCTCGGCAAAGTGTGCTTCGTGACCGACACGGAACGAGTCTGGAATCGTGATGTGGATCTCCGCGCCGCGATCCTCGAGACCGACTCCAGGGTACTGGCGCTGGAGCGCCGCGACCTTTGCCTTGGCTGCAGCGAGCACCTGGGATTTTGCGGCGGCGGTCACCGGCACGATGTACAGCTCTGGAAGATACCGATCGCCCTTGGTTTGCCGGACTTCGATCCGTGCGCGAGTGCCTCGGTAGTAGGCGAAGTGCGTATCTCCCGAGCCCGGCGCCGCCTCCCAATCCCAAATCACATTCAACTTCGTGTGCACGTCACGCACGGCGTACGACACCAGCGTATTGGCGTAATACTCGAGCCGTCCACCTTTGACGGCTGGAGCCAGGCCGGGATCGAATTGCGCTTCGCCGGTGACGCGCCGATAGTCGGCCTCCGGAATCGAGGTCGGCCAGCGTTGCGCCGCCAGCACCCGGACATCCGATCGATAGTCCAACGCCGCGTCCGGGAACAACGTCCACTGCACCAGGTCGACCAGGTGCGTGCCGATGTCGTTCAGCCCCTCGCCTTGCTCGGCGG
>JBOGIV010000407.1:0-10827 GCA_050747925.1 Vicinamibacterales bacterium
CGAAGTTGCCGTCGAGCACGCGCGCCGGGCCTTCGTCTTTGAGCAGGCCGCGGATCGTGTAGGGGGTCACGCGATCCCCGGCCATCAGCGTGATCTCACCGCCGAGCGCGTAACTTCGGCGAACGGCGAGTTTCTCGGTGATGACGACCGATCGCGGGTCGGTGAGCAGATCGAGGAGGTCCAATGGCGTATCCGCCTCCGCGGCTGAAGGCGGCTTCGGCGAGACCTCGCCGGAGCTCACGGGAGCCTTCGGCGCGAGCGAAGGCGATTCGGGGGGTGGTGATATCCCCAACGCTCTGCTGTCGGAGGTCGAAGGCAAAGGCGAGCTTGACGAGCTCGGCTGAGCAGCTGCGGACAGCTGATAATCCCGAATCGGCTGGTCGCGCAGGATGTCGATGCCGATCACGCGCACGGCCTCGAGCTGCGGCCGACGAATCTCTGCCTGTTCCGGCGCACCTTTGGCACCCGTGGCACCAGTGGCACCTTTGGCACCCATGGCACCCATGGCACCTGTGGCACCGCTGGCACCATTGGCACCTGTTACCAAGGCCATCTCCCCCTGAATGACCGGACTGATGACACCGAACTCGCGCAGCCACGTGAGCGAGGGCATCAGCGTTTCGTCGATGCCGGCGCCACTTCCCACGATCTCGACCGATGCACGACCCGCGGTCGCCTCGAGGGCTCTCGCAAAACCGCGAACCGAGCTGTCGTTGGTCAGTTGAATCGCGATCACGACCGCGATGCCCAGAGCGATCCCGGCGATGGTCGTCGCTGTGCGGACGCGATCGGCCAGGAGCGGCCGGAGGATGAATTGCCTAAACAGCCGCCACATTGTTCGTACGTAGAGGCGACCCTTCCGCCTTCGCGCCTGGCGCTTCGGCGGACTCGCCGTAGCCTTGGCGGAGGCGGTTAGGGTCGCCTGCAAACAGGTCGCCTGCAAGCGGGTCGCCTGCGATTCGTCCGTCCTTCATCCTGATCACGCGCCTGGCGGCGCCCGCCACATCCGCGGCATGGGTCGCTAGCAGCACGGTGACGCCCATCTCTCGATTGAGCTCGCCGATGAGCTCGAGCACTCTGGCGCCGTTGTCGGAATCGAGATTCCCCGTGGGCTCGTCGGCCACAATCAACTTGGGCTCGTGCACCAGCGCGCGGGCAATGGCGGCCCGCTGCATCTCGCCACCCGACACTTGCTGGGGATAGTGGCGCAGCCGATGTTCAATCCCGACGCGATTGGCCAGCCGCCCGACGCGCCGCTCGGCGTCCTCGGCTCGCACGCCGGCGAGCAGACACGGCAGCGCGATGTTGTCGCCGATGGTCAGCGTGGGGAGCAGGTTGAAGAATTGGAAGACGAACCCCACGTCCTCTCGTCGAACGCGCGTCAGCTCATCGTCTCCGAGCGTGGCGAGATCGCGGCCGTTCAACAGCAGTCGGCCGGCCGACGCGCGATCCATCGCGCCGCAGAGATGAAGGAGGGTCGACTTGCCGCAGCCCGACGGCCCCATGAACGCGACGAAATCGCCGGCCTCGACCGAAAGCGACACGCCTGCAAGCGCGCGCACCGGCGCCTCACCGGTCGCGTAAGTTTTCTCGAGATGTTCAGCGAGTAGTAACGGCACGAGGTTCTGCTCGCATCCGCAAGCCCTTCGGGCGGAGCGTGATTCTCGGTTCGGGCTCGGGAGTCGAACCAGGCAGCGGTCGAAACTGCCATCGTTGCGCGATGGTCGCGAGCAGCAGAATCGCTTCTGTCCACGCGAACGACTCGCCGATGCAGACACGCGATCCGCCGCCGAAGGGGAAGTACGAGTACTTCGGTCGCGACGAGAGCGCAAGCCACCGCTCGGGCGCGAAGGTGTCAGATCGATCCCACCACCGGGGGTCGCGATGGACGACCCACTGACTCATGATGACAAGTGAACCAGCGCCGACAGGATAGCCGCCGATGGTGTGCGTCTGCAGCGCTCGTCGCCCCATCGTCCAGGCCGGCGGCCAGAGCCGCATCGATTCCGAGACGATGGCTCGAGTCCACTCCAGTCGAGGCACGTCCTCGGCGGTTGGAAGCCGGCCGTCGAGCACGCTGGTCAGCTCTGCATGGAGACGCGCTTCAGCCTCCGGCGCCGAGCTGAGCAAGTGCCAGGTCCACGCCATCGCGTTGGCCGTTGTCTCGTGCCCCGCCAGAAAGATCGTGATCGCCTCGTCTCGAATCTGCTCATCGGTCATGCCGCTGGCATGTGGATTCTCCGGGTCTCGCGCCGCCAGCAGCATCGAGATGAGGTCATGATGGGAACGGAATTCTTGTGGAGGCAAACCTTTAGGTTTGCCTTCCAATTCACGGCGCTCCGCAATCACCTTTCGAATCACTCGATCGAGCCGCGCCCTGGCTTCTCGAATCCGTCTGAAGATCGGAAGCGGTAGCTTCTCGAGCTGCTCGACCATCGGGACGAACGCGAGCGCGAATCCCGACACGGCATCGGTCAGCGCCGCCCGCACCTCTTCGGCATCGCCTTGCACATCGCTCGAGAACAGCGTCTCTCCGACGATGGCCAGCGTGAGTGCGGCCATCTGCGCGGTCATATCCAGTTCCGCGTGCGGCCGGATGGCGCCCACCCACCGCGATGCGTGCTTCACCATCGTGTTGGCGAAGCCCTGCACGTGCTGGCGATGAAAGAGCGGCTGGATCAGGCGTCGTTGACGAAGATGGTCCGCGCCGCCGCTGGTGAGCAGACCATTGCCGAGGATGCGACGCGCCCGCTCGAGCGCGACGCCTTTGGCGAAGCGCCCAGCCGAGGTGACGAGCACGTCTTCGATCCACTCCGGGCGGCTGATGACGTAGACGCGCTGTCTGCCAAATGACAATCGCGCGAGATCGCCGTACGTCCGCGCGATGTGTGGAAGAAACGTGAGTGGATTGCGTCGAAATGCCCAGAAGTCCCCGCCGGGCAGCCATGAGCGAGGGCCCTTTGACTCGACGATTGCCGGCGAATTCGCAGCGACGGACATGCCCCTAGTGTGCCACGCGTCTGTTTGCTCTACTCGTGCAAGACGACGTTCTACATCGAGTCGTTCTACATCGAGTTGTTGACCTCGAGCCCGTCTGGCGGCAGTCTCGGTGTGGCGCCATTCGATGCCTCGAGCGATCGGGACGGCGTCCTATCCCGTTCTATCGGTCATCCCCGCCCCTTGTGTTCGCGGGCGGCTCTGAGGCCGCGGACGGCGAGGCGCGCCGGCCACAGCATGAGCGATCCGATTCGAAAGCTGCGCGAGCGCAGAAGCTCCTCAGCTCGAGCCTCTGCCCGGGCCGCGCGCTGGCGTTGCTCGTTCGCCTCGTTCTGGAGCGTCACGTTGCGCAAGATCAGCTCGAGGCGTTCGCGCAGTAGCAGCCGCTCCGCTGCGGTCGTCTGCACGCCCGAACGCGTCACTTCGTTGATGCGTTGCTCGAGGACGACACGATCCGCAGAAGTCAGGCCGTCCGCCATCACGGCGTAACGACGCGCGAGGTCCTCCGCGTAGCCGAGCACAGCGGACCAGCCGCGTTCGCGATCGTCAACCCGCTCGGTGTGGAGTAGCGGTCCACCCAAATATGGGATGGGGTCGCAGACAGTCTCCGGCTCGAATGCGACCTCAGGCGGCACGCTGAAGCGGCGCGCCTCGTCGAAGATGCTTTCGGCAAAGGCGTCCTGGTCGCGCTTCAATAGCTCGTATGGCGCCTTCCAATGGAACGCGCCGGCCGCCGCGTGCTCACCCATCGTCTTGTACTGGAAGGCGCTGATGGCCATCTTCGCCAGGTACTGCCCCGCGCTGCGGATTGGGAAATGAGCCAAGCAGGCGCCACCACTGGCAGACATCGCACTCACTCGGTCGCCGACCTTCAGCGTGTGGTTGCCTTGTGACAGCACTGCGTCGGGAAGGGCCGCCACTGCTCTCGGCACGACCGCCTTGACCCACGGGTGCCCTTCCTTGACCAGTCGGTGACGAAGGCGCAGTACCGGGTTGAGCAAGGCGGGGTCATCGCGTTGGTCCGGCACGTACGTGCGCCAGGGGAGCGAGAGCACCGCATCGGGTGCAGTGTCCTGCGGGATCAGCGGCTCCGCATTTGGGAGCACCAGGAACTCGTCTGCATCGAGCGGTACGACCCAATCAGCCGCGTGCCGCGTCACGGCGTGGTCGCGCATGAGGTGCGTCATGCGCTCCGACAGGTATTTGCCGGTCGACGGATCCTCGATGATCGTCAGGGCCAGTCCTTCTCGTTCCAGCGCGCGAAGAACCGGCAGCGTGCCGTCGGTGCTGCCGTTGTCGAGGATCACGAGATGGCTCACCGTCGCGAGCGTGTGTCGGACGAACGCCTCAATGATGTCGATCTCGTTTTTCGCTGTAGTGATGGCAACGATCTTCGGACCGGCCGCTGCCGCGATTTGGATCGACGCAGGCCAGGGATCGGCAACGAACCGCAATCGCCCGTTGACCGGTATGTCGGGCGTGTCGGCGACATGCACCCACGCGTGAAGGTGCGGTGAGCCGCGAAAGTACCACACGAACGCTGGTCCCTCGAGCCGCCAGTTGGCGCACGTCGCATCTGGCGCCGGTGGGTCGCCCTCGTAAAACGCGAGGCTGCAGCAGGGCAAGCCACCTTGCCTGTCGAGGCATTCCCGCACGTGCGCCCTGTCTTCTTTTCGAAATGGCTCGAGGAGGATATCCAACAGCTGGTCGAGCGAGGCTTTCTGATCGTGAGTCAGCTCTGCAACCGGAATGCCAGGGATCTCAGCGCCCGGTCCCCTGAACGCCACGTCTGCCTCGTCCGGCAATCGGGGCACCAGGGCGTGCGCGCGCTGCGCGGGAGTCAGCGTATGCAGGAGGCGGTTGGCCAGCTCCGCTTGATGCCGGAAGACGTTGCCGCCGTGCTCAGCCTTCTCCTTGAAGTACCCGCCGGCAGCGTGACCGTAGAGGATGGGGCCACCAAACGCTACGCGGCGGTCTCCGCCCCCGCCAGTACGCAGCGTCATATGACGGCCGGTCAGGACGAACTGGAATGGGGCCTCGCCCGGCGTGCCCAAGATCGCGATGCTCTGTTCGTCTCCCCACTCCTGCCCATAGGAATCGTCTTTGGCGGCCTTCAGGAATCGGTCGTACCACTCCGGGTCCACGAGCGCAGTGAACACGTCGTGAATGAGAGTCTGTTGCTCCGGCGTGTAGAATGCGCTGCGAATGAACGGCCTGGTGACATACCAGTGATTGGACACGAAGGTCCTGAGCAGACCGCGCTGCGGTTCACGATAATCCCAACGGAAGCAGATGACGCGCTTCTGGTCATCGGTCAGACGCTCGTACAGGGCCTTGACCGCGATCTCAGCCGCGCTGTCAGGTGTGGGACCGCCTTTGATTTCAGAGCTCTCAAAAAAACGCATCGTCCGCGCCCGGTTGCCTGTGAGGTCTACAGCGATTGTCGATCACCAGGGTGGCCCTGCCGCGTCGTCGCGTCGTCAGGCCGGCGCCATCTGCTCGGCTACTGAACGCCCGAGCGCCAGGCCCTGGTGCATGCACTGGTCGGAGTTGACGTACTCCCAGGCGCCGAAGCGACCAAGTGTGATCACTCCCCTTGCTGCTAGCCATGACTGGATTTCGCGCACCCGTGCGACGCGGTCGTGAGTCGGCACCGGGTACCCATACTTGATGTCGATCGAGTCGGTCCGCAAGACGTCCTGTTCGTGCCGCACCAGCCCCAGTGTCATCAGGTCACGCACGACGTGACGCCCAAGGTCGCCGGCCGGCAGCGGCTTTTCATCCGAGTATGAAATCTCGGCGACGATCGCGTGGCGCGGCCTCGCTCGCAGCGTCGGCGAGCTGTTGTGGTTCAGCGCGATCTTGTGCGCGAGGATGACCGGATCGGCGACGTAGGCGCGCTGCAGCTCGCGGTCGACCGGCCCATCCACGACGACAAACAGCACCCGTAGCGACACGTATTCGAGGCCTGATGCGCATTCGAGGAGCCACGTCGGAATCTCAGGAATCCTCGCGAGCAGCTCAGGCAGGGCATTGGTGCAGACCAGTCGCTTCCACGCCAGGACCGCTCCGTCCGCGAGTACGAGCGTGCGATCGTTGAGATTGATTCGCTCCACCGCCACTCCGACCCGCACGCCGGCAACCCTCCTGGCAAGCGCGCGGCAGATCTCGCCGAACCCGCCCGAGGCCGGGTACGCAACTCGAGTGTCCTCCTGCAATGGCGAACGCTGGTCCACCATCCCGAGCGCTGGCTCCGAGTCGCGCGAAGGGGCGGCGACCCGCTCGGCAGTCCAGTCGGTCGCCAGCCGCGAAAGGTCGCGCGCCCAGAGTTTGCGGTTGTAGGGCAGCAGAAAATGCTCGGCGACGCCAGCGCCGAATCGCCGAACGACGTACTCACCAAAGTGCGCGGCGCCCGCACCGCCATCGGCAGCGGCGAGACCCCTCCGGCACTCTTCGCGCACGCGTTCGTCCGGGAGCTGTCCGAAGTGTCGCTGGAACGGGTAGTCGATCCACGCTCCTTGGTGCCAGCAGGACGCGTGACGCCGTTGCTCGACCATCGCGACCGATTCGTACACCAATCGGCGCACTTCGGGATGCGGGGTCCAGAACGAGTGCCCGCCGACGTCGAACATGGCGCCGTCAATCTCGATGCTGGCCGAAAGGCCACCCACTTCACGGCGCCGCTCTATAACCGTGCACGGCCCGCCAAAGCCGATCGCGACAGCGAGTCCGGTGGGACCTGCGCCAACGATCACGAGTTCATCGCCAGACGCAAGCATCCGAGGAATCACCGCAGCAGAGGTCATAACGACGCTGACGAGCGGGGGGCTTCGTCGACCACGACTGGCATTATGACCGTGGGGCGCCCATCCTCGGTAGTGACATTTGTGCGCCGCACTAACGCCGGCTTATCGCGAACAGCGTGGACGCGCCGCGGACGTACATCACGCCATCGGCCAGCGCTGGCGTGGCCATCAGTGTTTCGTTCATCGTGTTCGTGGCCACGTGTGTGAACGTCGGTCCCGCTGCAATCACCAGCATGTCGCCGTCTTCACTGGACAGGTAGATCCTGCCGTCGGCCGCGACCGGCGACGCGCTGTAGCCGCTGCCGATGCTCGGCAGGCGCTGCCGGTAGATTTCTTTCCCGGTCGCGATGTCGTACGCATCGAACACACCGTTGTTGGCCAACACGTAGAGCAACCCGCGATACGCCAGCGGCGTCGGCATATACGATCCGCGCCCCGTCTTGCTCCAAGCCACCTGGGCATTCTCCATCTCGCCCTTCGCCAACGTCAGATCGCCTTTCGAACCCGCGCGAATGGCGAAGACGGGACGCTCCGGCGCGCGGCCGCTGGCCACGATGTGCAGGCCATTGGCGAAGATCGGTGTCGGCGCCGTGATTTTCGAGCTGCCGCCAAGCTTCCAGAGCTCGCGCCCCGTCCGAGGATCGTACCCGCGCACGAAGTTCGACGCGTTGGTGATGAGCTCGGGTCCCGCCGGTGTCGTCACCACCGTGGGCGATCCCCACGACGGCAACTCTTCGCGCGGCGTTTTCCAGACCGTCTCGCCGGTCGCGACGTCGAGCGCCAACAGAAACGAATCCGCCTGCGTATCGCACTGGACGATGACCAGGTTGTTCCAGATGATCGGGGAGCTCGCGGGTCCCCATTCGTAGGCGGGAATGTCGTAGGCCCCCATGTCCACTCGGCCAAGATCCACCGACCAGCGCCGCCGGCCAGTCATGTCGTACGCGTGGACACCTTGCGATCCAAACCAGGCGACGACGATGCGCCCGTCGGTGGCGGGCGAGGCACTGGCGTATGTGGACTTGATGTGCCGCTTGTTGAGCGGTTCACCTTTCGCAGCGGTCTGTTCCCACCTGATCTTTCCTGTCCGCTTGTCGATGGCGTAAAGCATCCAGCGGTGCGACGACCGATCGTCCGACGCGTCGCCATCGCCGTAGAGTCCCGGTTTGAACGCCGCGTTGCCGCGGCTGCTGATCGCGGTCGTCACAAATACGAGATCGCGCCAGACGACAGGACTCGAGTGCGACAGTCCAGGGATTGGCGTGCGCCAGAGGATGTTCTCGCCGCTCTCGGGGCTCCAGCGATCCGGCAGCTGCTGTCTGTCGGCGACGCCCGACGCCTCCGGTCCACGAAACGACGGCCACGCACCGGTCGACGGGCCAACGCGTGGCAGCGCCCCCGTCGCGGGGCCGGAGCTGTGAACGATGCTGCGCGTTGCGATCGGATTGGTCGTGCCGTGCGGCAACCAGCGGCTGCGGTCCAGGATCATCCGTCGAGGTGGGCAACCGTCCGCGACGACACTGAAACTCACACTCGCGCCCTCGACCGCAAAGGTGTAGCGGCCAGGCTCCGTACATCCTGACGGTGCCGACTGGAGCTGCAGCGTGACGCGTTCGCCATCGACGGTCCACGTGCCGGCCATCGGCGGCCATCCCGATCCCTGCAGCGAGAAGGTGCCGGCAGGATCGAAGCGCAGCGTGAAATCCCGCATCGTGAGAGGACCGCTGGGGAGCGTCGACTGAGCGGACCGCGCCGTGCTGACGCAGACGATGCTCGCGGCAGTGGCCACCGCGACGGGCAAGATCGAGCACGATCGACTCATGGGTCGACTGTATAACGAATCGCTTACGGGAATGACTCGTGGTCAGTCAGGCGGGCGACGGCGCTGTGCTGGAATTCCTTCGGCGACCTCGACTGACCATTCGAGATCCTCCGACTCGATCACGAGAAAGAACCCGCGCGGGTCTTCGATCACGTAGGTGACGTCCTTCCCCGGTCCGCGACGATCGACGGCAGTGAGCAGCGGTCGGCCGCTCACATCGCTGTGCACGATGATGCGAAAGGCCTTGGTGCTTGCTTCGGAGGGGCCGCGGGCCTCCCAGGTGATCCGCAGCTGGCCCGTCGTGCTGATGAACGGGTCGGTCTGCTGTGCAGCGCGGCCTGTCCACTTGCCGCGAGGCTGCCACACAGTCAGCTCTTCGGCTGCTGGTGGCTTCGCGGCGCAGCCGGCAAGAACACAAGTCAGAACGAGCAATGAGAGACGCAATTGGACCGGAGAATTGGCGGAAGAATTCGGCAGCTTCAAAGTCGCGCGTTTGGATCGCGTCGCGGACAGAAGATCAAGAGGTTAAGCAGGAGATCAGGAGATCAGGAGAATAGATTTGTCTCCTGTTCTCCTGACCTCTTGTTGAAGTTCAGCCGCGTCAGGTCGTTGCAGTACCCGAGCCGCGAATCGCTCGTGCGACCAGATTCCGCATCAGCGGAATCTTGTAGCCGTTGTGCGCGAGGGCCAGCGCGCCTTCGACCGCCAGCCGGCCTGCCATCTCCGCGGTTTCGCGCGTGCGTGGTTTGCCGGCGACGGCCGCCTCAACGGCGGTGAGCTTGACGGGTGTGGCGGCGACCGCGCCCACGGCAATGCTGAGTGCCTGAATTGTGCTCCCTGACACCTTGCTCGCCGATGCGATGTTAACGAGAGGGAAGTCCCACACTTGCCGATCGCGGATCTTCTCGAAGTAGAACTCGGCGGCCGCCCAGGTAGCCGGAATGCGAATCGCGGTGAGCAGCTCGCCGGGCTGCAACACGGTCATCCGCGTGATGTCGTACGACGGCCCCACGAAGTAGTCGCGCGCGAAGATGATTCGCTCGCCTCCGAGTCGGCGAATCACCATGCTGGCATCGAGTGCCACGAGCGCCGGCGCGGTGTCCGACGGGCTCACGGCCACACAGCGGTCCGCGTTGAAAATGGCGTGCTCGCGGTTGATGGCTGTCGGCGTGTCGGCGTAGCAGATATTCCCGCCCGCGCGATAGCACGGCCAGCCAGCCCGGTAATACCAGCAGCGCGCATCCTGCGACACGTTGCCGCCGAGCGTGCCCTGATGCCGAATCTGCGGAGAGGCGACGAGTCCCGCGGCCTGGGACAGCAGGCCGAAGCGCTGTTTGACGGTCGCGTTGTTGGCGATTTCTGTGAGCGTCGTCGTAGCGCCAATCTCGAGCCCGCCGTTTGCCTCCCTGATCCCGGTGAGCTCAGCGACGCCACCGAGCTCGACAACCGCCTGAGTGCGCTTGGTCCGATCCTTCAACCAGTCGAAGGTGTCGAGTCCGCCGGCCATCGTCCAGGCCTGGGCTCCGAACCGATCGAGCAGTGCAAGCGCATCGTCCACGCTCTCGGGCTGGTAGAGCTGGAACACCGGCATCACGTCGTTAATTGCGGCCATCGTGGTTGCTCCCTTTTCGTGTCCTACAGCTCACTCCCCGTTGAGCGACTCTTCCGACCGCCCACCAGCCTTACCCGCCCCACCCGCCCTACCCGGCCTACCTGGCCTACCCGGCCTACCCGGCCTACCCGGCCTACCTGGTCTACCTGGCCTACCTGGCCTACCTGGCCTACCTGGCCCAACTACACGTTTGCTGTCAGCGGGTCGGCCATCGGTCGGCCGGCTTCAAGTGAATCGAGAATGACGTCGGCCGTCACCGGGGCCCGCCGGAAGATCTCGTCGCCGATCGCCGCGGCGATGGCGTTGACCACCGCGCCAAACCCCGCGCCCACCGGCGCCTCGCCAACGCCGCGTGCTCCTACAGGCGTTTCGGGATCCGGAATGTCCAGGGCCACCCATTGCATCTTCGGCGCGTCGAGGATCGATGGCGGCTTCGTTTGGTAGAAGCGGCGCGCCACTGGCGCACCGTATTGCTTGTCGTAAACCCATTTCTGTCCGATGGCGTGTCCCAACCCCAGCATCACGCCGCCGTTGATCTGCCCGCCCAAGTTGCGCGGATGGATCACGGTTCCGACGTCGGCGACCGCGAG
>JBOGIV010000408.1:0-13310 GCA_050747925.1 Vicinamibacterales bacterium
GGTCACGATCGCGGCCACCACGTGACTCGCGTGTGGTTGGAGCCGTCAGCGCAGATCTATCCGGCGGTACGGAGCGCCATTGCCGACTTCGACGCCGTCATCATCGGTCCCGGCAGCTTCTTCACCAGCCTGATGCCGACACTGCTCGTGGACGGCGTTGCCGAAGCCGTCGCGCGCGTGCGCGGACCGGTCGTCCTGGTGGCCAATTTGCTGACCGAAGGACGGGGCATGCAGGGGTTCTCGGCCGCTGAGGAAGTGTCGTGGGTGAGCCGCACGATTGGACGCGCCGTTGATGTCGTCATCGTCAATGAAGGCGGACCGTCTCAGGCGGCGCTGTCGCGCTATGAGGCCGAGCACAAACATCCGTTGCCGCTGGGGACACCGCCCGCGGGCACCGAAGTAGTCGTTGGTGAATTCTGGAAGTCAGACATCGCACGGCACGAACGGCAGCGCTTGTCGTACACAGTATGGTCGGTGCTCTCGCGGAGATTGCTCGAATGAGGACAACACCAGGCAGACCCTTCGACTCGGTCGCCGCGAACGCGGTTCGCGTCCACCACGCCACGAGACTCGCCATCTTCGTGCTCGCTCTCTCGGCAGGTTTCTCGCACGTGGGTTCGGCGCAGCTGTCGGACCGCTCCGCGGTGCTCGCGTCGATCGACGCCAAGGCGTCGGCGTACGGCGATGTCGCGCTCAGGATCTGGTCGTTCGCGGACGTCGGCTATCAGGAGACCAAGAGCAGCGCGCTGCTCCAGGAGCAGCTCAAAGCCGCTGGCTTCGACGTGACGTCGGGCGTTGCGGAGATCCCGACCGCCTTCACGGCGACGTGGGGATCGGGCAAGCCTGTGATCGGCATCATCGGCGAGTTCGATGCGTTGCCTGGACTCTCGCAAGCCGCCTCACCGGATCGAAAGGCCATCGTCCAGAACGGTCCGGGCCATGGCTGCGGGCATCATTTGTTTGGAACCGCGTCGACGGCTGCGGCGATTGCCGTGAAGGACTGGCTCGTCGCCAACAAGCGCGGGGGCAGGCTTCGGTTTTAGGGAACACCGGCTGAAGAAGGCGGCGCCGGTAAGGTCTACATGCTGCGAGCTGGGCTGTTCGACGATGTGGACGCCGTTGTGACGATGCATCCTGGCGATCGCAACGCGGCGAGCGCGTCGAGCAATCTCGCCAACATCACCGGCAAGTTCCGTTTCCGCGGCCTGTCGGCGTATGCGGCCGCCGCACCCGAGCGTGGGCGCTCGGCGCTTGACGGCGTCGACGGGTGGAATGTCGATCGGGCTGAAGGGGATGATCGTCGCCGCGAAGTCGATGACGCTCACCGCTATTGGATCTCTTCATGGATCCGTCGCATATCGTGAAAGCGCGGGAGGAGTTCGACAAACGGCGAGGGCCGAACTTCAACTACATTACGCGGCTTGCGGATCGGAAACCCGCGCTGGATTAGAGAAAGTAAGTCAGCGCGTGTTGAGGCGACAACTCCGCCTTCGGGTTCCGTTTCGTCGGACACGCCATAGCCTTGGCGTCGGCGGTTAAGGTTGCATTTGGAAGGTGACGAGCGCCCGCCGCGCATGGCTGATGTACAACTCCGGTCTACTCCATAGAGTGTTGAACGGCCGTGGTCAATTCGACGAAAAAGAGCGGGGGCGCTGGGCAATTTCAGGGAACTTTTTGAGAAGTTCTGTGTCGAAGGTCGCCAGCCTCAGATCACGTTGAGCGGCGAGTTCAACAAACAATGTGTCTACACGGCGACACCGGCGTCGATGGCGCGTGTCAAGGCGGGTTGCCACAGCGAGCGAACCGAAACTGGCTGTATGCCGAGGCGCGACGCCATATCAAGCTTCTGATGGCCTTCGTCTCGCGGCAACGCGCCCGTGCGAACAGCCATCCAGATCGCGTTGGCGAGTTCGGCTTCCCAATGGACGGGAGCCCAGGTTTCGTCGACGGCTCGCCAGAACTGCCGCACTTCATCGACAAACGGTTCCGTGCCGAGAAGGTAGTACGCCACAACATTCGTGTCGACCACACCAGTCATGGCCGGCCGACTTGGATCCACGCGTTCACCTCGTGCGCTTTGGGTCGACGGGTCTGACGCGCCCACGACTGCTCGATTTCGTCGAGCAGTGCACCTCGGTCGCCAACATGTTGCTCCAGGACGGCCCGGACTTCTTGCTCCATGGAGCGCTGGTTCCGACGGGCGAGCGTTTTGAGCGACTTCACGACTTTGGGGGGCACGTTTCGAATCGTCAGAGTTGCCATCTGCGCGCCTCGCTAGCATAATGCTAGCATTCGCGAAGGCCGTCTAGCCGTTGATTTGGCCGACGGGTCCGTTTTTCGAGCCCTTGGACGAACCAACAAAGGAGACGGAAATGAGCAAAGAAGCCATCGACAAAGGTCATGGGGACTGGCCTAACGCGATGAAGGCGAACGACGCTGATGCTCTCGGCCGGCTTGTAGCGGGAGACGTGGTTCTCATGCCTCCTCAACAGAGCCGGTCACCGGTCCTGGCGAGTTTTGCACGTGCGAACGAACAACCGCGACAAGATGACATTCACCAAGCTCCAAGGTCAGTACCTCGCATACATCGCCACCTACACGAAGCTGCACCGACGACCTCCGGCTGAAGCTGACCTTCAGAACTTCTTCGGCGTGACGCCTCCGTCCGTGCACGGCATGATTCTGACTCTCGAGAAGCGGGGGCTGATTTCCAGAACGCCAGGTCGGGCTCGCTCGATTGTCGTGCTTGTCCCGCAAGACCAGCTGCCCGCGCTCGATTGACGGTCGGGGCCGAGCAACAAACGAGACGACGTCGAGTTCTTCGTCGGCCTTCATCGTCGTCTCGAGACACCAGGCAGTCGCGAGCACTCGGTCAGCCTTTCTTTTTGCTTTTCGTGGTTGGCTTCTTCGTGGCTGTCTTCTTCGTGGTTGTCTTCGTCGCGGTTGTCTTCGTCGTGGTCGCTTTCATCTCGAGCGCTTGCTGAATGATCCGCTGAAAGAGCTTTCCCGTGTCTCCGCCCTTCGCGGGGGCGTTGCTTCTCCAGATGTCAGGCGTCCCCTCCGCGAGAATCTCGGCGAAGTCCGCGTTTGGCGTCTTCACGCTCAACGGTGCGAACTCCGTGATGTTGATGGGGCCGGACCAATCGTCGCGATGCTTGATCAGCAGCCAGCTCTTTCCCTCTCCGGCGCCAGCAAAGCCGCGCGTCCGAACCAAGACCCAGGAGCCCTTCAGCTTGTAGCCATTCAGGCGGAACTTCAGGTCGCCTTTACGAAGGGCCGCATCCACGTCCGCACCCTCGGACTCCCACGTGCCTTGATCCCAGAGCATGACAATCCCGGCCCCATAGCCATCGGGGATGACGCCCTCGAACGTGCCGTACTCGATCGGATGGTCCTCGACGTGCATCGCCAATCGCTTGTCTCGAGGATCGATGGACGGTCCCTTGGGCACGGCCCACGAGAGCAGAACGCCGTTCCATTCAAGCCGAAGGTCGTAGTGAAGGTGGGACGCCAGGTGTTTCTGGACGCAGAAGAAGAGCGAAGCGCTCGCTTTTACCCTCGTCTTCTTGGTCGGGCTTTCTCCAGTTGGTTCGGGGGACTTGGTAAAGTCGCGCTTGCGACGATATTCCTCTAAGGGCATCGCGACAGGCAGAATAGCGCAGTTCCGCAGTTAGACTCCCTGAGATGTACGACGTCATCGTCGTGGGACTCGGCGCGATGGGTAGCGCGGCGGCATCCCAGATGGCCGCGCGCGGCCAGCGCGTGCTGGGCCTGGAGCAATTCGACTTCGCGCACGATCGCGGATCGAGTCACGGCGCCTCGCGCGTCATCCGGCTGGCGTACTTCGAGCATCCCTCCTACGTGCCATTACTCCTGCGGGCGTACGAGTTGTGGACTCAGCTCGAGCGCGATACGAACCGCTCACTGCTGACGCTCACCGGCGGCTTGATGGTCGGCCGTCTCGAGAGCGCTGTCGTGAGGGGAAGTCTCCACAGTGCTGAAACCCACGGGTTGCCACACGAGCTGCTCGGATCGGCGGAGATTCGACGGCGATTTCCGCCACTCACGCCGGCCGATGACGATGTGGCGTTCTACGAGAGGCGAGCAGGGGTGCTGAGGGCCGAAGCCTGCGTCCAGGCATTTCAGGAACGGGCGACGATTCACGGCGCCGATTTGCGTTCGAGGGAGCGCGTGCTGGGATGGCTCGCCAAGCCCGATGAGGGCGGTGTTGTCGTGCAGACGACGCAGGAGACCTTCGAGGCGCGTCATCTCGTCCTGACGCCGGGCGCTTGGGCGCCGGCGATGTTCGATCTTCCCGAGGTGCCGTTGACGATCGAGCGGCAGGCGCTGTTCTGGTTTGCGCCCGTTGGCGGCGTGTCAATCTTCGCGCCTGGACGATTCCCTATCTACATTTGGGACGTCGGCAATGCAACCCAGTTCTACGGATTCCCGTCGATGGTGGGGCCGCCGTTTGGCGTCAAGGTCGCGTTTTTCCGGTCGAACGACGGAAACAACAGCGTGTCGCCCGACGCGGTCAATCGGACTGTGGCTCCGGAAGCAGTGGCCACAATGCGCGGTGTTCTTGCGCGACGCCTTCCTTCCGTCGCCACAGGGGCGCTCGTGCAGACGGTGACGTGTCTCTACACCCTGACGCCAGACCATCATTTCGTCGTCGGCCGCCACCCCATTCACTCGCAGGTGACGATCGCGTCGCCCTGCTCAGGCCACGGCTTCAAGTTCGCCAGCGTCATCGGCGAAATCATCGCCGACCTGGCCATCGCCGGAACGACCCATCACGACATCAGTCTGTTCGCGCCAGCGCGCTTCGGTCGCAGCGCGTAAGCGGCGCAGCTGGTAGCTGGGGTCAGACCCGGCGTCTGACCCCGATGTGGTGCGAGTTCTGCGTGGTGGACGCAGATTGCGATCTGCTAGGGGCGCTTGCCGAGGCGACGCCGCGCCGTCATGGCGATGGTGACGAGACCGGTTCCGAAGAGTACCAACGACATCGGTTCCGGCACCGAAGCGTCGGCGACGACCGTGGTCGAAAAGTCTGGTGGCTGTTCCACTGAATCGGGCGCCAGCAGGAATCCGGCGCACACACCGAAATTGAAATACAGCCCCGCATAGCAACTGGGCGGAGTGAGGCCCATGGCGGCCGGGAAGCCCGCGTTGAAGATATAGACAGGCTGGTTGACGTCGCCGACCCTGTTCACGCCGTCCTTCGCGTAGAAGTTGCCCCACATCGGCGCGCGCGGTGTCTCGATCGTCCAGCTGAATTGTGAGTGGGCGTCCGGATGGTACTTGATGCCCGCAATCGGGCCGGGGATGCCGGTATTGCTGTTGCCCTGATTGCTGTACGTGCCCAATCCGTCGCCAGCACCAAAAGGCGTGGTACCACCGAGAATGTCCGACGCCGTGAAGTTGTCAGACACCTGCGTGATCACGTGGCTGATGTTCTTGACTGGATTTGTGCCGGCGAATGTGTAGTTGTAGAAGTACGAGAGGCTCGTGTCATCGAAGGACACGTCGTAGCTCAGCGTCCCAGCAAACCAGCCGCCCGGACCACCGACAAGGCCTCCTCCTGCGACGCTCAAAACGCCTGAGTCAATCGCAATCGTAGCGGCGCGCGCGGGACCCGCGTAGAAAAGGACACACGCCACCCCCCAGGCCAGAGCCGTTCTGGTCATTACAGACCTCTCTCCTTCTATTGCCGGGGGATGGCAAACTGCGGGGGGCGGTGCGCGTTTTAGTGCAATTCGGCGGCCATGGGCCACCATGTGACAGGGCGCGCCGATTCCTGACGCGGTCGCGGATAAGGTGGCGATCCGGCGAACTTTGTTCGCGCGACCGCCGTCAGGCGGCGCCGTCCTCGCGCCGGCGGTCTCTACTCGTGCTTCGTCTGCCTGGCCGGATCGTCAAGCGCAGCTCCAGCATCGCCCTCGTGGTGTTTTGATTGCGAGGGATGAAGCTAGCGCTTCACCCTCGAGTACTCGAGCATCTGCGTCGTCAAATCCAACGGGTATGAAATGGTCACGTCGGTGATCTTGCCGTCCGCACCCATGACGGGCGTCAGCTTCGGCATCACAAACCCGGAATAGGACGGCAACCCCAGCGTTTTCACGCGTGCGACGATTTGGTCTCGGAGCTTCGGATCGAAGTGTACGCCGTAAGTCTCGAAGAGCTTTTTCGCGGCCGCGTAATCCCCCTCCGACTTGCTGCGCTGTACTTCGCCGAGGAGCTTGCCGACGCCATCGCGAAACGCCTTGGCATCCACCATCACGAGGTAAGTCTTGTTGTCGCGGGTGCGCTCCTCGATCGCCTTCGAGTTGGCCATCAGCCAGCGAACGATCATCTGGCGATTCCGCATGTGGTCTTCCTCGATTTGAGAGCCCTCGCGGACGCGTCTCAACTGCACGATCGCGTTTCGCGTGTAGCCCTCGTATTCGGCGCGGACGATGGTGTCTTGATCGGCGGCGGGGAAGATGCCGATCTCAGGCAGCTTTGGATCGGCGATGAAGTAGAGGCCGATGAGGTCGGCCCGGGCTTCCTCGAGCGCTGAAAACTGCTCTTTGATCAGTTGTTGTGGTGTTCCTTTCAGTGTCTCCGACGCCCGCCCCGACGCGTGGCCGATCACTTCGTGCATGTCCGTCGTGAGTTCTCCGGCGAAGGTGCCGAACTTGTTCGCCCGCTCGGCCTCTTCGGGCGTCCAGGAGAACTCGCTGCGCATCGTCGTCGGCGAGGATCGATCGTAGGCCTCGTTGACGTTGGACAGCGCGACCGACTTGCTGCCGTGCTTTTCGCGAATCGTCTCGTCGTTGGGGAGATTGATGCCGACTGGCGTGACCGGGCCTGAATCGCCCGTCTCCACGACGACATCGATGGCGTTGGCGACGATGCCCTGGACGTTGGGTTTCCGGTACCGCGGATCCCACGGCATGTGGTCCTCGAACCACTGCGCGTTGTTCGCGAGCGTCTTGATCCGCGTCGTCTTCTCCTGGTTCACATAGAAGACGAGCGCCTCCCAGGCACCCTTGATGCCGCGCGCGTCGAGATAGACCTCGGTGAAACCGTTGATCGTGTCAACCGGCGACGCCTTGTCCTGCACCCAGGCGATGTCGTACGCCACGCGATCCGATCGTTCGCCGGTCCTGTAGAACTGAATCAGCGCCGAGAGCGCCCTTGCCATCGGCTCCTCGGCGAACGGTTTGGCCGCCTCGAGATGCGTGACGATCTGGGCGATGTATTTCCCGTACATCCCATTGAGCCGGTAGACCTCTTCGACCAGCGTCCCATCGCTCTTCACCAGACGAGAGTTCAAGCCGTACTTTTCCGTGAAGCCCTCGAGGTCGGCCATCGAGACACCGGAGTACAGGTTGTTGGCGCTGGCAAGCAGAATGTCCGTACCGGGGCCGGGTGTCTTGTTGGTGACGATCGGATCGACGGAGGGATCGAAAAACATCGGCTGGAGTCGCTCGAGTGTCGCGTCGATCGACTCTCCAGAACGAGTGCTGAAGTTGGCGCCGGCGGCGGTCTTGACCGCCGCGGCGAACGCCTCCGGCTTGCAGGTCAGCACGAACTTTCGCGCCGTGAGGTTGTTGTACGGCCCGTTGTTGAGCCAGAAGAGTTTGGTGTAGCGCTGAACTTCGGCCAGCGTCGCGGCGTCCACACGCTGCGGATGGGCGACGACCTGCTCGATGATGGCGCGCATCTCGAGCGCATCGCGATGCCTCTGGTCGATGAAAATATCTCGTCCGGCCAGCGCCGCCCGATAGAGGTGCCAAATCAATGTCTTCTGCTTCAGGGGCAGCGTCGCAAAGCCGTCGGCGTAGAGCTGCACGATGGCGGCGTCGTCCACTCGCTCGAGGAGGTACTTGCGCTTCTCGGGGGAAGGCGCCGTTGTCGCCGGGGCCGCGCCCGCCGGCGTGGCCGTTTCTGCCGGCGCTGGGCTCGAGCAACCGGCGCCGAGTGTCGCAACGACGAGCAGGACTCGTAAGAGGGTTCTCATCGCACAAGCGTAGCGCATCATGTTATTGCCGCGGCTTTTGAAGATAGGCGCGTGAATCGGCTTCAGTCTTGATTGGCGTCACTTTGTCGGGATCGATTCGCACCATCAAGTACGTGATGTGGTCATCGATCTTCGTGAACCAGTGACCGGTCCCTGCCGGGATGACCATCACGTCACCCGCCTTCAATTGATGGGTCACGCCGTTTCGGATCGAGGCCGAGTTGTTGCCGGGGCCGTTGAACAAACGAACGGTTTCGAGATCTGCCGGCCGCCGCTTTCTGCCGATCAGATCGGGACCCGTGACCAGCGTGGCCGAGCCATCAATGACGTGATAGACCTCGCTGACCAGGTCGTGCTCAGCGACCGACTCCGGTGCCGGCGCGTCCAGCTTCCCTCGATGAACGATACCGATACCAACATGGCTCTTGCCGATGTTGACGTCGCGCACTTGTTGGTCGGTGCGCCTTTCGGCAATCGCCTTTTTGACATACGCCTGTATCTCCTCGTTGGCGATATAGTCGGCTGGGCACATCTTGCACGTCGGATCAGGTCCGCTGCCTTGTGCGACGAGCGCCGTCACCGCACAGAGCGCGCCCACCAGAATCGTCAACAGTGGCTTCATCGGTTCCTCCTCGATTCGTTGTAGAGGCAGGTCTTCAGACCTGCCTGCAAGTCTGCGATGCTGAAGCCTTGAACCTTGAACCAGTCGCCATCCTAAGGCGAGTCTAACCAGCCTCCGCCAAGGCTACGGCGGTCCGCCGAAGCGCTTCGCGCGAAGGCGGAAGACTCGCCTCTACCTGTTGGTGGGCAGCCTTATCGCGGTAACGCATACGCGACCACGCTGCTGCCGGACGGCGCGCCGTTCTTTCCCCCGCCGCACGCGATGACGATGTACTGACGGCCGTTGAGTCGATAGATCGAAGGCGTCGCGTTCCCTGCCGCGGGCAGCGTGGTCTCCCACAAGAGCTTACCCGTCAGCTTGTCGTACGCCCGAAACTTCTTGTCGAAGTTGGTCGCCGCGATGAACAGCAACCCGCTGGCAGTGACGACCGGCCCGCCATAATTGTCGCTTCCGGTGTCGGTCAGACCCTTTGCGGCCAGGTCCGGGAACTCGCCAAACGGAATCTGCCACCGAATGGTGCCCTCGTTGAGATCGATGGCGTTGAGCGTGCCCCAGGGAGGTGTGATGGCAGGGTAGCCGTCCTGGTCCTGGAAAATCGTGTAGCCGTCGTTTCGGTACTTGAGCCACGTCGGATCGTCTTTCAACTTCGGATCGGCGCCCTTGTCCTTCCCCGTCAGTAAAAACTCCGCCAGGTCGTTGATGTTCCTGGCGCCCATGTCCGGAAAGGCCGGCATGCGACTGCCGCCTTGTCGTATCAGGGTGGCGATCTCATCGCGGGTGAATCGGTCGGCGAGGTTCAACAACGGTGGCGCGCTCGGCGTGCCACGCCGATCCGCTCGATGACACGTGGCGCATTTCGAGAGGTAGAGCGACGTGTCGTTGTTGGGGATGAGCGTGACGATCCACGGCATTTCGTTCGAGTTGACGTAGAGAAGGCCGGTGTCTGGATCGAACGCCGCGCCGCCCCATTCGGCGCCGCCGTCGAATCCCGGAAAGACGATGGTTCCTTCAAACGACGGCGGCGTCAGAAACCCCGACCGCATCTTCTTGAAGCGCGCCAGCACGTCCGCGTGTGCCTCGGGCGTCCGCGTCGTCAGCATCGCTTCGGTCAGGCCTTGCCTGGCGAACGGTGGCGGCTTGACCGGGTACGGTTGCCTCGGCGCGGCTTGCTCGCCGTCCACTGTGGAAGCAGGTGCGTTGCGATACTCAATGGGGAAGAGCGGCGCGCCGGTACGTCGATCGAAGACGAACACATACCCGTGCTTGCTGATCTGCGCCACGGCGTCAACCGTGCGGCCATCTCGAGCGACGGTCACCAGGTTCGGCGCCGCCGGGAAGTCCCAATCCCAGATGTCGTGATGAATGCCCTGGAAATGCCAGATTCGCTTGCCCGTGCGGGCATCGAGCGCCAGGACGCAATTGGCGAAGAGGTTGTCGCCATGCCTGGTCACGCCATAGAAATCGAACGACGCCGATCCCGTCGCGGCGAACACGATGCCGAGCGACGGATCGACGGTCACACCCGCCCAGGCATTTGCGCCTCCAGAAATCTTGTACGCGTCCGGCGGCCAGGTGTCGTATCCGAACTCACCCGGTTGCGGAATCGTGTGAAAGATCCAACGCTGCTTTCCCGTGGCGACGTCGAACGCGCGAATGTGTCCTGGCGTGCCCGGCAGGGTCTCGGGAACGCTGCTGGGCAGAATCAACAGGTCCTCGAAGACCACGCCCGGCGTGCTGGCGCTGACGGTGACCGCGCTCGCCGGGCGGGTCTGAAGACGTGCCTCGGCATCGACCAGCCCTTCACGTAAATCGATTCGACCCTGGTCGCCGAACGACGTGACGGGTTGTCCGGTCTTCTTTCCCAGTGCCCACAGGAAGCTGCGGAAGGTCACGAACACGCGATCGGCATGCACCGTGACACCGCGATGGCGAAAGCGGGCGCCGGGCGGCGAGCCGTCATTCGGATCGAACTTCCAGATCTCGGCTCCGGTCTCCGCGTTCACCGCCACGACTTTCATGGTCGGCGTCGTGAAAAAGACCATCCCATCGACGACGACAGGGTGGCTCTGCATTTCGGAGCCCTTGAAGGCGTCGTGACTGTCGTAGCTCCACGCGACTTGCAACTGGCGTACGTTGCCGCGGGTGATGTCGGTGAGAGGCGAATAGCGGATGTTGGACTCGCCGCCGTGGACGGGCCAGTCGACGTTTGGGCGAGAGACTCCGCACGCGAGGCCGGTCGCGATCGCAGCCAGCGCGACCAGTGTTCGGCAACCGAGAAACGTCACGCGCGTGATTCTAGCGTGTACACAACTGCAGAACCTGCAGAACCTGCAGAACCACCAGAACCTGTAGACTTCCTTCGGATGCGGCTCGCACCCGGCTCGCAATTAGGACCGTACGAGCTGCTTGTCCTGATCGGGGCAGGCGGAGCGGGGGATGTCTGGACCGCAAGAGACAACCGCACGAGCGGCATCGTCGCCATCAAGCAACTGCAGAGCGCGCACATGGCCCGCTTCCGCCTCGACGCGAAGGCCATCTCCGAGCTGCGTCATCCCAACATCTGCTCGCTCCTCGAGCTGGGCCCCGACTACCTGGTGATGGAGTACATCGAAGGGTCAACATTGCGAGGGCCGATCGCTCCGGACAAAGCCACGCGGCTGGCCCTGCAGATCGCGAGTGCGATCGAGACGGCCCACGAGCAGGGCATCGTTCACGGAGACTTGAGGCCCGGCAATGTCATCGTGACGCGCGGCTCAGCCAAGCTGCTCGACTTTGGCGTCGCGCGATCACGATCCAACGACCATGCTCCGGCTACGATCGGAGCGCCAAACGTCGGCTTGGCGTACCTTTCGCCGGAACAAGCGCAAGGCGGGACGCCGGACGTGCGCTCCGACATTTTCAGTTTTGGGGCGCTGCTGTACGAAATGCTGTCGGGCCACCGTGCCTTCACGGGCGGATCGTCGGCCGCCGTGCTGAAGGCGATTCTCGCCGACGAGCCGGGGGCGTTTGCGATGCCCGAGTCGCTCGCGCGCGTGGTCTGGCGCTGCCTGCGAAAGAATCCAGGCGAGCGATTTCAGCGAATGGCCGATGCGAGGACCGCGCTTGAACAGGCGCTTGCGTAATCGGTAGTCGCCGGCGGTCGGATCAATCAGTCGGTCCTTGCTCGAGTCTTAACGCTCCTATCTGGCTCTATGAGACGACTCGACGAGCAGCACGCCGGATCCGAGGCCGGCGGGCAGACGCGCGCCGAGGAAGCCGATGTTGTAACCCTCGCGAACGGTTCCCGTGACCTTCACCTCGGCGCCGGTTCGAGGGACGCCCTTCTCTGAAACGACCCACAGTTCCCCTGAACCATCACGCAGCCGATACGCGCCGCGCGACGCGACGGAAAAGCTGTCGGAGACCTGACCTGAGATTGTCACCTCTCTGTCGCGGTAGCGTGCCGGATCGGCCAGAACTTTGTTGATGGTGACCGACGCGCACGCGGCTGACGCGAGCACGACCACCAGGAAGGCTACAAAGCGAAGCGAGGTTGTCGGTCTCATGCGAACCTCCTCATCGCGCCACAGGGGCGAGCGCTTCCCCATCGTAATCCAATGTCGTCGGCGAGACCGCGCGAACCCTCAACCGGGCTGGCAGTTTCCGCACGCTTCGCCGGAGCTCGCATCGCACATTCTGAGACTCGCAATCCTGGAGCGTGCTCTCGCGCGTCGTCATGCCGGCGGCATGCCGTTCGCAAAGGCACGGCCGAATGTGCGGGTGTAAGATCCGCGGATGGACGAGAGGGACACGATGCGGTCAGGGTCTCGTACCGGCTATCGCCTCACGTACGACGACTTCGTGCAGTTCCCTGACGACGGGCTGCGACACGAGATCATCGATGGAGAGCATTACGTGACGCCGTCGCCCAACCGGCGGCACCAGCGGCTGCTCCGGCGACTGTTGTTCGCACTCGAGTCGTATCTGCGTTTGCACCCAGGCGTGGGCGAGATCTTCGTGGCCCCTTTTGATGTCGTCCTCTCCCATTGGGACATCGTGGAGCCGGATCTGTTGCTGATCGCGAACGACCAACAAGAGATTCTGACACCGCTCCACGTGAAGGGCGCGCCCGCGCTCGTCGTCGAGATTCTCTCTCCGAGTACTCGCAAGCGCGATCAGCGGCTGAAGCGGGAGCTCTTCGAGCGTCAGGGCGTACGCGAGTACTGGATGGTCGATCCGGAGGCCAACCGCGTCAGCATTCATCGTCGCCTTTCAGAAGGATCGTTCCCGTGTGTGGCGACCCCAAGCGCGGCCGATCGCGACGTGCTCACAACGCCCATCCTGCCTGGATTCGGGCTCGCGCTCGACGAGTTGTTCGTCGAATAGCCTCTGCCCACCGTGGCTCCTGTCCGGCGCGCGCCAGCCTTTTGCCTTTGGCCTTCTGCCGTGTGCCATGTGCTTTCTGGCTTCAGGCTGCGTTGCGACCTGCCTGCGCTGTGCGGGTGGGATAGAATCCGCGGGCGATGTTAGCGTCTGGCGCGAAGATCGGTCCCTATGAAATCGTCGCTCCTCTTGGGGAAGGCGGAATGGACATCTGAGTTGGGCCGTCAAGCAATATTTTTGGCAAGCGGCGATCCGCGGCGCCGCAAGGTATCGATGTAGGTCTGCTCGTCGTACGGGTTCCGTTTCTGCCAGCAGCGGAAG
>JBOGIV010000409.1:0-4451 GCA_050747925.1 Vicinamibacterales bacterium
GGTAGCTTGCAACCAGCGCCATCAGAGAGCGGTCGTAGAAGAAATACGAGTGCAAGTACGCGGGCCGATAGGCCTCGACCATGCGAGTGAACGAGAACGCCTGGAGAAAGTTCCCGTGCGAGATGAGCGCCTCTCTCGCCATGCCCGAGGCCTGGCACAACATCTCGACGAGAGGCTCCACCTTTGCCGGCATACGGCGCCGGTAGCGCGCAAAGTCCCGTTCGTGAACGGCGTGGCTGAGAAACAGACGCCGCTTGACATGCCAGAGCGACGCAAACTGCGACTGGAGGAAGTCGCGCGAGTCGAGCTTTGAATAGATGAAGCGCAGGCTGAATCCCTGGCGAGCAAGCTGGGTCAACTCCTGATAGACGAACGTCTGCGAGTAGATCGGGAAGACGTCGCACGCCGTTGCCATCACTCGATGGCGCTGGCCCGAATCGAGACCGCGCTCCAGGGTGAGTCGCGCGACGGTGGCCGAGTGTCCGACCGCCAGCTTGATGGCCGCCGCGCCTCGGACGGCGGTTTTCAGACGCAGCCGGTTGAGTAAAAAATCGCCGACCACACGCTCGTCGGAGCGACGAAGCGCCTCGACCTCTGTGGCGCGTTGCTCCATCTGTCGTTTCAAGTCGTTGCGTTCGGCCTCGAGCCGCGCGTTGTCGGCCTGCGTCTCGGTGAGGCGGCGATCGTGTTCAGCTTGGAGATTGGCGAGTATCTGTCGCTGCTGGTCGAGACGCCGGGCGCGCTCCTCGGCGAGTTGCTCGGAGTCAGCTCGTGCTTGCTCGAGCTGCTGAAGCGTCCGCTCGCGTTGCTCGGCCAGATGCCGCCAGTTCTCGCGATCCGCTTCGAGCACGGCGTGGCTCCGTCGCAGATCGTCCAGCAGTTGCTGCTGCGCAGCAAGGTTGCGCTCTCGTTCTTCAGCCAGGCGCTGCCAGGTCTGGCGCTCCTGGTCGAAAAGGGCTTTCATGTCGGTCAGCCCCTCCTGCACGATGCTCCAGGTGGGCGACGCGTGGAGCACCATCCGGCGCAGGCGTCCCAACGCTTTCTGCGCCAGATCCGGCGCCTGCGACTGCCGTTCGAGCGCGAGGAGAAAATGCTCAATGCGCCCACGCAGCCTCGGCCAGAGCGTGTCCCAACCGCCAGGCCCGCGACACGAAGGCAACGGCACCGCCTCGAAGAGGCACTGCGCGACGGCGTCGGGATACAGCTCGGGAAAGCGATGCTCGTCAACCAAATCGAACAGCGATCGTGCATCACGATCGGCCCCGAGCATCAGACCCGCGCACCACGCCAGCAGATAGAACTCTTGTGTGACCACCGGCTCCTGGGTCCATCCGTGCGCGTAGGAAGGATGCGGGCGAGGCACGCGAGGGTCGGGAGCGGCGCCCCGGGCGAGGACGCGCATGCCGTCCGTGAATAGCTGCCGAGCATCGAGCGACGCGCCCGTGGGACTCATTCGGTAGAAGGCCAGCACCTCGCGGACTGCGCCGAAGTTGGCTCCAGTCCGTGCCACTCGCTGCCAGAGATCCCAATCCGGTGAAGTTCGCAGCGTCGTGTCGAAGCCGCCGACCTCATCGATCAGGTTTTTGCGCACGACGCACGCATGCACCGGGAATGCGGCGCGGCGAGCCAGTGTCGGGAACAGATCGCCGATAGGCGGGCGATACGGATCCTCAATCTCGTGCCCATCGGCCGCCACCCGGGCATAGGCGCAGTGCACGGCGTCGAGCATGCGGTCACCGGCCAACGCCGCCGTCATCTTTTCCAGATGCCGGCACGCGATCCAGTCGTCGGCATCCAGGAAGAGCAGCCACCCGAAGTGGGTATGCGCGAGACCCGCATTCCGCGCCGCGCTCTCGCCGCCGTTGCGCTGGGAGATCAATCGAATGCGAGCATCGCGCGAGGCGTAGTCGCTGACGATGTCCCCGGTGCGGTCCGTGGATCCGTCGTTCACGACGACGGCCTCCCACGTTGAATGAGTCTGGGACAGGAGAGAATCGAGCGTCGCGCCGATAGTACGGGCAGCGTTGTACGCCGGGACGACCACCGACACACTGAGATTCGCAGCGCCCGAATTTACAGTTTGACCCATGCGGCTTCGAGTAGCGAACCTGGGCTATGATGCCACGCGGTAACCACTCTCTGAATGAATATCGGCATTCTGTCGTTTGAGTACCCAACAGAAACCGGGTTCGGAGGGATCGGAACCTACTCCTACTATCACGCGCGGGCGCTGGTGAAACTGGGCCATCGCGTGCACGTGTTTGCCGGATCGACACGGCCTGGCATCTTCCACTCAGAGCACGATGGCGTCCGCGTGACACGGATCAAGAACGAAGGCTGGCTGCATCACCTGCTCGAGCCCGCGCGCGCACGAAAATGCTACTGGTTCAACAATCGCGTCGAGACCGCGCACGCGATGTATCTGGCGCTGCGCCAGTCGCTCAAGCGTGAGCGCTTCGACGTTATCGAAGCCCCGGAGTGCGGCGCCGATGCCGCGGCCGTCAGTCTGCTGCTCGATGTGCCGATTGTCGTGCGCTTTCATTCGCCCGCTCGGCTCATCATGCCGACCTACGACACGCCCAAACGCGATCGGCAGCTCACCGCGTTCGTCGAGCAGATTGCGATCGATCGCGCCGAAGTGCGAACGGCTTGCAGCCGATTCGTGGCCGACGAAGTAGTCTCGAAGATGCGAGTGCCCGAGCCGGTCCATGTGATTCCGAATGGGATCGACGTGGAGCTCTTCGATCGTAACGACGATATCGACGTCTACGATCGCTTTGGTCTGCCTCGCGACGCCGTGCTCGTCTTGTTTGCGAATCGCATGGAAGAGCGGAAGGGGATTCACCTAGTCGGCGATCTCGCTGCGCGCGTGATGGCACGTCAGCCACAGGTCCATGTCGTGCTGGCAGGGCGCGATCTCTTCGGCTACGTTGCCAATCAGTTGTTGCCGCGCATGCAGGAACGCGGCCTCGCCGATCGATTCCACGTGCTGGGTGGGCGCGATCTGGGCGAGGTCCGCGCGTTGCTCAAGCGCACCGACATCTTTCTGCTGCCGAGCATCTGGGAGAACTGCCCGTACTCATGCATTGAAGCGATGACGGCCGGCCGCGCCATTCTGGCCTCGGATTGCGGTGGGATGCCCGAGCTGATTGCCCATCGCGAGAACGGATGGCTCGCCAAAACCGGAGACGCGGAGTCGTTCGCGATGGGCCTCGAAGAGCTGGTGGAATCCCCAGCGTTGCGCGAACGGCTTGGAGGCGCCGCCAGATCGACCGTCGAGCGGCGGTTGACCGACGTCGCCGTCGCACGACGGGCCGTAGACGTCTATGCGACGACCGGGCCACTCGAAAGCGCCGTGCGAGCGTGATTTGCAGGAAGGCCGGTAGATCTCGTGGCGTCTGATCTCACGGGGACTCGGATTGCTGCCGAGGAAGCCGAACGGCAGGGAAAGTGGCCGGACGCCTCACAGCTGTGGGACGCTTTCCTCGAGTCGCCGAAGGCGGGTCCTTGGGATCGGATTCGCGCCATTCAGGCCGCGATCTTCGCCGGCCGCGTGGACGAGGCGCACGAGCGGATTCAGGTCCTGAATCCTCCGGCCGGCTCCGACGCCGTGATGGCGTTGCTCAGAGCCGAGATCGCCGAGCGTCGAGGGCCCCCGAGCGCGGCGGTTGAGTGCTGGCGGTACGCCGTGGGTCTCCAGGCCGATCCCTACTGGGCCCGGTTTGGATTAGCACGGGCGCTCCACCGCATCGGTCACGACGATGAGTCGCGCCGCATCATGGCCGCGGCGCTGAACTCTCCGACCGCTGAGCCGCGAGGCGCCGGTTTCTCCGCATACCTGGAAATGCGAGGCGGTCGCTTCGCGGACGCCGACGCGGTGTTTCAACGCTTCAATTTCACTCACGACGAACGCGCCAAGTCCATCCTTACGTGGTTTCCGGGGATGACCAGTTTCGACGAGCGCTGGGCCCTCCATCAGATCGGCGCAAGCCTGGCCGGCGCGGGCCATGCTGTAGATCTCGGCTGCTGGCTCGGATCGTTGACCGTCGCGGTGGCGCTAGGGCTAGAGCAACGGTCGCCAAGCGGATCAAATCGCCACAGCCGAATCAAGGCCTATGACAACTTCATCTGGGCCAGTCGCTATATGGACGAGGCGTGGAATGCCAAGTTCACGGTGCCACCGCCCCGCGATGGGGAAGTGTTCCTGTCAACGTTTGAGCAGTTGATCGAACCCTGGAAGCAGCGCATCGACGTCCACCAGGCCGACCTCAGAACCGCGAGCTGGGGTGGAGAACCGATTAAGCTGCTCTCGATCGACGCCATGAAATCGCCGGACATCAGCCGGCAGATCATCAGGCAATTTTTTCCATCGCTGATCGCCGGCACGTCAGTCGTGTTTCATCAGGACTTCTGCCACGGCTACACCTGGTGGATACATCTCTTCCACTTCC
>JBOGIV010000410.1:0-2632 GCA_050747925.1 Vicinamibacterales bacterium
AGACTTGATCGGTCGAAAGATCGGCTTGCCCGAGTACCAGTTGACCGCTTGCGTGTGGATTCGCGGCCTGCTGGCTGAGCATTACGGCGTGCCCCTCACCAGCGTCACCTACTACATCGGCGGTCAGGAAGAGCCGGGGCGCTCGGAGAAGATGCGCGTGCAGTTGCCACCAGAGATTCGGGTCGAGCGAATCGGGCCTGCCCAGACGCTGGCGTCGATGCTTGCCGACGGCGAGATCGACGCGCTGTACGCGCCGCGCACGCCGTCCACCTTCTACTCGAGCCCGGACAGGGTGAGACGGCTGTTCGACGACTTCAAGTCAATCGAACGCGAGTATTTCCAGCAGACGGCCATCTTCCCGATCATGCACACGCTGGTCATGCGTCGCGACGTCTACGAGCGAGATCGCTGGATCGCGCAGTCCCTTCTCAAAGCGTTTCGTGCGGCGCAGCAGGAGACCTACCACGATCTCATCGAGACCTCTGCGCTCAAGATGATGCTGCCGTGGCTGGTCGCGCACGTCGAGGAGACCCGCCGCGACATGGGCCACGACTACTGGCCGTACGGGCTCGAGCCAAATCGCCGGACGCTGGAGACGTTCCTCCGCTATTCGTACGAGCAGGGGCTGGCGAAACAGGTCCTGTCGCCCGACCAGCTGTTCGCACCGGAAGCCTTGGAATCGTTCAAGATTTAGGTGGCCGGGCCTTTCTTGCTTCTTGCTTCTGGCTTCTGGCTTCTGGCTTCCTCCACCGTCACCAGTGGAGTCCGATGAGCGGCCACCAGACCGGCACCACGAGCAGCAACAGGACGAACTCGATCAGGGTGAGCGCCAGGCCCATCTTGAACATGTCCTTTGGTGTGAAGCAGCCGAACGAATAGCCGACCACGAGCACGGCGGTTTGATACAGGAAGATCTTGCCGCCGGCGCCAAACGTCCAGATCATCCCCAGCATGAGCGGATCGACGTTGTGGGTGTGCGCGAACTGCATCAGCACCGGCAGCGACGTCGCCAGCATCGAGATTTCGTCACCCAGAAAGATGTGGTAGACGAACCCGGTCCAGTACAAGACCGGCACCGACTCCCACGGCGTGTCGACGAACGGCTCGATCCAGCCGAACGCCGCATCCGTGATCAGCTTCAGCGCGCCGGTTTCCCGCAAGATGTCGCCCGTCGCGATCGCCGCGGCCACGAAAATGATCGTGAGGAAGTTCACCTTCTTCACGTCTTCGGCGTCCAGCACGCCAATGCCAGGGACCGTGGCGAGCAACCCGATGCCGATACCAATCATCGGCGCCGGAATGTGATGGATGAAATCTGTCATCCACAGCGCGATGGCGAGCGCCATGAGCGCTGCGGATCGCTTCTCGAGCGACGACAGCGGCCCAATGCGACTGAGCTCGGCGGTGAGAAAGCCGGCGCCACCTGGCGGCGCGTTCACTTCCGGCGGATACATCCACAAGGTGACGCGCCACGCCAGCACGATGGTGAGAAGGTCAACCGGCAGAAAGGCGAGCGCCCACTGGCTCCACAACACTTCCACGTGTCCCGCACGCTCGATCACGCCGCGGGCGGTGATGGAAGACGCGCCGGCAATGAGCATCTTGTCGAAAATCGTCGCCGTGTAAGTCAGCGTGATGAACATGCCGCGCGCGATCGCACTGGTCCGCGCCACGCCGAACACGTCGAGGATGCCCAGTGCCACCGCGCCCATGATCGCCACGCGGGCAACTCCCGAGGGCACCAGCAGCGTGAGGAGGAAGTCCGAGATGATGAGGCCCAGCAGAATGCGCGGGTACGTGCCGCCGACCCGCTGCATCACCGTGAACGCCAGGCGCCGCGCGAGCCCAGACTTGTTCGCCATCATGCCGAGCAGCATCGCGCCGAAGAGAAACCACGGCGTGGTGTTGGCGAAGCCGCCAAACGCGATCGGAAACGGCACGACGCCGAGCGCCCAGGCAAGATAGATCCCGACCAGGCCGATGATCGCCGGCTCCAGGATGTGCGTCATCCAGCCGAGGAGCACGAACGACATCAACGCCAGCCCGTGCTGCGCGTGACCCTCGAGGCCCCACGGACCAAACCAGATCGCGGACGGTACCGCGACGACACCAACGGCCGCGATCGCGCGGGCTCGGCCCTGCAAGCCGACGTGAATCTGGGGAACGACTCCGGCTGATGCGGGAGCGCTCAAGTCCGGTGACCCGTTGGCCATGTGCGACGAGAGCATACCCGGTTCGGAGGCCGGTGTATCATGGCGCCGCGTTGACTGCGTCTGATCCGATTCGGCAGGCCGCCGTTCCGCTCGCATCGGTCCTCGACGAACTGGTGACGGCCAACCGCATCCTCGCACGCGAGGGCGTGGTGGACGCTTTCGGCCACGTCAGCATCCGACACCCCACGGTGGCGGACCGCTTCATTCTCTCGGCCGCTCGAGCGCCCGATTGCCTCGAGGCCGAAGACCTGATGGAGTTCACACTCGATGGTGCGCCGCTTGGTGCGGCCGGCCGCACGCCCTACGCCGAGCGGTTCATTCACGCGGCCGTTTACGAAGCACGCCCTGACGTGCGAGCGGTCGTGCACAACCACAGTCCCAGCGTCATTCCCTTTGGTATTACTGGAACACCGCTACGG
>JBOGIV010000411.1:0-3416 GCA_050747925.1 Vicinamibacterales bacterium
TCACCGAGGAGCTCGCGCTCAAGCAGGCCTCCGTCGCGGACGCTGAGATCAAGGCGGGCAAATATCGCGGGCCACTCCATGGAATCCCGTGGGGCGCGAAAGATCTCCTGGCCACAAAGGGCTACAAGACGACGTGGGGCGCGACGCCCTATAAGGATCAGATGATCGACGTCGACGCGACGGTCGTCGAACGTCTTCGCGACGCCGGCGCCGTGCTCGTCGCGAAGCTCTCAATGGGGGCGCTGGCCCAGGGCGGCGTCTGGTTTGGCGGTTCGACACGCAACCCGTGGAATATCTTAGGCATCCTTGAGCGAGGCGAAGGCGATAACACTGCGGGGAAATGTCGGCGGAACTGAGCGATAGAAGCCGCGGAGTGACTTTGAACATGCATACGCCCCTCGACCTGAGCACGCGCCTCCGCTGGCTGTCTCGCGCGGCGCTCTCGCCACCATTCCTCGACGCGCAGTCGCCGCCGCCGCGCCGTCACCTCATCATCGTCGTTGATGGCCTGCGTCCCGACTACGTCACCGGCGGCGTGATGCCCAATCTCACGGCGCTCGGCAAGCGCGGAGTTGTGTTCACGCATCACCACTCGGTGTACCCGACGGTCACGCGAGTCAACGCGTCCTCGATTTCGACGGGCGCGTATCCCGAAACGCATGGCTTGATGGGCAACTCGGTTTTCTTTCCCAAAGTCGACCCGTCGATATTTTTCGACACCGCCAATCGCGATCACCTGATGAAGATTTCGGCAGTCGAAGGGCGGCTTCTGACGGCTCCGACGCTCGGCGAATCGCTGCAAGCCACCGGCCGGCGGATGCTGGTGGTCAGCTCGGGGTCGGCCGGCTCCGCGCTTCTGAACAACCACACCGTGGCAGGCGGCGCCATCCTGCATGCTGAGTTCGTGCTGCCGGAGCGTCTGCGCGACGAGATGTCCGCCGCCGGCAGCCCGCCGGCCTCCGACGCGCCGCCAGGCTCGCGCGATCGATACGCGGTCGATCTGCGATCTCGAGCGATGCGTCCTCGGAGTCGGTCGAGAGCGGCAGTACTGATGTCAACGGCAAAGGCGCGACCGGTTGGGCCAACAGCGCGGGCGATCCGAATGGTGTAGAAGCCGTCATTGGAGCCGACATCAGCCACGCGAAGGCCCTCTCTGACGGCGAGGGCCGCCAGAATGTCGCTGACACGCTCCTCGCGCTCTCGCTGCGCCTCTGACTCTTGCGCTATCGTTTGGCGGACCGAGCTCAGAAACAGGCAGAGCGCCACGACAACGATCGTTCGCGTCACGAATACTGGCGACGGCGATGGTGTGTGCCTCATAGGGATCGCTCCAGGCCATGGGCTTCGGCCGTTCTCCGGCCCACGAGGCCGGCGTTGGCTTCGGCCCGAGTCTCACGCGTCCGGAAAACGACGAAGAGTCCGGACGACTTCAATCCGATCGAAGCGGCGTGGGCGCTCGTCAAGAAGCGGATTCGCAGCTATGGCCCGCGCACGCCGGACGCGTTCGGTCGCGTCGCGCGGGCGGCTCGCCATGCCGTCGAACCGTGGCACTTGCAACAATGGTTTGCGCATGCGGGTTACGTCAACTCAAGTACTTTCCGGGATTAGGGTGCCGGGGCGCCTGAGGTGCACTCTTGCCACTTCAGGCACTCCTGGCACTCCTGGCCCTATGATCTGTGAATGACCACTGCAAAGTTTCATACATCCGAAGGCGACTTCACAGTCAAGCTCTTCGACGACAAGGCACCGAAGACCGTCGCCAACTTCATGGGCCTGGCCGACGGCTCGAAAGAGTGGACCGATCCGCGCACTCGGCAGCGGGTCAAGCGGAGGTTCTATGACGGGCTCATCTTTCATCGCGTCATCGACGGCTTCATGATCCAAAGCGGCTGCCCGCTCGGCACGGGCACTGGTGACGCCGGATATAAGTTCGCCGATGAGTTCGGTCCGGGGCTGAAGCACGATCGACCCGGGCGGCTCTCCATGGCCAATGCGGGGCCCGATACCAACGGCAGTCAGTTCTTCATCACGCTGGTGCCGACGCCGTGGCTCGATCAGAAGCACGCCATCTTTGGCGAAGTGACCAGCGGCATGGACGTCGTGCAGAAGATCGGCAAGGCGCAAACCGGACGGCAGGATCGTCCGGTCAACGACATCGTGATTCAATCGGTGACGATCCAACGCTAGACATCTCCTCTAAGGCCACGATCGTGACGATTGAGGCAAGTTTCTCGTCGGGCCTTAGGAGATGTCTCGCCCCGCGTCCCTCGGCGATGCTCGGGACGGCCCGAGCGCGAGTCGAAGGCCGGAGCGGGGCAAGGCAACACAACTCTAGCGAAGCGGAGCCGATACGTTTCTCGAGGCGCTTTGAGGCGGAGCTTCGCTAGTGAACGACAAGGCGGTCGCCGCGCTGATGCCGCTGGTCTACGACGAGCTACGCCGGCTCGCGGCGAGCTATTTGCGGCGCGAGCGTCCCGGTCAGACGCTGCAGGCGACGGCGCTGGTGAACGAGGCGTTCGTGCGATTGAGTCAGGAACGCGGTAAGCCGTTTCAGAACCGCGCGCACTTCCTGGCGATCGCCGCCTTGTCCATGCGGCAGATTCTCGTGCAGCGTGCGCGCGCCAAGCACGCGGCGAAGCGGGGCGCCGGGGCCGAGCGCATCACGCTGGATGAATCGATCGCCGCAGGCGGGCGGCCCTCAGATCGGCCTGGCATCGACGTGCTCGCCCTGGACGAGGCGTTGACCCGGCTTGCGGCGCTGGATCAGCAGCAAGCCAGGATCATCGAGCTCCGCTATTTTGGCGGGCTCACGATTGAGGAAACCGCCGAGACGCTCGAGACCTCGCCGGCGACCGTGAAGCGTCAGTGGGCGCTGGCGCGTGCGTGGCTACGCCGGGAGCTCGACGGCTCGAACCAGCCAAGGGGCGCCCGTTGACGCTCCGCGTCCGTTGGCTGGTTTGGCAGGTTCTTCTGGCGCGCTCCGCGCGCGGGGCCCATGATGCGTCCATTCGCGCCTCGGGCCACATCATGGGCCAATGACCCCCGAACGCTGGCAACGGATCGGTACGCTCTTCGATCTGGCCCTCGCCGAGCCCACTGGCGCGCGAGAGCATCTGGTCCGCCAATCGAGTGAGCCGGCCGACATTCAAGACGAAGTGCTCTCGCTGCTGCAGGCGCACTCCGGCGGGCCGGAATTCCTGGAGCCGGCCTCACCCTTTGCGGAAGGCGCCCAGATCGGCGCCTATCGGATCGTGCGACTGCTGGGGCGCGGCGGCATGGGCGTGGTCTACCTCGCCGAAGACACCCGGCTGCATCGCCTTGTCGCCATCAAGTCGCTCCCTCCCGATCTCTTTCGAGACGAACGGATGCGGTTGCGATTGAGAAAGGAGGCGCGAGCCGCGGCCGCGCTGTCGCAT
>JBOGIV010000412.1:0-5914 GCA_050747925.1 Vicinamibacterales bacterium
GCGTTGATGAGCGTGGACTTCCCAGATCCTGACGAGCCGAGGAGCGTCCCGGTTTTTCCAGGCTGCAGGTACGTGTCGAGCACTTCCAGTCCGGTGCCCTCGCGCGCGCTGAGCGCGTGGACCGGTGTGCCGATGGCGGCACGTTCGATTTCCACGACGGCGCCCGGGACATCGTCGGCGATATCGGCCTTGGTCAGGAGCACAACCGGACTCGCGCCGCTTTCATACGCCATGAGCAAATAGCGCTCGATGCGGCGCGGATTGTAGTCGCCATCGAGTCCCATCACCAGGAACACGGTGTCGATGTTGGCGGCAACGACCTGTTCTTCGGTGACCTCGCCGGCAACCTTGCGGGAGAACTTGGTGCGACGCGGAAGGATGGCCTCGATGGTGGCCGACGCGTCACCCTGCCCTGGCCGCGCGGCAACCCAGTCGCCAACGGCGGCGAGATGTTCGCGGCCGGCCGCATGATGGAGCAGACGTCCCGCGTGCTGCGCCTGGAGCTCGCCGGCGGCAGCGTAGAGACGAAAGATGTGGTTGAACTCGATTGCGACACGCGCCGGGACGAGCCCATCGGCCTCAAAAGCCGCAAACGCTGTCGCCCACGCTTCATCCCATCCGAGCTCCCGAAGATCGAACAGCACTCGAGACAGGATACTCGCCCGCTGCTTCCGCATCCTTGCGGCGTTGACTGACGATTTTGGTCACAGCCCTGTGTTAATTGACCCAGGGTCGATTGGTGCAGGGTCGACTAGCGCAGGGTCAATGGGGACAGCGCAAAAGAGGACTGTCCCCAAGACTCATTCGTATCGCAGGGCCGTGAGCGGATCGACGCGCCCCGCTCGGCGGGCGGGAATCCACGCTGCCAGCGCGGCGATGGCGGCGAGGACCAGCGGGACGGCAGCGAACGTGAACGGATCGAGCGGCGAGATGCCAGGCAGCAACGTGCGGACAGCGCCCATTGATCCAAAGGCGGCCAGCGCAATCGCCAGTCCTATCACGAGGCCGACGATCGTGAGCCGCATCCCCTGTCCCACGACCATCGACAGCAGCGCGCCCGGTGACGCGCCAAGGGCGAGGCGGATGCCCATCTCCTGCATCCGCTGACTCACGGCGTACGCCGTCACGCCGTACAGGCCGATGGCGGCGAGCAGCAGCGCGAGGACGCCAAGGGCGCCAAGCAGGTCGGCCGCCATTCGCTGCGCGAACACGGCCGTTTGCATGTGCTCGTTGAGGGTTCGCACGTTATAGAGCGGCAGGTTTGGATCGAGCGCGCGGATGACGTCACGAATGCCATTCAGGGCGCCGGCCGGGTCCCCGGTTGCTCGCACCAGCAGAGACACGGTACTGACGTTGTTCTGATCGAGTGGCAGATAGATCTGAGGTGTTGGCGGTTCGTTCAGGTTCGAGTAGCGCGCATCGGCGGCAATGCCGATGACCTCGGCGGGCCTTGGCCCAAATCGGACGTGGCCGCCGAGCGCCTTGCCGTTTGGCCAATACCGCCGGGCCATCGTCTCGTTGATGATGAGCACGAGCGGCGAGTCCTTGGTGTCGCTCCGAAGGAACTCACGGCCTTCGCGGAGGGGGATGCGCATCGTTTCGAAATGACGCGGCGCCACGAGCGTGTAATTCGGAACAACTTCTTCATTCGGCCGCGGCACAAAGCCGTCTACGTCGATGCCCATCGAGCTGTTGCCGCTCAATCCCAACGCCAACCGGTTGGCAAACGACGCCGAGGTCACGCCCGGCAGCGCTTCAACGGCGTCCACGATGCGCCGCTCGATACTCAAGGTGCGATCGCCCGTATACCCACTCGGAAAAAAATCCATCGATACGGTCACTACTCCGTTTGGATCGAATCCCGGCGACAGTTGCTGGGCGGCGATCAGGCTCCGCAAGAACAGCGTGGCGCTGACCAGCAGGACAAGGCAGACCGCGACTTGAGCCACGACCAGGCTGCTGCGAAGTCGACGCCCGGCTCGCGCCTCGCTGCCGCGACCGGCTTGCTCCTTCAATGCGTTGACCGTTTCGGGTCTCGAAGCCTGCACGGCCGGCGCCAGCCCAAACACCAGCCCGGTGAGGACCGCGACGGCCAGCGCGAACAGCAGCGTCGTTTGGTCCATGCGAAGGCCCAGATCGATCGGTAAGTCAACCGGCGGCACGAAGGCCATGATCACGTTCATGGTCCAGCGAGCCATGACGATGCCCGCCGTGCCGGCGATGATCGACAAGACAAGGGCTTCGGTGAGCAACTGCCGCGTGATGCGCCAGCGGCTGGCGCCCATCGACAGCCGAATGGCGACCTCACGCCGGCGGCCGACCGCCTTCGACAGCAAGAGGTTGGCGACGTTGGCGCACGCGATCGCCAGCACGAGCGCCACGACGACCGACAGCACACCGAGAATCGGCGCGAGCACCGTGGCGGCGCCAAACGGCGCTTCCCAGGTGTTCACCAGACGGATTCGTCGTCCGTCATTGGTGTCCGGATACTCCTGCCCCAGCTGCCGCATGATCGACTCGGCTTCCGCCTGCGCCTGCGCCCGCGACACGTCGGGCTTCAGGCGGACCAGCGCGTTCATCCAGCCATTGCCCCGCTGCTCCAGGCGATTGCCGCCGGTGAGCTCGCGCTGCATCATCATCGGCGCCCACGCCGACGAAAAAAGGATCCGATGAAGCCTTCTGGCGCGACGCCGATCACGGTCATGGGCGTGTTGTTGATGCTGACCTCGCGCCCCACGATCGACAGATCACCGGCGAATCGACGCTGCCAATATGCGTGGCTTAGAACCAGGACCGGATGCGCGCCGGGTGTCTTGTCGTCTTCGGCAGTGAACAGTCGACCCGCGGCGGGTTTGAGGCCAATGACGTCGAAGTAGTTGCCGGAGACCAGGCCGCCCCACGCGCGCTCGGTCTGACCGTCGACGGCGATGCTCAGCGTCATGTCGTCCTGGCCGACGATGTCGATGAGGCGCGATCGATCACGGAAATCGCGATAGTTCGGATAGGACCACGAGCGATTCCGCCCCTCTCGGCTGGTCATTGCCGGAATCAGGATGCGATCGGGCTCGGAGGCGACCGGAATGGGCCGAAACAACACCGCCTGCACCCAGGTAAAGATCGTCGTGTTGGCGCCAATGCCGAGACCGAGCGAGAGGATCGCCGCCAACGAGAGGCCCGGGCTCTTCAGGAGGGAGCGGACGGCGTAGCGTAAGTCGGAGCCGATTGTCGACACACGAACCTCCTGAGTGTCGTTAGACGGGAGCGCCTGAAAAACCGTTCATGTAAGACGACTAGTACCGAGAACGGTGACGTACGGTGCCACAGAGACGCAGAGACACAGAGCCAATCTTTTGTTCAGAGTTTTCAGCGACTCAGCGACTCCGCAGCCAACGTAGGTGATCGTGATTTGATCGAGATCGCAACGGGACACGAAGATTTCCAAATGTACGTGAGCGTGAATTCCGGTACGTAGTAGATGCTATAAACGCGCTGTCGTGAGCCCAATCGCATTTCAATTACCGGGTGACGTTGAGACGACGGTGTCGGCGGCGCTGTATCCGGCGGAGGAGCCTGCGGCAGAGATTCTCCTGGTCCTTGCGCACGGAGCGGGCGCCGGCCACTTCAGCCCGTTCATGACGAGCTACGCGAAGGCATTTGCCGACGTGGGCGTCACGGTCGTCACGTTCAACTTCCCGTACCTCGAGGCGCGGCGTCGGACGCCGGACCGCGCGCCGGTGCTCGAAGATGCGTTTCGTCGTGCCGTGACCGGCGCGGTCAATCATCGGCACGTGCGTGCCACGCATCTCTTCATCGGAGGCAAGTCGATGGGCGGGCGGATCGCAACGCACCTGGGCGCGAGCCTCGATCGGTGGCCGGTAGGCACGCCGACACCCTCAGGGATCGTGGTCTTCGGCTACCCACTTATCCCGATGGGGGGCCGAAGCAAAAGCGATCGCGTGACCCACCTCGGGGCCATCGCCGTGCCGACGTTGATCGTGCAGGGGACGCGCGACAGCTTTGGCGGACCTGACCAGATCGCCAGTGCACTCGCGAGTACGAGCGGGGAAGGAGCGAAGAGAATCGAGGTCCTACGAGTCGAAGGCGGCGATCACTCTTTCGCGGTGCTCAAATCCAGCGGCCGCACTCAGGCTGAGGTTCACACAGAAATCCAACGCGATGTCGTGGCGTGGATGAAGAAGGTGTGCCAATGACCTGTATTGCCCTACAACAGCCGTCCTGCCGTACAGCCGTACGAGCGGACTACCGTACCGTCTGCCGATTGCCCCACTCGGCCTACGCGACCCACCCGGCCCACTCGGCCTACCTGCCCTACCCGGCCTACCCGGCCTAAGCATACGGCTCCCTCAGCTGGACGGGCTTACCGCGACGTTTAGCCATCATGCGGAGATTGATGGACTCGACGAACACCGAAAATCCCATCGCGAAGTAGATGTAGCCCTTCGGAATGTGTGCCCCGAAGCCGTCGGCGATGAGCGCGCAGCCGATGAGCAGTAGGAAGCTCAACGCGAGGACCTTGACGGTGGGATGCTGCATCACGAAACGGCTGATGCTGCCAGCCGAGACGAACATGATGCCGACCGCGAGAATCACCGCCGCCACCATCACCGAGAGCTGATCGGCCATGCCGACGGCGGTGATCACCGAATCGAGCGAAAAGACGATGTCGAGGAGCATGATCTGGCCGATAACGGCCGCGAGCGATGGAGAGACACGCGCGGAGCGATGTCCCTCTTCGCCTTCCAGCTTTTCGTGAATCTCGCGAGTGGCCTTGAAGAGCAGGAAGAGCCCGCCACCGATGAGGATGAGGTCGCGGCCCGAGAACGGCTGACCGAGCACGCTGAAGAGCGGCGTGGTCAGCCTGATGATCCACGCCAGCGACATCAACAGCAGCACTCGCATCAGCATCGCGGCCAGCAGGCCAATCTTGCGGGCGCGATCCTGCCGATCCGCCGGCAACTTCCCCGCCAAAATCGAGATGAAGATCACGTTGTCGATGCCGAGGACCACCTCGAGCACCGTCAGCGTGACCAGCGCAATCAAGCCATCTGCCGTGAACATGCCGGAAGGACCGCCTAGAGTTCTGAAGGCCGTGCTGCGCTCTGTTTTCGAGGCTTGTGCGCGCAGGTGGGCGTGTTGATGCACTCGTCTGCAAGTCGAAGCCGCTCGACCGGCACGCCGGTGATCAGGCTGTCGACGATTTCGTCCACGTCGTCGTGGGTGACGCCGCCATACCAGATCCCGTCGGGATAGATGACGACGTTGGGCCCGTGCTCGCACTGATCGAGACAGCCGGCGCGATTCGCACGCATCCGGCGGTTGAGGCCCCGATCGGCCAGCGCTTTCTTGAACGCCTTTTGAAGCGAGTCAGAGGCGGCCGGGTCGCAACACCCCCGCGGATGCCCGGGCTCCCGCTGGTTGCAACAGATAAAGAGGTGACGTTCGAATGGAGCCACGGGTGTACTTAATGTGCCAAAGGTGCCTGGAGTGCCTAAAGTGCCTAGAGTGCTGGTGACGGAGTGCCTGAAGTGCTTAGGGTACAGGGTCGAGGTTCAGCTCGGGTCGGCCCTTGAGACCTCCCCACGTCTCGGGATCCTGCCAAACCAGCGCCCAGAAGTAGCGCGCGACGTCGGCCTTCGGATAACCGTGCGACAACGTCTTCACTGCGCGATCCAGCGTCGGCTGATCCGGGGCCTTTGGTGACTCCTCTTTGATGAGCCCTTCTTCGTGCGCGATGCCGATCGCGTCGAGGAACGCGCCCATCATCGGACGTTGATGGGCGAGGTGATACGAGACGAGCAGACGGGCCGCGAGAAGGTCGGAAATTCTCGCGAGGCCGGCCAGATGCCGCGCCTTCTTTTCGCTCGACAGGGCAAGGACGCTCTTGGGCCTGAAC
>JBOGIV010000413.1:0-8244 GCA_050747925.1 Vicinamibacterales bacterium
GTCCGACGCGGGCCTAACGAACGCGACTTGATCCAGGTGCGGGCTGGTGACACCGGTCGAATGTCCTCAGCAATTACTGGTCTTCCCTCATCGCTTCAATCGGTTCGATGCGGAGCGCGCGCCTGGCGGGTGCACCACACGAGAAGAGGCCCACCAACAGCATGAACGCCGCGTTGGCGAGAATCATTCCGGGCTCTGCAACATAGTTGTCGGGAATGCGGCTGATGGCGACGATGGATCCCAAGGCTCCGAGTCACGCACCGAGTCCGAGCTGCACACACGCGCGGGAGAAAACCGCAGTGAGAACGGCGCGCGGGCTGGCGCCGAGCGCCTTGCGAATGCCGATCTCGCGCGTTCGTTGGGAAACCGTGAACGACATGAGGGCGAACGTCACAGCCGCTGAAAGAAGCACGATGAGATAGACGCCCAGGACCATGGCCAAGCCAAAGGCCGTGTCGAGCTGGAACTCCGTACTTCCGACCTCGTCCAGCGGACGCGCGTCGTAAATCAGCACGCTCGGGTCCACCGCGGCCACAAGGGATCGCAGCCTCCGAGCTTAGGCCCCGGCGTTTCCTCCAACCCGCATCGCCATGAATCCGGACGGCATCTCTCGCGGCGCGGCGGGATGGTAGAGCCCCTTCGACTCCTCGGGTTCGCGCGGACTCATCCCGAGGTCCCCGACCACGCCGACGAACGCGTCGAAGAAATTCACATCGACGGATGGCACGCGCACGCGCTGTGTGTCCGAGGAGGAGGACTCACCCGTCTCCCCGTCGTTCACTTCGATCAAGCGACCGACTAACGCGAGAGACCTGACATCAAAGTGACCCACGACCAAATGGGGTGTGCGCGCCGGACGCGCTATGGATGCAGAGCACGCGACGGTCGACGGTCCTGAGCCGTCTCACTCGCGCGGTTCCTGGCGCCGCCGGCGACTGCGCGAGAAAACGTGGGCAAGGGGTGGAGATCCTCGATGACACAACAGGCGTCGAAACTTCAGATCGATGAGCGCGATATTGAGGATGTGACCGTCCTCGTCCTGACCGGCGAGATCACGCTCGACGATGGAGACCTCGTGTTTGAGGAGGCGAGCGGCTGCCCTGGTGGCGAAGGGACGGACCAAGATCCTGATCTATCTGCGGCGTGACCTACATCGACAGCGCCGGGGTCGGCAGGATGGCGGCGGAGCTGAAGATGGTCCGCCAGCAAGGCGGCGCCATGAAGCTGGTCAATCTCACGGCTCGCAGCCACCGCCTGCTGGGGATGATGAAGCTCATGACCGTCTTCGAGACGTTCGAAGACGAGGCATCGGCCGTGCTCAGCTTCGCGTGGGGCGCCCGCCGATGAGGCGCGACTGCATGAAGCATGGCTGTGAGCTACTCGGAGTCTTCAGCCTCTGAGGAGACGAAGGCGTCGGTCGGCGTGGTAAACACGAACCAGTCGGCGAGGCGGTGCTTCAGAATGCCGTCTAGTTGAGTTAGTTAAGTTAGCGTCGGGGCGGGCTCAGGTCGTACTCATCCTTCGGAAACAGATCGGTATTGAAATCGGTCAGGGTGTCCCGCTTGAAATCTAGCCCGTAGTGCGCGCGGTCGCCGTCGAGATAGGCTCCGATGAGCCGTTCGATGTCGATTCCGGCGCGCTCGTAGTACGACCGCACCAGGGGATCGGCGAGGCGTCTGGCGATCGTTGCGCGGTCCAGGACAATCGGTTCCTTGCTGCCAAGCATGACGCCTGGAACGCTCACGACGTAGGGAAAGACCTTGACGAAGGCGTTGTGGACCCGCTCGCTCGCCGTCCACGTCGCGGCGAGACCATTGGGCTTCAGACGTTCCCTCACGAGCCTGAAATAAGCGTCGGAGTAGAGATTGCCTGAATAGGCGCTCGTGGGGCGCAGCGCATCCGCTTCGATGATGTCGAACCTGCGCCTGGAACGCATGAGATAGGTACGGCCGTCACCGACGACGTGCTCGATACGAGGATCGCGCAGGAGCGTGCGCAACCCGCCATACGGATCCCGTCTCGCCAGCGCCCGCAGCGTCTCGAGTTGCGGCCCGACGATTTCGATGCTCGTGATGCGCTCGAGTCCCGGCCGCCCCGCTGCCGCGTGGACGGTATCTCCCGATCCGAGACCGATAATCGCGGCGTCCCGCGGGTCTGGATGGACGAAGGCCGGCAACGCGCCGAGGACCGTGTGGATGTCCCCGTACGGGATCACACTCTGTCCCACACCGTTCACGAATACCGCTCTCTCGCCGTCGAACCCCTCCTGCGCCATCTTGATGACCGACACCCCAGAGATATCCTCCGCGAAAATAATCCGATCGACGCTCGTCCCGTGCAGCCGCGCCCACAGCAGGGCATCGTCCGGCATCCATCGCACCACCAGGAGCAGTACGATCCCCGTCGCACCGGCCGTGACCGTCGGACCGAATCGACGCCGCGCGGTGTTATGCGATGTGCGAAACACGGCCGCCATCCCGAGCAGCGCGAACACGCTGCTCAGCACGACGAGCAGCCTGAGTGTTCCGGCGGTGCCCAGCACCGTGAGCGAAATCCACCCTGTCAACACGGTTCCCATGATGCTGCCCACGATGTTGGCCAGCAGCAGTCCGCCAACCCGTCGCCCAACCCTGCCGAGGTCGGTTTGAACCACTCGTTGCAGCAACGGAAAGCTGCACCCCATCAGGAACGTGGAAGGAACGATAAGCAGCAGCGGCACCGCGATATATAGCCGGAGAAAGGTCGCCGGCAATTCGACGGGTTGAGAGGCCAGTGGCAGCCGACCGGCCGTGATCGCGCGCAGTGCGTCGACGCTTTCCCGAACGCTCAACGGTTCGTAACTGCCAAAGTAGCCTCTCAGCGCGCTCAGGTCATCGGCGAGACCGGCGAACAGCGTGACAAGGATGGCTGCGGTGAGTCCGCCAGCCGCCTGTAGACCAAGGAACGCGGCGCCAGGGCGGCGCACGCGCGGTGCGAGTGCGCTTCCGGCGACGGCGCCGAGGCCGATGCCGGCCAGGTACACCGCGAGGAGCGTCCCAAACGTGAACGCCGTCGACTTCATCATGACGCCGAGCAGCCGAAACCAGACAATCTCGAGTGAGAGCGCCACGAGCCCCGCAAACCCGTAGATCGACACCCAGAACCGGAACGCCAGTCGTTCGGCGTCCGTCTCCGCTGGGTGGGCACGATCGGATCCGGCGCCCGCTGTAGGGAAAGGGGTATCGGCGGCGGATCCCTTGAGCCAGAACGTAATCGGCAACAGGGACGCGGCGCAGGCGACATTCAGCATCGCACCAACGCGAAGGCTTCCCTCTAGACCGAACTGCGGGAGGAGGGACCACGTGGCGACCGTCGCGCCCAGTGCTGCGCCAAGCGTGTTGAAGCCGTACAGCGCGCCTACAGTCGATGCCGCGCGCCCGATGCGGTCCGTCACGGCACGGGCGAGCAGCGGCAAGGACGCGCCCATGAAGAACGTGGGCCACAAGAGGCTGCTGAAGAGAATGACGGCCACGACCTCCCGGGCGATGTGAAGGTGTCCGAGGCGCTGGTACAGGAATCCGTAATAGAGCGCCGCGCTGAAGAAGCCGAAGGCGGCGATGGCCGCTTCGGCTCCACAGAACAAGGCAAGACTGGTCCGGCGCGACACTCGGTCGGCGACGTGCCCGCCGACGATGTGCCCCACGCCGAGCCCGCCCATGAACGCGGCAACGATGACCGAGGCCGAGTAGACATCTGCGCCGGAGAAGATCGCGAGCATCCGCTGCCAAATCACCTGGTACAGCAACGCGGCGAAACCCGATGTAAAGAAGACCGCCAGCGCGACGGGAAGGAGCACCGTTCCGGGGCCCATTCCGTTGCCGGCGCCTGCCTGTTCCGTCATCCGTACCGTCGTCTGGATCCAAAAGCAGTCACATCCGGAGGGTACCCACGAGCGAACGGTGACGCGATGCGGCAACCGTGGACGGAGACAAATCTCGGCACTTTCATAGAGTGCAGGTTGCGTGCAGCGCCGGAATGCTCACGCACATCTGCTGCCTGAGCGCACCGGCATGCCCATTCTAATTCAGAGGGGAAGCCCCTCGAGTCCCCGCGCATTGGGCCTTTTGTGCTCACTCGTGCGGTGGCGGCGGCCCCCTCGGACTGGCGGCAGATTAACGCCTCGAGGGTCAACGGCCCAGATGCACAACAGCGCCGTCACCGCGCCGGCAGGCCGAGATCCGCGCCTGCGAAATGTCGTAGGTGATACCCAACGTGCTCGCGAATCGCCCGACGCGGGCGAAGAAGACCTCCGGAGCTCAACTCGTGCGCAAGCTTCGGTTGGAGAGTCCCGCTGACCTCGGACGCCTGGCAACCGTCGGCCTGCGAACGTGAGCGTGAAAGGGCGCCGTTCGCTTGAAGTCGCAGCGCCGCAGTGAAAGAATGCGGGCACATGTCGAGCTTGCGCGAACGACGCGGGAGCTCAGGCATCGGTGAGGCCCCCTTATGCCGACATCCGCCCTCCATGTGCCGATACTGCGTCTACCGGCACGAAGGCCCCAGAACCTACGGGTCGTACTCGTGCTTGTCGCCGTTCTCACTACCGTTTTTGTCGCGGGACACGTGCTGTTGATTCCTGAGACGCCCGACGGCATCGATTCCGCCAACTTCATCATGGCCGTGGATGGCTACAATCCTCGATTGCATCAGCCCCACCCGCCGGGCTTCCCTGTTCACGTCGCGCTTGGTCGGCTGGTGACCTCCGCCTACCGCGTTTTCACACCTGGAGTAGACGACACCGGTACAGCAGCGGCCAGCCTCCGGATCTGGAGCGTCATCTGCGGTACGCTGGCGATCTTCGCCGTGATGTGGGTGGCATTGGGACTCGGTGTTTCGGCATCACGCGCCACACTGGTCACTGCGCTGGCGATCAGCTGTCCGTTGTTCTGGGTTACTGCGATGCGGCCTCTCAGCGACGTACCGGGACTGTTGTTTGCCACGACGTCGCAGGCGCTGTCGCTCGCTGCGTACAACAACGGTGCCGCAGCTCGCGCCAAGGAAGCAGTTCCCGCTGTCCTCAGTTCGTTCGGGCGTCTGGAGTATCGCTGGCTGGCAGCTGCCTTCGTCGCCGGTGTCGCGGTCGGCCTGCGAGTGCAAACGGCGCTGCTGACCGTACCCCTCCTGACAGTAGTGACGTTGCTGCACGCGCGGCGCGCGGGCGTTGCGATCATTCCTCAGGTCCTTGGGGCGTTGGTCGTCGGTGTGCTTGCCTGGTTGGTGCCGATGACGACCAGCATTGGAGGCGCGGCTGAATACCTTCGGCTGATCACCACGGTGGCATCCGACGACGTGCAGGGCGTCGAAATGTTGGCGACCTCTCCCACACTGCGGTTGTTCGCGTTCGCGCTCATGCGCACGTTCATCATCCCGTGGGGTTCGTACGCGTTGGGCTGGTCTGCCTTCGTCTTTACAGTTCTTGGTGCCATCGCCCTCGCCAAGCGCGATCGCCGCGCGCTCGGGTTCACCGTCTTGATGGGGCTGCCATACCTGGCGTTCCATTTGTATCTTCAGGAGACGGCGTCCATCCGTTATGCCCTGCCACTCGTGCCGGTGTCGTGCCTTCTGATTGTCGCGAATCTGAAGTGGCTCCCGGTCCGGTTTCCGGCGGCAGTTGTCGGTTGCATGGTTGTCGCGGCCGCGTCAACGAGCGTCAGCGCGGCGACCGCATACGGGCGAACTGAGAGTCCAATTGCGCGCGCGCTCAAGGACCTCAAACATGAAGGGACGTCCCACACACGTCCGCCGGCGTTGGGTGCCCATCACTCCGTCGGCCGGGCGATTCGTGGTGAATCGTGGCCGGGACAACTCCTCCCGGCGCCGGTGCGCTACGAATGGTTGGCGCTGGCAGCGACCTGGCTCCAGGGGAGTCACGATACCGTTTGGTTTCTGGCCGATGGACGACGGAGCGACCTTGCGCTGATCGACCCTGCCGCGCGCAGACTGATTCGCTCGTACCGTTGGCCTCGCAGTACCGAGTCGCTTCTTGGAGGAATCCAGCCCTCGAGTGTTGACTGGTACGAAATTGTACCGCCCGGCTGGTTCCTGATGACCGGCTGGAGTCTGACGCCTGAAACGCGCGGGGTCGCCCAACGCAGCAACGACGGACCTGGCGTCGACGGCATCGTCGGTTACATCAAGCGTCGAGACGCGCCCGCGGTCATGATGATCGGCGGACGCAATATCGGTGGTCCCTGCGACACCGCCGCATCGATCGACGTCCTCATCGATGGTCGCCCGCTCGCCACGTGGACGGCGTCGTCGCGCTCCTCATTCCTGCAGAGTATCGCGCTCGCGCCAGGCGCGCTTCGGGGCGAAGGTGAATACGCGACCGTTAGGGTCATCGCAAAGGACGCCGCGCCTGCAGGTCGAATCGTCGATGTTGCGGTCGAACAATTTGATGTGCAGTCTCCAGGATCCGCAATGGCGGGATTCGATGGCGGGTGGCATATGCCAGAACTCGATCCCGCGACCGGACTGAAATGGCGCTGGATTGAGGAAACCGCGGATGTGCACACTGAAGCATTCGGTCGAGACCTTGAGTTGGTCATTCGAGGCGAGTCACCCCTGCGCTATTTTGAGGAGTCGCCTCACGTCGTGGTGAGGGCCGGTCAATTCGAGCTCGCGTCGTTTCGACCCGAAGCAGATTTCACGTGGGTTGTGCCAGTCCCAGCCAAGGCTGTTGGAGCCGCCGCAGGACGCGTGACCATCAAGAGTGATCGATCGTTCGTTCCAGATGAGGTCAGCGGAAACGGCGATCGACGCCAACTGGCGCTGCGAATCTACAGTGTCGAAATCCGACCTCGACCTGTCAGCCCGGCGGCTCGCTGAGAAGAAACGTCGGCAACGTAGAGAGGTCCTCGATGACGTAGCAGGTATCGAAACTTGAGATCGATGAGCGCGATACTGAGGATGTGAAGCAGCCCTCCGAACGTTGACAGCTGAGCCGCTTCCTGTTGGAGCGTGCCGTAAGAGAAGAGCAAGGGCATCTTTTGAATCGGCGCCTATTGTGCGTACAGTGCCTAGCCGTGACTAGGGCAGCTTAACGTCGAAAGGCACAAGGCAAAGGGTAAGCGCGCGCGCTCAGGTCTCACAATCGGTGAGCGCCATCGATCTTGCCGAGATCGCGATCGAAGGTTCCGAGCGGCACGTGACCAGCCTTCCGAGCGATCTCCACCATCAGGCAGTCCGAGAAGCCGACCGCTGGACGGCGGCGAAATTGGTCCACGGCCGCAGCAATGGCATCCGCATCCTGCAGCGTCAGATGCTGATGATTCAAGAGCATCTCGACTGCCGTCGCAATCGCCTCAGGACTCCGATCGTAGACTGAGGTCAACACCCACGTGGCTTCGGCCAGCGCCAGGTGGGGCACCCACGCTCCGTTGGCGACAAAGACTTCGGCCGCCGCAACTTGCTTCGCATCGTCCCGGGCGACAAGCCGGACAAGCATGTTGGTGTCAACGGCTCGCACGTCGCCTCTTGATGTCCCGCCGAATCCCGGCTTTCATCTCGGCGACAGTACGTCGCGTAGGCGTCCGGGCAAAGAGGGACCGATGGACATCTGCGGAGCTGTATCGACCGGCCTTTCGGACGACGACTCGATCGCCCTCCTCGTCCCACTCGAGCACCGAACCCGGACCCACGCCCAGTCGCTGACGAACCTTGGCCGGAACCGAGATCTGGCCTTGCGCCGTGAGCTTTGAATGAGCCAGAGCCATGGCAGCGATATTACCACGGTAATGCACCGCGGCACGGACGCGGATCCTGGTCCAAGTCGTGGATGTCGAGCGCTCTTGTCTGTGAGCTTGCTGTCGAAGAAGAAAACGGAACGGCCTCCACACCACGGCCGAGGACGCTGGGCGAGTCGCTCAGGCAGCCGGCGTCAAAACCCTCGTGCTCTCACATTTCGTGCCTGCGGACGATCCCGTCGTCACGGATCAGATGTGGATCGATGCGGCCCGACCCCATTTTGCAGCTCACGCGAAATTCTCGGCGCCGATCCGGAGTATTCCACCGGAGAAGAGGTAGCGCGGCCGTACTCGCGTTCGATGATCGTACCGTCGAACGCCATGCCTTAGGACACCAGCGAAGCTCCGCCTCAAACCGCCCAGAAGAACGGGTCGGCTCCGCTTCGCTGGGGCAGTGTTGTTTTCGCCCCGCTCCGCGCGGCGGACATCTTCTGCGGCCTGCCAGAAACTTGCTTCAACTGTC
>JBOGIV010000414.1:0-3517 GCA_050747925.1 Vicinamibacterales bacterium
GCGGAAGACCTACTGAAGCGACTCCAAGTGCCTGCGGGGGGGTGCTCAATCTTCGAGTAGGCTATTCCGCGAGACCCCTTCGTTGGATCCGACGCACACGCGCGAGGCGCCGAGCTGGATGGTCACCATTGCCACAGCGCTCGCGGTGATGGGGCTGTCGTGGTTGCTGTATGGTCGCGATCTCGACCTCGCTCCCGTCTACCTGACAAAAGACGAGGCGAACTTTGGGCTCCAGTCTCACGAGGTCGCCAAGACGGGCCGAGACCGGAACGGCAATTTCTTGCCGCTGTTCTTTCAGGAGCCGGGGTTTTCAATCGGTCGCGACCCCATCTACATCTACGCGACGGCGCTCGTCCTTCAGTTCCGGCCGTTGGACGAGCGGTCGCTCCGGCTGCCGAGCGCCGCCGCGGGCGTGCTGGCCATCGGGCTCACCGTGTTGGCGGCGAAAGAGCTGTTTCTCAGCATCCGCCTGGCGGCCCTGGCCGCGATCCTGGTGGCGGTCACTCCGGCGTTCTTCATTCGGAGTCGAGCGGCGCTCAGCGTGATCTTCCCGGTGGCGTTCGAGTTGCTCTGGTTCGCATTCCTCCTCGCCTACTTGCGCAACGGCCGGCTCTCGAACCTGCTCGGCTCGACGCTCGCGCTCGGGGTCGGTGTGTACAGCTACCTGAGCATGGTCTTCTTCGCGCCCGTGCACTTCGCCGTCACGATCGCGGCGCTCGTGACCCGGCAGCGGTGGCGGCATCTCGCGTGGGCGACTGGATGCCTGGCCCTCACCCTGATTCCGTTGACCGCCTGGCAGCTCTCACATCCGCAGCGCATCGCCGAGCTGGTCGGCACCTACAAGGTCTATGAGCCTCATCTGAACGTTTTTCAAGGCGCCAGGAGTCTGTTCACGTGGTTCAGCCTGGGCACGCGCGCCGATGTGTACTGGCAAGCGTTCAATCCGAGCCGGCTGTTCTTTTCGGGTGAGTCGAGCCTGATCGATTCCACGCGCTCCGCGGGAGAGTTCCCGCTGGCCTACATGCTGCTGCTGCCGGTTGGCCTGTACGCGCTCACTCGAAGGCCGCTGACGATCCCTCACGGCGCGGTACTGCTCGGCTTCCTGACAGCGCCGATACCTGGCGTGATCATCGGCGAGGACACGATTGGCCGGTATCTGATGATTGGACCGTGGGCGGCGTTCATCGCCGTTGCGGGCGTGAGGCTCCTGTGGGAATCGCGAACCCTGCTGGCCCGGGGGCTGGCCGTCGCCTGTGTCGCGAGCACCCTGATCCTGTTTCGCGGCTTTTATGTCGACTACATGGGCGACTGGCGTATCCGGTCGAGCGCCTATCTCGGAGGCAATTTGAGAGGCGCTTTCGAAAGCGTGCTCTTGACGCCGCGGTCGGCGGCGCCCGACTTCGTCTTTATCTCGGAAACCATTCCATACGTCGACGTCTTCTGGGAGTTCTACCGGCGCGCGCACGGCCGGGACGACCTCGAGGTACGCACGAGAGGCTTGTCACTCAGAAACACCGACTGGGAGCGTCCACCGGGGAAGGCGGTGGCCATTATCCCGGCGAGTGAAGATGCCGCGATTGAGAAGTTGAAGCTGGCGGGCTGGACGGTCGCCTCCGAAATCCACGAGTTCTACGGCGGCAAACCGTCGTTCGTGGTGCTCAGCCGGGCCGCCGACTAGCCCGAACTATTCATCAGGCCCCCAATAGTTCGCCCTTCGGGCTTCGACTCCGGCTCCCAGAACGGGCCTCCGCTCAGGGCTAGCCCTGAGCAAGGCGCGCCAGCGCCGCGTCGAAGCCGGCGTCCCTTGATCAGCCGGCGCATTGTTCACTCGTGGCACTGCGCACGTGAATAATGCGGGCTAGCTGGGAGGCGCGACGGCGAGCGTCGACGCCACGGCCGCGTACACCTCATCAACCGTGATCAGCTGCATGCAGACGTTGTCGGTACAGGGCGACAGACGGTGGTTGAACACGCTCACGCAAGGGCTGCAGGCCAGATTCTTCCAGATGACCGTGCTCGACGAGGACCGCGGGCCAAACAGCCTGGGGGTCTCAGGTCCGAACAGCACGACGGTGCGCACCGAGGTGAGCGACGCGAAATGGCCGGGGCCGCTGTCGTTGGTCACCAGCACATCAGAGAGCGCGTACAAGGTCAGCAGTTCACGCAGGGTCGTCCGGCCGGCCAGTGACACGGCTCGAGGAGAAGCGATGGCTTCGCAGAGCGCGTCGGCTGCGAGCTGCTCCGAGGAGGCGCCGGTGATGACGATGAGCGCCGCTGGATGCTCTGCGACCACGCGCTGCCCGAGCTCGACAAAGCGCGAGCTCGGCCACTTTCGCAGCGGAAGCAAATCGCTCGCGTTGGGATTGAGCACCACGATGGGCCGTGGCTCGTTCGACGAGGTCGAGTGAGATGCGCGCGGCTTCAACCGTTCGCGCATCAGGCGCCTCTCTTCGTCGGTCGGCGTGAAGACCTTCCGCGAACCCGGCGCCTCTGCGACCGGCGCCTTGACCATCGGCTCATCCGATGGCTCGAGCCGGGCGGCGTCCACGAGGCTCGTGTACTGATCGGACACATGCAGGTACGGGTTGTACTGCACGCGGTGAGTCATCAGGTTGCCCCGATACGGCAGCTCGCTGGTGAATCGGTGCAGACCCACGCGCGTCGACGCGCCGGTCAAGAAGGCAAAGATCGCCGAGGCGCGTGAAAAGAACTCCATGTCGATCACGGCGTCGATCCGCTTCGCTCGGATTCGCCGCAACGCACCGAGAAAGTCGAGCAGGCACGTCAACAGGTGTCGGTCTCGAATCACGATGACGTTGGCCGACGGCACGATATCGAGCACCTCGAGAATTGCGCGGTTACTCTCGAACACGCAGAAGAAGACGTTCTCCCGGCCCACCCAGCCGATCGCGCGCTCGAGGGCGTGCTCCGCCAGCACCGTGGCGCCCTGTTCGATGAACTTGAGAAAGAGGATGCTGCGGACTGGACGGCGACCTCCAGCCCGAACGACACGGGTCAACGTCAACAGGAAGCACAGCGGCACACCGACCCAGTAGTCGAGCTGGCGAATCGTGTGGGGATGCATGCGTGGCTACCGCTTCTGGTAAATGATGAACGTCGTCGGCCCCGGACGGGACGCGTCGCCGCCGCCGCCGGCCGGGTCCGTCGCCGATCCGACCTGCACGAAATCGCTTCTGCCGCCAAAAACGGCGAGCGCGCGCGCGCTGGCATCGGTCAGCAGCAGGCTGCCGGATTGGAGGTTACCAAGGATGTCGCTCTTGGTGTCGAGCGTGCTCACCGCCTCGATCAGCTCGGTCCGGCGATGCACTTTCACATAGAACGCCCAATAGTCACGCACATAGGGAATTTCGTGATTCAGGTACACAGGCGCACCGTTTGTCCGATCGCGCAAGGCGATGACTTCTTCAATGGCGCCGCGCAGATTGTGCCCGTATCGAGCGGCCGATCGGGCTCGATAGTCACCAAAATAATCTCGCTGAAAGACGTAGAACTGAAC
>JBOGIV010000415.1:0-10841 GCA_050747925.1 Vicinamibacterales bacterium
GCTCGAAGATCCTGCCTGACTCGCCGCAGGGCCCGCAGCCCCCGCGCGCGATCGAAGCGTTGGCCTAGGCAATGTTCGCAGAAGCTCACCGGTCCACGCTAATGGCTGGCCAATGTTCTGTCAATTCTCGATGACGAACATTCCGTATAGACTGGCACGCCCCCAATCGTCCCGATCTCCGCCCACATCTGGGTGGTGTGAAAGGAGCCGCCATGACTGCCCGCCTCCTGAAGAGCACCGGGTTTCTTGTGGTCGTCGCGTGTCTGGCTATCGGGGACCGGGCGTCAGCTCCTCGAGGAGCAATTCGGTTCCATCCTGCCGCGAGACAGAGTCCGCGAATCGGAAGCCGGGAAGGTTTTTTCAACGCCCACCGGCACGTTGCTCAGAAATCTGTGGCGTGCAGTTGTTGGAAGGGCCACCAGTCAGATTCAAGGCGCCGCTAGGGGCTAGTCTGGCGCTCTTCGACGAGCGCGACGCGATTGATCGCGACATCGCGGCTGCGATCGCAAGTGTGAAGTGATGCGCGAGTCTTCATCCTTCGAAGACACCGAGCGCTCGTCCGCCGAGATGGTCACCAGCATGCTCGATGGCATGCGATGGCTTGATTCGGATGACGAGCTGATCGGACGGCTCGACGTAACGATGCTAGCTGACGTGGCGCAGCTCAACCTCGGACTTTTTGCGCTCAGATGTCGGACGCTCGCGTTCGACAAGTGTATGATAGCGCCTGGGTCTCGGACACCTATCGTCCACCCAGACACGTTCCTAAGGGGATTCACGGCGTGTCCCCCACGTCACGACTTCCCGCACACAGCAGCCACGTTTTGTGGCCGCAAAGGCCTGGAGCGATTACATCGACAAACGTTTCGGGAGATGAGGTTGCACCAATCCTGCACTCCAGCATTCGTGTTGTGTCTCGCGATCGGGACACTACCCGAGATCGCCAGTGCGCAGCCCGGGACGAGCCACTGGAAGTTCGAAGAGACCTCGGGCACCACGGTGCTCGATGCGAATGGAAGCAATCACGGCGCCCTGGTCAATGGCATCACTCGGCTCAGCCCAGGACGAATCGGGAACGCGCTTCGCTTCGATGGCATAGACGACTACACCACCGTGCCTGACGCGGTTTCGCTCGAAGCGACGAGGTTCAGCGTTGCGGTCTGGGTTCGCCGAACCGGCGTGCAGACAGACTGGGCGAAAATCATCAGCAAGGGCGGCCTCTCGAGCTCGCCATGGGGATCGTACAAGTTTGAATTCGCCGGTTCGAGCGACTCGATCGTCAACTGGCATATCGGATTCACGGACCTCACCGCGGCGGTCGCTCGAGGTGTCACACAGCTTGGTGACGGCCAATGGACGCATCTGGTTGGCACCTACGACGGGACAGCAGCGCGGCTGTATGTCAACGGCACGCTGAACGCGAGCACGACGGTCGCCGGCAAGATGGTCCGCTTCGACACCGTGCCACTCATCATGGGCGGGGCATACTCGAGCTTCCGCGGAGATCTCGACGAAGTTCGTTACTTCAACTACGCACTCTCTGCAGCCGAGGTCCAGGCCGTCTACAGTGCCACCAACTCCTGGATGACGGTGTCCAGTCCAAACACGGCCACGATCTGGCTGATTGGATCGGTCCGCTCCATCACGTGGACCCACAATCTTCCGGCTGGCTCGACGTCGAAAATTGACGTCAGCCGCGACGGCGGCGACACATGGACGCTTGTGGCGTCAGGCATTGAGAACAGTACGGCGAGCGGCAGCTACAACTGGACGGTGACGGGATCAGCGACCACGCAGGCGCGCGTTCGTGTCACCGCCACCAACGGCTCGGCGGGCGACGTCAGCGATGCGCCGTTCACCATCGCCGATGCGACGATCGCCGTGACATCGCCCAACCTTTCTTCGGTCGTCTGGACGAGCGGCCAGTCCGCAACCGTGACGTGGACGAGCAACCTCACGGGCCAGGAAAACGTGAAAATCGAGTTGTCAACGAATGGAGGAGCAACCTATCCCATCGTGATGACCACCAGCACGCCGTCCGACGGGGTTCAAACCTTCACGGTCTCGAGCACATGGGTCACCAGCACCGCCCGCGTGCGGATCTCCTGGCTGAAGAACCCAGCCCGATTCGACGTGTCCGACGCGTCGTTCAAAGTCCAGTCCGCGGCGCTTACTACTGTCACCTTCCAGCCGACCTCGGCCACCTTTCCCAATCCGGAGCGCGGGTTCACGACGTGGTGGGACCTGAGCTATCCCGACTTCTCCTGGGTGGTGTCGCGCGGCCAGACCCTGGCCAGGCCCGTGTTCAGGCTCGACAACTACCGGACCAGCCCACTGCCACAGTCGTTCCTGAACCTGCTAGCCAGCGGCTTTCAGAAGGCGCGCCAGGCCGGCGTCAAGTTGGTCCCGCGCTTCAGTTACAACTTTCCGGTGTGGATCAACTCAGACCCCGACGCCAGCCAGGCGCAGATCGTTCAGCATCTTCAACAGCTCGCGCCCGTGCTGGCCGCCAACCAGGACGTCATCGCCTGGATGGAGGCGGGCTTCATCGGCCTCTGGGGCGAATGGCATACCTCGTCGCACGGGCTGGACACGGACCCCTTGGCCAAGGCCGCAATCCTCAATGCGCTGCTGGCCGCGCTCCCGCCGTCGCGCATGGTGGCGCTGCGGATGCCGTCGGACATGCAGTTGTTGAACGGGCCGCCGATTACGTCGGCTGAGGCCTTCACCGGCTCGAGCCGCGCGCGCGTGGGCTCACATCAGGATTGTTTCCTGGCAAGCGACGACGACTGGGGCACATGGGGCCGCAGTGGGAACAGCATCGCGTACGACAAGGCGTATGTCGCCGAGAACGGCAAGTACGCGGTCGTAGGAGGGGAAACGTGCTATCCGAATCCGCCGAGGTCGGAGTGCCCAACGGCGCTGTCCGAGCTCGCGTATCTGCACTGGACCTACCTCAACAGCGAGTTCGAGCCGACCGTCCTTCAGGGATGGGTCACTGGTGGTTGTTACGCTGAAATCGATCGGCGGCTTGGCTACCGCTTCAGGTTGGTGTCCGCCAGCCACTCTCAATCCGTTCAACGAGGTCAGGCCTTACAACTGAGCGTGCAGCTCGTCAACGACGGCTTTGCCGCGATGCTCAACAAGCGGCCGGTTTTTGCCGTGCTCTACAAGGGCGCCGAAACCTACACCTGCCAGCTCAACGCCGATCCGAGGCGCTGGAGTCCGAATGCCGTGACCACGATCACGGGAGCCTGTGTGCTGCCCACGACGATGACGTCCGGCACGTACAGTTGGGCCTTGTGGCTGCCTGACGACGCCCCGTCGATTCGAAACGACCCGAGGTACGCCGTTCGCTTTGCCAATCAAGGTCTGTGGAATGCGACACTCGGCTACAACGTACTGTCGACGACCGTGACCGTGACTCCGTGAGGTGCGAACCGGGGCCGTGTAATAAGCTTTTGGCTTGACTCCCCGTCTGCGCTTTGCCCCGTCACCGACGGGCTATCTGCATGTCGGCGGCGCTCGCACGGCGCTCTTCAACTGGCTCTTCGCGCGTCGCCACCGCGGCGTGTTCATCCTTCGAATAGAAGATACCGACGTCGAGCGCTCGTCGGTCGAGATGGTCACCGGCATTCTGGACGGCCTGCGCTGGCTTGGCATCGATTGGGACGAGGGCCCCGAGATCGGTGGACCGCACGCGCCGTACTTTCAGTCGCAACGGCTCGATCGGTATCGAGCGGCTGCTCGCGAGCTGGTCGAACGTGACCACGCGTTCGCAGACGATGGCGCCATCCGATTCAAAGTACCGCCAGGGAGGACCGCATTCAGCGACAGCGTCCACGGAGCGATCGAGTTCGACAACGAGCACATCGAGAACTTCGTCGTTCTTCGATCGGACACGCATCCCACCTACCACCTCTCGGTCGTCGTCGACGACATCGATATGGCCATTACTCACGTCGTGCGCGGCGACGATCACATTTCCAATACGCCCAAGCAGGTCCTGCTCTATCAGGCGTTCGGCCAGCCGGCGCCGGTCTTTGCGCATGTGCCGTTGATCATGGGCCCGGACAAGAAGCGCCTGAGCAAACGGCACGGCGCGACGTCGGTGATGGAGTATGCGAAGCAGGGCTACTTGCCCGAGGCGATGGTGAACTTTCTCGCCCTCCTCGGGTGGGGCACGGGAAGTGACGATGAGCTGCTGACGAGGGCGGATTTGATCGGGCGCTTCTCGCTCGAAGGAATTAGCGGTGGCAACGCGGTCTTCAATACCGAGAAGCTGGATTGGTTCAATCATCAATATCTGTTGAAGCTGTCGGATCGCGAGCTGATCGCACGGCTGAAGCCGCTGCTCGTGGAGGCGGAATTGTGGAGCGGTTCGCTCGAGGGCACGGAACGCGATTGGTTCGGCCCCGTTTTGGCGCTGTTGCGACCTCGATCAAAGAAGCTCACTGAGTTTGTGGATCAACTCGCACCGTTTTTCCGCGATCCTCAGGACTACGATGCCGACGGCGTCAGGAAGCATTTGAGCGGGCCCGACATGGCTGGGCACCTACAGGCGCTGAAGGAACGGTTCTCCGCGGTCGATCCATGGACCGAAACAACACTGGAGCAGGCCTTGCGTGCGTTGGCAGAATCTCGCGGCGTCAAGGCGGGCGCGTTGATTCACGGCGCTCGCCTGGCGTTGACAGGCAGAATGGTGAGCCCGGGATTGTTCGAGATGCTGGTCCTCATCGGCCGCGACTGCACACTTGCGAGGCTGGACAAGCTCGTTCAATTCCTGCGGCAGCCGTCGACCATTGGAACTCTGGAACCTTGAAATGAACCGTCGCGACTTCATCAAAACGATTGGCGCCTCAGCGGTGGTCCCGAACCTTCGTTCGGAACCTTCGTCCAGAACCTCAGCCCAGAACCTCCGTCCCGAACCCTCGTTCGACTTCATCATCGTCGGCGCCGGCTCCGCAGGATGCGTGATCGCCAATCGCCTGACGGCAGATCCGTCAATTCGCGTCCTCGTGCTCGAGGCAGGAGGGCCCGACAACGACGACCCCGCGATCACGACGCCGGGCCGCTGGGCGTCCCTGATTGGCTCGCCATGGGACTGGGGCTACTCCACCGAGCCTGAAGCGGGCATGCAGAATCGACGGCTCATCTTCCCGCGTGGCAAGGTCTATGGCGGCTGCAGCGCGATCAACGCCATGGCGTTCATCAGAGGCCATCGTTACTGCTACGACCGCTGGCGCGATCTCGGAAACGACGGCTGGGGCTGGGACGATGTGCTGCCGTTGTTCAAGCGATCCGAGAAGAACGAAACGGGACCGACCGAGTATCGCGGGGGGGATGGACCGCTGTTTGTGTCCTACTGCTACGACCCACATGCCGGTCATCGAGCATTCCTCGCCGCCGCACAGCAGAACGGCTTTCGATCGGACGCGCGATTCGACTTCAATCAGCCGGCGCCGAGCAATGTCGCGGGGTACTTCCAGAAGAACATCCTCAACGAGAAGCGGCACAGCGTTTCCGCCGCGTTTCTCGTGCCGGCATTGGCGCGGCCGAACCTCGAGGTTCGACCGCACGCGCACGCGACGAAGCTGATCGTCGAGCAGGGGCGTGCTGTCGGGATCGAGTACGTCCGGAATGGTCAAGTCGAGCGCGTTCGGGCGTCGCGGGAAGTTGTGCTCTGTGGCGGCGTGGTGAACTCACCGAAGCTGTTGATGCTCTCCGGCATCGGACCCGCGGATCATCTCCGGACCCATGACATCGCTGTCGTCGCCGATCTTCCGGGAGTCGGACAGAATCTGCAGGACCACTTGAAGCTGTCGATTCGGTGGAATGGCAAGACCACCCTGCCGGGATCGACGCTGACCGCTGGGATGTTCACGCGGTCCTCTGTAACAGCCGCGTCTTCGCAACTGCCGCCCAACCTGCAGTTTTACGTGGGACGTGGATTGGACCAACCCGATCGCTTCATCACCATCACCGTCTCGCTTGTGCAGCCCCAGTCGCGTGGCGAGATCCGCTTGCGATCAGGCGACCCGATGGCGCCCGCGCTCATTCGTGGGAACTACCTGCAGGAACAAGCCGACGTCAACGCGCTCGTCCGCGGGGTGCATCTGGCACGCTGGTTTGGCGAAGCCGAGGTCTACGACCAACTCCGAGCCGACGAGATTGAGCCGGGCGTGGCCGCGAAGAGTGACGCGGAACTGGCGCTCTTCGTGCGACGCGCGGCGGATACCATCTATCACGCAGCGGGCACCTGCAGAATGGGGCCGGCCAGCGACCGCCTGGCGGTCGTCGAGACGTCGCTGCGCGTCCGCGGTGTACAGGGTCTTCGCGTCGCCGACGCCTCGATCATGCCCGAGATTGTCAATGCCACCACCAACGCCGCGTGCGTGATGATCGGCGAGCAAGCATCGGACCTTCTGCGATGACCGACACGCGCGCAACGTCTGAGACTCGGATCCCCTCCGCCCGAACCCTCGCGATCGCAACAGGCGTTGCTGTTCTCGTCGCCGGCCTGATCCTCGTGACCATCGTGCTTCCTGCTGAATACGGCATCGATCCGCTGGGAACCGGTCGGATGCTCGGCCTGGACGTGATGACGGCGTCGATCGCCGACGAGCCGTTGCCCACCGACCCGGATGCACTGAAGATGGTCCCGACAGCCAACGGTCCGATCGCGACCTATCCGGGAGGGTTCAGAGTCGACTCGAGAGAAATCGCCTTGGAGCCCTACGAGTACAAGGAATTCAAGTACCGCTTGGAAAAGGGCGCCACGATGATGTTTTCGTGGAGGTCGAGCGGAGACCTCGTCCACGACTTTCACGGCGACGCCGACGGCGCCTCTGCCGAGGCGGCGCAAAGCTACGACAAGCAGCCGCATCGCCACGCCGACGGCAGCTTCGTGGCGCCGTTTTCAGGGATTCACGGCTGGTTCTGGGAGAATCCTGGCGACCAGGCCGTGACGATCACGTTGACCACCGCGGGGTTCTACACGGCAGCGCACGAGTTCCACATGGATCGCAGGCGTTTCCGGCATGAAGTTGGTGGCCTCGAGCGCATCACCAAGACTCCAGCCGCGCGCGAGGGCCAGTAGATGATCGGAAGAGCCGTCGCCTTCGCGGCGGTCGTTGCCGCTTTTGTGATCGCCGTCCTTCCAGAAGGGCTGGACGCCCACGGCGTGTCAGGTCGCGATGCGTGGTTCCTGCAGTTCATCGACGGACCGGCGATTGGACCGTTCATGTATCTCGGCGCCAAGCACATGGTGACCGGCTACGACCATCTGTTGTTCCTCGTTGGCGTCATCTTTTTCCTCTACCGCCTCGAGGATGTCGTGGTCTACGTGAGCCTCTTCACATTGGGCCACAGCCTGACGCTGCTCCTCGGGGTCCTCGGCAAGGTTCACGCGGATGCGTTCCTGATCGACGCCATCATCGGTCTCTCCATCGTCTATAAAGCCTTTGAGAACATGGGGGGCTTCGATCGTCTCCTGGGCTTCGAGCCAAACGCGCGCGCGGCGGTCATGACGTTTGGTTTGTTCCACGGCTTCGGGCTGGCCACCAAGCTGCAGGAGTTTGGAATCTCAGCCAACGGCCTGGTGACGAACATCGTGAGCTTCAACGTCGGCGTGGAGATTGGACAGGCACTCGCGCTGACGGCTGTCTTGATTGCGATCAGCTATTGGCGATTGCGTCCGGGCTTCCTGACGCACGCCTTCGCCACGAACACGGCGTTGATGACCGGCGGCTTCATCCTGACGGGCGTCCAGTTGGTCGGATACTTCCGTCAATCTCTGGCTTGACCGAGGGCGGCAGCCGACTATACTTCCACACAACTCCTGGAATACTTGTAGCCCCTCCGGTATCGGCGGCGTCGGCGGCTCGTCTGTTCATGCGTGTCGTGCGGGCAAGGCCAACGTGCTGGGTCCAAGCCCGCCTTGAGTCTCAGGAGGATGTCATGCGCCGATTCATTTCGGTGTCGTTGCTTGTTGTCGGTCTCTTGCTCCCCAGCCCCTCGTCGGCTCAAGGCACCACCGGCAGCATCAATGGCGCGGTGTCGGACAAAACGGGCGCGATTCTCCCTGGCGTCACGGTGACAGCGACGGGTGCGGCCATCATGGGCGCTCAGGTCGCCCTGGCCAACGAACAGGGGCAATACCGCTTCCCCGCGCTCCCGCCCGGAACGTATCGGCTCGAGTATCAGCTCGCCGGCTTTACGACCGTCGTGCGCGACGGGATCATCGTGAGCGTCGGATTCACGGCGACCGTCAATCTCCAGTTGGAGTTGGCCACGCTCGCCGAAACCGTGACCGTCACGGGTAACTCGCCGGTCGTCGACACCCAAAACAGCAATATCCAGACGAACTTCACCCAGGAAATGATCCGGAGCCTGCCCAATGCTCGCGATATCTGGGCGCTGATTGCCGTTGCGCCGGGAACGACGATGAGCTCGTTCGACGTCGGCGGATCGCGCGCCGGCACGCAGACCGGCTACCAGGCGTACGGGCGCGGCGGCCAAGTGCGGGTGCAGGTGGACGGCGCCAATGCCACCGAGGACACGGGCGGCACGGGCTATTTCAACTACGGCGCCTTCGACGAAGTGCAGATTGGTACCGATTCCAACGACGCCTCGATGCCAACTCCGGGCGTGCAGATTAACGCTGTTGTGAAATCGGGTGGCAACCAGTTCAAAGGCGATCTCTACCTCGATTTCGAGAACGAGAAGATGCAGGGCAAGAACGTCACCGAGGAGCTGAAGCGGCTCGGTGTCGGTGAAGGCACCCGCATCACGACCTACTACGACCCCAACTTCAACTTCGGCGGACCCATCCGGAAAGACAAGTTCTGGTACTTCTTCTCGGTTCGGGACCAGCGGATTGGAACCACGATTACCGGTTTTCCCGCCGACAGACCAAGCAATTTCGAATTCCTCACGAAGCTCGAGAACTTCACCGACAAGCTGACCTATCAGATCAACCAGAACAACAAGCTGTCGCAGTTTTTCGAGATCCGCCGCAAGTTGCAACCCTATCGGTCCGCCGCATCGACGACGTATACCGATGCGGTCTACAAGCAGGAAAGCATCTCGTCGTATGGCACGCTCGAGTGGAACTCGGTGGTGAGCCGATCCTTTTTCTTCAACACGCGCCTGTCGTCGTGGGGCTACAACTGGCCCAACTACGCCTACGGCGCGAACGGGTTGCAAGACGGTATTCAGCCGCGACGGTTCGATAACCAGTCGGGGAACAGCTCGGGCGGCGCCCGCGAGGACAAACTGCATCGCCGGCGCTGGCAACTGGATTGGTCCGGCACGCTCTTCAAGGACGACTTTCTCGGCGGCAACCACACCATCCGGATGGGCCTCACCAGCGAAACCGAGGGCGAGCGCGATCTCGACAACGGTTGGCTCGATGAGTACGAAGCGCGGTTCGACAGCCCTGCCGGGCAGCCAGATTTCACACGCCCCTGGCGCGTGCGCATTGAGAATTCTCCGCGCTTGTCGGTCAACCACCTGACGCACAGAGGCGCATACATCCAGGACCAGTTCGTCCTGGGGCCGAGAGCCACGATCAACGTAGGGATTCGGTGGGACTACTACCGCGTGTTCTACCCCGACGAGGAAATCCTGGCCGGTCGCTTCCGCGACTTCTTCTACGCCGGCGTGCCGCTGCCCAACGGCTACTCGATTCCGGCGTCTTTCCCAAGCTTCAAAGTGCCGGCTAACGACTCAGTACTCAGGTTCCCATCGGGTCTGGCGCCGCGATTCGGCATCGCCTACGACCTGCGTGGTAACGGCAAGACCGTACTCAAGGCCAACTGGGGCCGCTATCAGGCCAACCCTGGTCCGCAGAACTTCAGCAATCCGCTGCAGACGACTCAGTACACCTTCGAGTGGCTGGATCTCAACGGCGACCGCCAGTTCACGCTCAACGAGTTCGGACCCTTCGTCAGCAGCACCGGCGGCGCCGGCAACACGATTAGTCCCAACCTCGAGCAGGAATTCACCGACGATGCCAGCTTCTTTGTTGAGCAGGAGCTGATCGCGAACCTTGGCGTGCGGGCCGGTTATGTCAAGAAGACGGGAGGGAACAACTGGCAGTCGGTCGAAATGGCGCGCCTGTACGGCCTGTTTTCGGCGACGCGGTCTGTGGCCGACCTCGGCCCCGATGGCCTCGCCGGCACTACCGACGATGGCCCCGCGTTTACGGTCTTCGATATTCCGACCGGCGTGACCGTGCCAGCCAGCCGCACGGATTTGCGTAACCAGCCGCTCATCGAATCGTGGGATCAGAACATCGACATCGCGCTCAACAAGCGGATGTCGAACCGCTGGTCGCTGCTCGCGAGCTTCCTCTACAACTGGGACCACAACCAGGGCGCGCCCCAGAACCCGAATCAGGAGCGCTTCAACGAGAACGATCTGACCAACTGGGCGTTCAAGTTCTTCGGCACGTATCTGGCGCCCTGGAGTATCGCCGTGAATCCCGTTCTGCGCTATCAGCAGGGCGTCAACTATTCGCGGCAGATCTCGGTCACGCTCCGCACCGGAACCCTGAACTACATGGCCGAGGCGCCGGGCACCTATCGCTCCGACAACGTCGCCATCTTCGATCTCGCTGGGGAACGGCGGTTCCGGCTGCCGGGCGGCCGCAGCCTGGATGTGTTCCTGGCGGCGTTCAACCTGCTGAATTCAGACGTGGCGACGGCGCGCGATCAGATCGTCGGTCGCCGGACGGCCGACGTGGACGGCACGTTGTACCCGTACGCGAGGTTCCTGCGACCGACGGGCATTCTGCCTCCACGCGTTTTCCGCATCGGCGTCAAAGCACTCTTCTAGAC
>JBOGIV010000416.1:0-17649 GCA_050747925.1 Vicinamibacterales bacterium
TCGATGCTGAACGAGTAGCCGAAATCCACCGCTCGCGTGAAGTACTGCTCGGCGCCGTCGTAGCGATGCGCAGCCAGCAGCTCTTCGGTTCTCAACACCGCGAGGGCCTCGAACAGTTCCGGACCGATCTCGTTTTGTCCACCCTCACCGCGTGTAGCGGTTACGAGCGCCGTTCGAAGCCCCTTGCTGTGGCCGTAGTACGCCAGCATCGCGTTGTTCTCATCGTCGGGGTGCGCCGTGGTCATCATCAGCGTGCCGATGGTGTCGAGCTTGCGGAGCGCGAGCTCGAGTGCCGGCTCGCCGCGGAGCGCGGCGATTGGCTGTAACTGATGTTGTCCTCGAGCGGAGAGCGCCGCAGCGAGCAGGACAGGTATGAGGACGAGTCGGCGCATTGGAAGAAATTGAATCAGGGATCGGGGATCAGGGATCAGGGATCAGGGATCAGGGATCGGGGATCGGGGATCAGGGATCAGGGATCGGTGGTCGGCGTCGTCGTGGCATCGCCCGCTGATCCCCGATCCCTGATCACCGATCACTTGGCTAGAACCTGATCTTGAGGCCCAACTGAAACTTCCTCTGTTCGTATCCCGATCCGTTGGAGAACTGATACGGGTCGCTTGGAATCGCCGCCGCTGGCTGGCCGTTGACGTCCACCGTAGTCGTCGTGGTGATGCCAGACAACTGCTGGATGTCGAAGACGTTCTTCAACTCGGCGATGATCTCGCCTCGCACCGAGCCGTGAATCGGGATCCAGCGCGTGTAGCGCAGATCGACGTTCTTCCGCACCGGCAGATAGAGCGGGTTGCGCGCCACGCCAAGCGGGCGATCGCTCAAGATGCCGTCACCGTTCAGGTCGCGGTTGGCCGGAATATTTACGGGCAAGCCGCTGTTGAATTGGAGGAGCACGCCGACTTCATTGCCGTTCAGAAGCGCCTTGACCACGCTGTTCGACGAGTTGTTGCGAGACGAGTAGACGACATTGCCGGTGAAGTTGTGACGCATGTCGAGCGGATTCGGCCCGCGGTCGCGATCCAGGTTGCTCGGATCGGACCGGCCCGACTCGGACTGGACGGTCAACTGTGTGAGCAACGGTGTGTTGTCGAGGCCCTTGCCGAAGGCGTACTGCAGATTGAACGTGATGCCCTGCGAGAATCGCTTCGACACCTGGAACGTCATCGACTTGAACGTGGAGTCGCCGATCGACTGCACCTGGTTGATGTGATTGAACCGCGGGTCCAGACGAGTCGTCGCGTTGACGGCGGTGTTGTAGATCGGCCGGCCGTCGCCGAGCGTACCGATCGGGTTGATCAAGTTGACGTCGGTCACGACGGGCAGCTGATCGCCCCTGGCGTACATCAGACCGACCGACCCCGTGAACTCGCTGCCAACCGCGCGCTCGATCTGCACGTTCGACTGCCACGTGTGCGCCACCTGGAAGTCGGAATCGACCGCCCACGGCGACTGCTGCACGAGCGTTCCGGTGGGAGCGTTGCCAGGGAAACCTGGCGCCCCTCCCGACGTGGAATTGAACGTATAGGACGGCGCTCGAGGTGACCCGGAGATCTGCAGCGCCTGTTCGTATCCGCCAAGGATCGGCTGGTCGTACATGATCCCGGTGCTGGCGCGGACGAGCGTTTTCGAGTCGAGGGCCCAGGCGACGCCAACGCGCGGGCCGATGTTGTTTTTGTCGACGTTGAAGCTGCGCGTCTGCGCGAGCGGCGCATCGCTGATGCCCGCAGGGTACTTGTAGAGGTCGTAGCGCAGACCGTAGAGCACCTTCACCGATGGGGCGACTTGCCAATCGTCCTGCACAAACATGCTGAAGACGTCGGTGGCCATGTCGAACGACAGGTTGCCCGTGATTTGCGTCATCGTCGTGTACGAAAACGGATTCGCGCCCGAGCGCGCGTCCAGGTAGGCCTGGACGGTCGGGAAGTTGTAGATGAACTGCGGCGCGACGGTGCGCTCGTCGTAAATGTGCTGCCAGTCGAATCCGACCTTGTAGCTGTGGGCTCCCCGGATCAGTGTGAAGTTGTCCACCACCTGCGAAATGTTCTGTTTGAAGTCGAACCCCGCGTTGCCCTGTCCCGTGCCGGCGGTCGGCGCGCCAAAGCCCGCCACACCGGCGATCAGCACCGCCGGGCCAGAGCCTGAATCCTTGTTGGCGACCGACATCTGATGCCGGTGCGCGTACTGCACGCGAAGCTCATTCAGCTTCGACGCACCCAGTGAGGTGACGAGCTGGCCGGCCACCGAATCCATCGAGTCCAGGAAGTCCGTGGCGCGCTCGAGTGTATTGATGTTACCCCCGCTGTTGTAGGGCGCGTCGTTCTTGAACTGCACCCATCGAACGGTAGCGCGGTTGGCGGCCGAGACCTGGTAATCGGACTTGGCGATGAGGAACTTCGCCGTTTGCACGTTGGGCGCCGCCGCCGGCTGAGCCTTGAGGCCAAGTTGCGAGACCGTTGCCGCCGGAACCGTGATCAGCGAATTGGATGAGAGATCCCGGCGCGTACGCTCGAAGCCCGTGTAGAAGAACAGCTTGTTCTTGACGATGGGACCACCGAGGGCGGCGGTGTTGGTGTCCACCTTCGTCTCTGGCTTCGCAGCCGTCGCCGGCGGATCGGAGCACGTCGCGGCGACGGCCGTGCACCCGAAAAAGAACGGGAACGCACTGAACGGCTTTCGGCGGAAGAGATAACTGCCCTCTCCGTGGAAATCGTTCGAGCCCGATCGCGTCACGGCGTTGAACACCATGCCCATCGTCTGGCCGAACTCGGGCGCGAAGCCGGTCGTGATGACCTTCACTTCCTGGATCATCACCTCCGACATCGGCAGCAGCCGGAGACCGGCGCGATCTTTCTCGGTGTTCGTGTTGCCGTCGATCTGATAGTTGACGCGCATGGCGGCGCCGTTTGCGGCCAGACGCGGCACACCGAACTCCACGTTCTCGATGCCGGTGACGCCGGGTTGCACGAGCGCGAAGTTGTACGGGTTGCGGGCCACCAGCGGCAGGCTGTGCACTTCGAGATCGCTCATCGTGTTCCCGATGTCGATGCGCGAGATGTTGAACAGTGGTGAGTCGGCAACCACCGTGATGGTCTCCGATACGGCGCCCACCGACAGCGCGACGTTCACCACTGCCGTCTCGCCGACGGAGAGAATGATGCCCGTCTGTTCGAATCGCTTGAACCCCTGAATCTCAGCAACGACACGATAGGTTCCGAGCGGCAGGAGCGGTGCCCGGAAAATGCCGCGGTCGTTGCTGACGACGACGCGTTCGTCGCCGGTGCCGGTGTTGCTCAGGGTGACGGTAACGCCGGGAAGGAGTGCGCCTTGCTCGTCTTTGATCGTGCCCTCGATCGTGCCGTTGGTCGCGGCCGATTGCGCCGCGGCGGACGATGCGACGACCAGACTGAAAAATAGCGCCGTGAGAGTGCGAAACATGGGGAGAACGCCTCCAAGACGCGAACCGTTGGCCGCCCGAGATCGGGAAGCTCGATTCGCGAAGTTCAAGTAGATCAGTATAAGGCGGGTAGGTAGATAGGCCGGGTGGGCCGGGTGGGCCAGGTGGGCCAGGTGGGCCGGGTGGGATGAACCAATCGCGAATCCGCTAGCCTACCGCCCTACCAGGCTTACCAGGCCTACCAGGCCTACCAGGCCTACCAGGCCTCAGGCTCACCAGGCCCAACTAGAGATTCCGTGCGAACGCGAACGTTTCATTGTCTCTGTTTGTCTCTCCGAGAGCGCATCTCAGCAGGATGCGGCTGGCGAGAAACGCGCGCGCAGGATCGTGCAAGGTCCCAAAAGCAAAGAACTGGTGCGGGAAGTTGCGGTGCGGCCCGGCGTACATCACGTCGTCTGCCGCGTGGGCGAGTGGTGTGTCCCAGCCGTGGGTGGGTATCGCGCCTGAGATGGCGGGATAGAGGCGCGACAACTCGTACATCAGTTGGCCGGTTCGCTGGACGAGGACCCTCTCGCGTTGACGCGCGGGCGTGCGCTTCTGATCGGCGCCGGAAAAGACCACACGATGATCGTCGGTCCACCGGAGCTGATGAGCGGGCGTCTCGGTGTCGCAGATGATCGACGACCGTTGGCCGAGCTGCGACCGAACCGCGGCCGACAGCGGCTCTGTGATCACGACGTAACGTTCCTCGAAGCGGAAATGCCGTTTGAGCGGCCTGAACAGATCGGTGGGCTCGCCCGTGCACACCATCACTTTCGGAGTGGTGATCGAGCCATTCTCGAGAATGACCACCGCTTGTTTGCGGTCGAAGGTAATGCGCCGCACGCTGGACTTCTCGAAAAAGGTGGCGCCCCGTCTGGTCGCGGCTGACGCAAAGCCCAATAGAAGCCTCACCGGATCGGCCGCACCCCAATCGCGAAGCCGCATCGCGCCGGCGCCGTCGATGGCGGTTTGACGAGCGAGTGCAGCCGGTGACACCCACGACGCTTCCAGGCCGGCTTCGTGGCGCTCGGACGCTTCGCGTCGGGCGGCTTTGTCGGACATGCCCGGCGGCACGATCCGCAGCGCGTCGTGGAGCTCGAGCCCGGCTTTGATTCCCAGCCGCTTGACCGTGGCCGCCAGATCTCTCGATGCTCGACGTGAGGCGTCGAAGGCCGCGCGCGCGATTCGCCGGCCGGCGCTCTGCTCGAGATCGCGAAACGAGGCGCTGGCTTCGCCGGTGAACAGGCCGCTGGCGCGGCTGCTGCCGCCATGCCCGATGCGATCGGCTTCGAGCAGCACAACCCTGGCGCCCGCGGCCGCGCAGGCATAGGCCGTCATACACCCGGTCATGCCGCCGCCGATGATGACGACCGGCGAGGAGCTTGCGCCGCGATACGCGGCGTATTGAGGTCGTTTGGATGAAGGAACGGCGTCGAACCATGGGCTGACGCCGTAACGGGTACGGATCACAGGGAGGAATACTAACAGGGTGCGTGCGTGGCGCCGTCAACGAGCGCGCCGCTTTTCACTCGCGAGTAGCTTTTCTTTTCGTTCCACGCCCCATCGATAACCCCCCAATCCGCCGCCGGTCTGAATGACTCGATGGCAGGGAATGACGAGGGCGACGGGATTGGCTGCACAGGCGCGGGCGACTGCGCGAACCGCGGACGGCTTGCCGATCGCGCGAGCGACTTCGGCATAGGCGCGTGTCTGTCCGTCGGGGATGCGCTGCAGCGCACGCCACACCTTCCATTGGAACGCTGTAGCTTGCACGTCGATCGGCAGATCGAGCGAGGCGTCCTTGCCCTGAAGGTGTTCGACGATCGCCTGAACCCACGAGGGGCGCGGGTGGTCGTCGCGGCAAATCTCGGCCGCGGGATACTCGCGTTGCAGGTCGCGCTCGAGAGCCGCTGGTCGATCGCCCAACATGACAGAGCACACGCCGTTCTCGGTCGCGGCGATCAGGACGTAGCCGAGTGGAACCTGCACCACCGAGTAGGCGACGCGCATGCCGGCGCCGCCCCGCTTGTAGCTCGAGGGCGACATCCCCCGGCCTGTAGGCGAGGCTTCGTAAACCCGGCTCGGCGAACCGTAACCAGCCTCGTAGATGGCGGTCGTCACGTCGCGTCCGTTGCGCAGGCTCGATCGGAGGCGACCAGCGCGAACCGCCGCCTGGTACTCCCGAGGGGAGAGACCGACAATGGCTTTGAACCGTCGTTGCAGGTGGTGCGGGCTGAGCGACGTCACGCGCGCCAGGTTCGACAATGTGATCGACTCGTCAGCGTGGGTCGCAAGGTAGGCCGACGCGCGCCGAACCGCGTCGATGGACGGGCTCGACACGCCAACCGTGTCTGGACGGCAACGCTTGCAGGCACGAAACCCCGCTTGCCGAGCGGCGACGGTGGTATCAAAGAAGCGAACGCGATCGGCGCGAGGCCGTCGGCTTGGACAACTCGGCCGGCAATAGATTCCCGTTGACGTCACGCCATAGACGAAAGACCCGTCCGCTCGCGGGTCCCGGGCGGCGAGTGCTTTCCAGCGTGGATCCAAGGTGCCAGAGGTACCGAGGGTGCCAAAGGTGCCAAGGGTGCCAAGGGTGCCAGGGGTGCCAGGGGTGCCAGGGGTGCCAGGGGTGCCAGGGGTGCGAAAGGTGCGTGGGGTGCCTGAGGTGCGCCTGCTGCTCACGAGTTCATCCTGCATCATGGGCTCACGGTACGCCAGTCGTCGGGCGGGCAGCGATCCGCAGATTGCGTTCAAACTGCGGCCGCCTGGCGGTCTACCGATAGAATTCTGCCAGTGGTTCGGCGTCTCCTCCGTTTCCTGTTAATCGGGCTTGGGGTGCTGCTGGTGGCGTCAATCAGCGCCGGAGCGTACTTGTGGCATCAACTCCGCGCGAGTTTGCCCATCACAGACGGCTCGATCGTGGTTGCTGGACTCGGCGCGGCGGTGACGATTGAGCGCGACGCTCTTGGGGTGCCGACGATAACCGCCGCCTCCGCTTCGTTGGACACCGATCGCGGCCGCATCGATGCGCTGAGCGCGCTCGGATTCGTGCACGCGCAAGATCGCTTTTTCCAAATGGATCTCCAGCGACGCCAGGCTGCGGGAGAGCTCTCGGCGCTAGTCGGACCTCGAGCGCTGGCGGTCGACAGCCAGCAACGCATTCACCGAATGCGGACGCTGGCGAAGCTCGCTGTCGATCGAACCGAAGCGCCCTACCGCCGCATTCTCGACGCGTACGCTGATGGCGTGAACGCGGGTCTGAAGGCGCTCGGCGCGCCACCGCCTGAGTACCTGGTCCTTCGCGCGACACCCGAACCCTGGACGACAGAGGATTCGATTCTGACGCTCCTCGCGATGTTCAACACGCTGCAGGGGCGTCAGGCGCTGTTCGAACAGACCTTGTCGGCGCTCCACGACTCACTACCCGAGCCGATGTATCGCTTTCTCTCGGCTGCCGGATCCGAATGGGAGACGCCAGTTGTCGGGAACCCGCTAGTGCGACCTCCGATCCCGGGGCCTGAGATATTCGATCTCCGGAAAGCACGCGCGCAGACCGCAGAGAAGTTCGGAGATAAACGCGAGACAGACGTTGCCACAGAGACACAGAGACGCAGAGATTTGTTAGTTGGAGAGAGACTGGAAGCAATAACCCGAATTTGTCTTCTCTGTGGCTCTGTGTCTCTGTGGCCCGTACGTGATTTGTCTCTGAGGCCTGCAGGCCCTCGCGATAGCGAGGAAGCCGCGATCATCGGCAGCAACAACTGGGCGGTCGCGGGGAGACACACAGCGACCGGCGCCGCGCTAGTTGCCAACGACATGCACTTGTCGATTGGCGTGCCCATCATCTGGTATCGCGCTTCGCTCGTGTACGGCGATCCGAAAGGTCCCGCAAAGAGGATGCGCCTCACTGGGGTCACGCTGCCAGGCATTCCGAGCATTGTCGTGGGCAGCAACGGCTACGTCGCGTGGGGTTTTACCAACACGGGTGGCGATTGGAGCGATCTGGTTCGTATCGATCCAGATGTGCGCGACGCCACGAAATACCTGACGGCCGACGGACCGCGTGCGTTCGATGTCTTCAACGAACGCATCGCCGCGAAGGGCGCCGATGAGGTGACGGTCCCTGTCCGCTGGACGATCTGGGGACCGGTCGTGTGGAAAGACGCAAACGGCGTCGAGTACGCGCAGCGGTGGGTTGCGCATGATCCCACTGTGTTGTCGTCGGACGTGACGCGGCTCGATCGGGCGCGCTCGGTCGACGACCTTCTCACCGGAAGCGCCGGCATCGGCATTCCGAATCAGAACATCGCTGTTGGCGACGCCTCCGGCCGCATCGGATGGACGATCGCGGGGACGATTCCTCGTCGCCTCGGTGGTGACGGGGTCCTGCCGCAATCATGGGCTGACGGCAAGCGCGGATGGAATGGGTATCTCGCGCCGCACGAATTCCCTCGGATCGTTGACCCCGAGTTCGGCCGGATCTGGACCGCGAACGCGCCGGTGGTTGACGGCGCGATGCTGGCAACGATTGGTGAGGGTGGCTACGCCGATGGCATCCGCGCGCGACTGATTCGCGATCGGTTGTTGAAGATCGAGAACGCGACGCCAAAAGACCTGCTGAGCGTGCAGCTTGACAACGAGGCTCGCTATCTCGACCGATGGCGAACGCTGCTGTTGTCGGTGATGGCGACCAGCCCGTCTTCTCCAGCACGCGAGGAATTCAAACGGCTGGTCGAATCGACGTGGACGGGGCGCGCGTCTCCCGACTCGGTCGCGTATCGCCTGGTTCGCACGTTCCGAACCACGTTCGTGCGAGATGTCATGACGACGCTGACCGCGCCGGCGACGTCGATCGATCCGTCGTTCGATTACACGAGGTCGTTTAGAGGTGAGGGGCCCGTGTGGCAGCTGGTATCGGAGAAGCCGGCGCATCTGCTCAGCTCGAAATACTCCTCTTGGAACGACTGGATGATGGCGTCGGTGGATGCGTCGATCGTCGAGCTCACGGCTGGCGGCGCGGCGCTGGCAAAGCAGACGTGGGGCGATGCCAATCGCGGCCTGATCCTGCATCCGCTGGCCGGGGGCATTCCGTGGATTGGCGGTCGGCTCAACATGCCGCCCGATCCGTTGCCTGGCGATGTCTACACACCGCGGGCCCACTCTCCGCGCGCGGGTCCTTCCGAACGAATGGTGGTTTCGCCGGGCCGCGAGGCCGAGGGGATCTTGCAGATTCCCACGGGCCAAAGCGGCCACCCGCTCTCGCCGCACTACAGCGATCAGTATCGAGCGTGGCTGAACGGAGATCCGACGCCATTCTTGCCAGGACCAACCACATCAACCCTGACGCTCTCCCCGCGCTGACGACCACGAGAAAGATTGACCACGAGCCAGAGTAACTACGAGGAAGATCGACCACGAGAAGAATCAACCGTCGTGGTTGGTCTCTGTTCGTGGTTGCGCCTTTTACGTGGTTGATCCTTTTCGTGGTTAGAACAACCCAACTCGGTGTCTCGGTATCTCGGTGGCCAACGTTCGTTTCCATGTGCCTGATCAACTCAGCACGTCACGTGCGGCGAGGGCTTTGGCGGCGGCTTCATTGACGGTGTCGGCAAGCGCCGTGATGTGGCCCATCTTGCGCCCAGGGCGCGGGTCGGTTTTGCCGTAAAGGTGGAGTTTCACATCTCTCATGGCCAGGGCCGCGGCCCAATCCGGCTCACCATCCGTCCAGAGTTCGCCCAGCACGTTGACCATCGCCGCCGGGCGCAGCTGTGTCGTATCGCCGAGCGACAGGCCACAAACGGCGCGCACCTGTTGCTCGAACTGCGACGTGACACACGCGTCAATCGTGAAGTGTCCGGAGTTATGAGGACGCGGCGCGATCTCGTTGACGACCAGGCGGGCGTCCGAGGTGAGAAAGAACTCCACGCACAGCACGCCGACATACCCGAGACCGTCCACGATTCGGCGAGTGAGATGGACCGCTTCGGCCGCGATGTCGGGGTCAACGCGCGCCGGCGACAGCGCCAGGTCGAGAATGTGATGGCGATGCGTGTTTTCGATCGCGCCGAAGTGCGCGAACGCGCCGTCGAGGCCTCGCGCCGCGACGACTGAGATCTCGTGGGTGAAGTCGACGAACCGCTCGACGATCGCTTCCTGGTGACCAATGACGCCCCAGATCTGTTCGGCGTCCTCGATGCGATCGATTCGATGCTGGCCCTTCCCGTCGTAGCCAAACGCCGCGGTTTTCGCGATCGCCGGCAGGCCGACAACACCGAGCGCCACCGCCAGCTCGTCCATGGTCTGAGCCTTGGCAAACGGCGTCACCGGAAAGCCGTGATCGGCGAGAAACGCCTTCTCGCGGGCACGCTGCTGGGTGACGTGCAGCGCGGAGACATTCGGCCGCAGCGGGACGATCTTGCCGGCGACTTCTGCGGCGATGGTTGAGACGTTCTCGAACTCAATCGTGATCACATCGACGCCGAGCGCGAACGCGCGGATGGCGTCGAGATCTTCATAAGCCGCGCTCACTTCGAGATCGGCGACCTGACCGGTTGGCGTGTCGGACGCCGGCGAGAAGGTGTGAACGCGGTAGCCCATCTGGCGGGCGGCAAGGGCAAACATCCGGCCCAGCTGCCCGCTGCCAAGCACGCCGATGGCGGCGCCCGGCAGCACGATGCGATTCACGGAAGCGTGCTCTGGCGGACCTTGGCCGTCTGCTCCGCCCGAAACTGACGCAGCCGCTCGCGCAGCTCGGGTCGCGACGTGGCCAGAATGCCCACGGCCAGCAAACCCGCGTTGGTCGCACCAGCCTTGCCGATCGCCAGCGTTCCGACCGGCACACCGCCGGGCATCTGGACGATCGAGAGAAGTGAGTCAAGCCCCTGTAGGGCGGCGCTCTGAACGGGAACGCCGAGAACCGGCAGAATCGTGTGGGCCGCGACCATGCCGGGAAGGTGTGCGGCTCCTCCCGCGCCGGCAATGATGACTTCGATGCCGCGCGCTTCGGCCGTTTGCGCAAACTCGGCCATCCACACCGGCGTGCGATGCGCCGAAACGACCTGCTTGTCGTAACCGACGCCAAACCGCTCGAGCACCTCAACAGCCTGGGACATCGTGTCCCAGTCGGACGCGCTGCCCATGATCACGGCGACGAGCGGAGTGTCAGGTTCCACAGGTTCCACAGGTTCCACAGGTTCGACGGGTTCGTGGAACGAAGCAGTATAACGGTCGTCAACCCATCGGTCCCAACCGGTCGCAATCGCGACACCGGCGGAGGCTCGGTGGTGCCTGAACTGAGAGAGAATGTCGAGATGACACTCTGGCGATTAATGGTCGTGCTGGTGCTTGCGGCCTCTGTCTCGGTCGCGGCACAGGCGCCTGCCACCGCTCCCGCGCCCCGACCGGCGCTTCATGTCCCCAATACCGAGTTCACGCTGCCGAACGGATTGCACGTGATTCTTCATCGAGACACGAGCGTGCCGGTGGTTGCGGTGAACGTCTGGTATCACGTGGGCTCGGCCAACGAGCGGGTGGGGCGTACGGGGTTTGCGCACCTGTTCGAGCACGTGATGTTTGAAGGGTCGATGCACGTGCCAGAAGGGTCGTTCGACGGCTGGCTGGAAGGGGCCGGCGGCAACAACAACGGCTCCACGTCCAACGATCGGACCAACTACTTCATCGACATCCCTGCGAACGCGATCGACCTGGCGTTGTTCCTGGAATCGGATCGCATGGGATTCCTGCTCGACGACAAGGCGCCGGAAAAGGTGGACGGCCAACGCGACGTCGTGAAAAACGAGAAGCGCCAGCGCGTGGACAACCAGCCGTACGGCCAGGCCTTTGTCGAGCTGAGTGCGCTGCTCTATCCCGAGGGTCATCCGTACAGCTGGCCGGTGATCGGCTCGATGGAAGATCTATCGGCCGCCACGTTCGAAGACGTCGCACGCTTCTTCCGCACCTACTACGTGCCCAACAACGCGAGTCTCGTCGTTGCCGGCGACATCGACATCGCGCAAACCAAGCAACTGGTCGAGAAGTGGTTCAGCGACGTGCCTCGCGGCAAAGAGGTGGCGCCGCTGGCGCCGACCGCCGTCCAGATCGACCGCGTCAGGCAGAAAACGATTACCGATCGCGTACAGTTGCCGCGCCTCTATCTCGCCTGGTTGACCCCGCCGCTCTTGAAGCCCGGTGACGCCACGATGGACATGATTGCGAACGTCCTGAGCGGAGGGAAGAACTCACGGCTCTATCGACGACTCGTCTACGAGATGCAGATCGCGCAGGATGTCACCGCGTTTCAACAATCGCAGGCCTTGAGCAGCAGCTTTGTCATCATCGCCACCGCGCGTCCCGGTCACACGCTCGATGAGCTTCGTGCCGTGATCGACGAGGAGATCGACAAGCTGCGACAGACGGCGCCGGACCAACGCGAGGTGACACGCGCGCTCAATCAATACGAAGCCGGATTCTTTCGACAGATGGAGCGCGTCGGCGGCTTTGGCGGCAAGGCCGATCAACTCAACGCCTACTACACGAACGCCGGAACCCCGGACTACTTCGAGCAGGACCTGGCGCGGTATCGCGCCGTGACCGCTGCAGAGATTCAGGCGGGAGTCGGGAAATATCTGCCCAAGGACAGGCGAGTGGAACTCAGCGTAGTGCCTCAGAAGTGATTGACGGTTGAAGACAGAAGAACGAAGACAGAAGAAAGAAAGGACCGTGATGCGCTCGGCTTTGATTGGTGCATTGGTTGGACTGAGCGTCGTCGGTATCGGCGCTCAAAACCCTGATCGGTCCAAGCCCCCGGGGCTCGGGCCGGCGCCGGCGCTCAAGCCGCCGGCGATTCAAAAAACCAAGCTCGCCAATGGCCTGCCGGTGTGGATCGTGGAGCATCACGAGGTGCCGCTTGCGCAGGTGAACTTGATCGTTCGCTCGGGCAGTGCCGCAGATCCGATCGGTAGGTACGGGGTTGGCAGCCTCACAGCGGCGATGCTGGACGAGGGCGCGGGGTCGAGGTCGGCGCTCGAGATCGCGGATGCCATTGATTTTCTCGGCGCGACGGTCGCGACATCGAGCGGATTCGATCTTTCGGCGGTTCGCCTCTCGGTTCCAGTCACACGGCTGGGCGATGCGCTGCCAGTGATGGCGGACATCGCACTTCGACCGTCGTTTCCCCAGGCCGAGCTGGATCGGCTGCGCAAAGAGCGGCTGACGGCGCTGCTTCAAGCCAAAGACGACCCCGCCGGGATCGTGCAGATCGCCTTCCCGCGAGTCGTGTTTGGACCGACTCACCGCTACGGCACGTTGGCGAACGGATTGCCGCCGGCGCTCGAAGCCATGACCGTGGAGGATCTGCGCGCGTTCTATCGCGTGCATTACCGGCCCGACAACGCGACCTTGCTGGTCGTCGGCGACGTGACGCAGGCGTCGGTGGTGCCGATGCTGGAGAAAACCTTCGCCGCCTGGAAGAGCGAGGGCATCAAACCGCTACCTCAGGTCGTGCCGACGGCGCCGCAGCTGACCAAGCGTCAAATCTATCTGGTGGACAAGCCTGGGGCCGCGCAATCCCAAATCCGAATCGGTTGGGTCGGCGTGCCACGGTCCACGCCAGATTACTTCGTGCTGGAGGTGCTCAACACAGTGCTGGGAGGCTCCTTCACGTCGAGGCTCAATCAAAATTTGCGAGAGAAACACGGCTACTCGTACGGCGCCAGTTCGATCTTCGACATGCGTGGATCGGCTGGACCGTTCCTGGCCACCTCCGGCGTGCAGACCGACAAGACCGCCGAGGCGCTCAAGGAGTTCTTCGTCGAGCTCGATGGCATTCTCGCGCCCGTCCCGGCAGCAGAGCTCGAGAAAGCAAAGAACTACGTCGCCCTGGGCTTCCCCGGCGAGTTCGAAACGACGGGGGACCTGGCGCGAAAGCTCGAGGAGCTGGTCGCCTACGGACTGCCCGACGACACGCACGCCAATTTCGTCGGCGCGGTGAGCCGGGTGACGGCGGCCGACCTGCAACGGGCCGCGGCCCGCTACATCCAGCCAGACAAGATGGCCGTCGTCGTGGTCGGCGACCGCGGGTCGATCGAAGGCGCGATACGCGGGCTCAACCTCGGCCCGATTCACGTTGTTCCGATCGACGACTTCTTTAAATGAAAACTGAAAGTTGAAAGTTGTCGTTGTCGGCGCGGGTGCCGCCGGTCTGATGGCGGCGATCTTCGCCGCCGAGCGCGGCGCAGACACCCTCCTTCTCGAGCGAACCGCTGACGCGGCCGCAAGATCCTCATCAGCGGCGGCGGCCGGTGCAACGTCCTCCCATCGGTGCTCGCGCCTGAGCGGTTTGTGACCGGGTCGCGGCCGCATCTGATGCGCGCGATGCTCAAGTCGTGGCCGCTCGACCAGCAGCGCGCCTTCTTTGAGCGCGACCTGAAGATCCGCCTGACGCTCGAAGAGGAGACGGGCAAGCTGTTTCCCGAATCGGATCGCGCTCGCGACGTCCGCGACGGCCTCGTGCGGTTCGCTGGGGATCATGGCGTCCGGCTCATGTTCGGCACCAGCGTCACTGACGTTTCGGCCTGCCCGAACGGCTGGCTGCTGGAGACATCACGCGGCCAGATGTTCGCCGAACGAGTCGTCATCGCGACCGGAGGCTTGTCGGTACCCGCAACTGGAAGCGATGGCGTCGGACTCCGGATTGCGTTGAAGCTGGGCCATCGCGAAGAGCCCACCTACCCGGCGCTCACGCCGCTCGTGGCGGACTTCGTGAACGGTCACCCCCATTCGGCGCTCGCGGGTGTGTCACTCAACGTGCGGCTTCGAGCTCGTGTTGATGATCGGACGACAGAAACAAGTGGCGGGTTCCTGTTTACCCATCGCGGCTACAGCGGACCGGCAGTCCTCGATATCTCGCATGTCGCGAGGCAAGCCAAACACCTGGTGGCGGCACCGCCTGGAACGGCGGCACGCCAGAGGCCGGTGATACGCGTGCAGTGGGCGGCGCTGGGCGCGGCCCAGTGGACGCGAGAGCTCGACGCTGGCCGTTCGCTCGCGACATCGGTTTTGACCAGGCACGTTCCAAACCGCCTGGCCGAGCGCCTGATGAACGAGACCGACGTGCCAAAGGACCGGCGCGGCAGCGATCTCCGTCGATCTGAACGAGCGGCTCTCGTCGAACGATTGACCTCCTATGAGCTGCCGTGGACGGGAGACGAGGGCTACAGGAAGGCCGAGTCACCGGTGGGGGCATCGCGCTGGACGAGCTGAACCTGCGCACGCTCGAAAGCCGTCGATGCCCTGGACTGTTCCTCTGCGGCGAGATGCTCGACGCGTTTGGTCCAATCGGAGGCCACAACTTCGCGTGGGCGCGGGCGACCGGCCGCGCCGCTGGCGTGGCGGCAGGCGGACTCAGCTAGCCTGCCGACTCGCTTTCTTACTTCGTCCTTCTTTCTTCTTTCTTCTACAATCGAACTCTCCTAAAGGGGGGGTATTCCCATGCGTCGATGGTTCGACAAGCTCACCATCGCCCCGAGCAACGTCGAGGGGCGATTCCTGGTCCTGGCGCTGGCGCTCTCGGTTTCGGCGGTAGCCCTCCAGGCTCAGACGCCGACTTCGTCGACCGGCAGTGGTTATCTGATTCCACCCAAAGTCATCATCGATCTCATCGACGCGACGCCTCCGCCAACGGCGGAGTTGAGTCCCGCGCGGGACACGGTGGCGCAGCTGGAGCGAGCCGCGATGCCGACGATCGCGGAGTTGTCGCGGCCGATGCTGCGACTGGCGGGCGTGCGGATCAACCCCCGCACGAACGGGCCGCATCGATCGAACAATCGCTATCGCGGCATCTCGCTGAGAGGCGTCGCTGACGGATCCGAGCGCAAGGTCACGCTGCCGCCCTCGTCGGTCATCTCGTGGCTGGGGTTCTCGCCCGATGGAAGCCGATTTGCCTTTACGAACACGCGCGACAACGGCATCGAACTGTGGGTCGGCACGACAGCCACCGCTCAAGCCAGGGCCGTAACGCCGGCACAGCTCAACGGAGCGTTAGGCCTTCAGCCTTGCTCGTGGATTGGGCCAGGCACGGCGCTGTTATGTTCGTTTGTGCCAGCCGGCCGGGGCGCCATGCCTGAAGGCCCAATGGGTCCGAACATCCAGGAGAACCGCGGCAAGGTGGCGCCGGCTGCGACGTTCGAGGACATGTTGACGAGCCGTAACGGCGAGGCTGTGTTCGAGTACCTCGTGACCGGTCAGTTGGAGATCGTGGACGCGGTAAGCGGCCAGCGCGCATCGATCGGCCGGCCGGCGATGTTTACTGACTTCCGCACGTCGCCGGACGGTCAGTACGCGCTCGTCGCGCGCATCAAGCGGCCGTTCTCGTGGCTGAATCGGTACGAGGCGTTCCCGACCTCGGTCGAAATCTGGGATCGCAACGGGACGCTCGTGAAAGCGATTGCGGACCTGCCCCTGGCCAATGAAGTGCCGAGCGGCGGTGTGCGTACCGGTCCCCGTGAATGGGAGTGGCATCCTGTTCAGCCCGCCACGGTCGCTTGGGCCGAAGCGCTCGACGGAGGCAATCCACGGGCGAAGGTTCCCTTCCGGGACAAAGTGCTCACACTCGCGGCGCCGTTCTCGAGTGAACCGACCGAGATTGCTCGCACGGAATGGCGGTTCGCCGGCATCACATGGACGACCGCGGGTATCGGCTGGTTGACCGAGAACAATCGTCCGACGCGTTCCACGCGGACGTCGGTGATCGATACGCCGGGCGCAACGCCGCGCAAGTTGTGGGAGCGCAGCACCGAGGACTCGTACGGCAATCCTGGGGCTCCAATTCGCCAGGCGCGTGCCTCGAACGGCGAAGCCATCTTCCAAAGCGGCGACCACATCTACCTCACCGGGGTCGGCTCGTCGCCCGATGGCGATCGGCCATTCTTGGATCGAGTGAACATCAAGACTGGCGCGAAGGAACGACTCTTCCAGACCGACATCGGACACTACGAGCCCGTTATCGGTCTGCTGTCGGACGATGGCTCGAAGTTCGTGTCTCGCTATGAGAATCGGGGCTCGCCGCCCAATGTGTTCGTGCGAGGGCGCGAGGCCGGGAGCCGGCGAGCGATGGGCTCATACGCCGATCCGGCGGCGGCGCTCCAAGGCGTCAAGTCGCAGATGGTGACCTATCAACGCCCTGACGGCGTGCAGCTTCGCGCCACCATTCACACGCCGCCAGGATGGACGCCAGACAAAGGACCGCTGCCGGCGCTGCTCTGGGCGTACCCACAGGAGTTCACCGATGCCAAACTCGCGGGCCAGGTGACAGGATCACCGTACCGCTTCACCGTGCCCGGGTGGAGCACGCTTCACATGCTGTTCCTCACGCAGGGCTACGCCATCATCGATGACCCCAAGATGCCAATCGTCGGCCCTGGGGAAACGGCGAACGACACCTACGTGCAACAACTTGTCGCGAGTGCGCAAGCGGCCGTGGACAAGGCCGTGTCGATGGGGATCGTGGATCGCGAGCGCGTCATCGCCGGCGGCCATAGCTACGGCGCGTTCATGACGGCCAACCTGCTGGCGCATTCGGATACCTTCCGCGCCGGCATCGCGCGGAGCGGCGCCTATAACCGGACCCTCACGCCGTTTGGATTCCAGAACGAACGCCGAACCTTCTGGGAAGTGCCGCAACTCTACGGGCAGATGTCGCCGTTCTTCTACGCCGACAAGATCAACGAGCCGATTCTCCTGATTCACGGTGAGGCCGACGACAACTCCGGCACGTTCCCGATTCAATCGGATCGGCTCTATCGCGCGCTCAGCGGGCACGGAGCGACCGTCCGCTACGTGACGCTTCCGTACGAAGCGCATGGCTACGTGGCGCGAGAGTCGGTGCTGCACACGATTACCGAAATGCTGAACTGGGCAAACGAGTGGGCGAAGAGTGCCAAGCCGCGAACGACGACGAGTCAGCAGTAGTGAGAACAGTGTCCGGCGCCGCACGGGAATTCAGCGCGGTGTCAGACACTATAATCAGGACATGTTGATGAAGCGCGCAATCCTCACTGCGGTGCTCACGCTCGCCGCCGCAACGGCGGCGTATGCCGACGTCACCATCAAGCAGAACGTGTCCGGCAAGGGCATGGGAATGCAGCAGGGCATGGTCACGACGTCGTACATCAAGGGGCTCAAGATGCGGTCCGACACCGTCC
>JBOGIV010000417.1:0-4432 GCA_050747925.1 Vicinamibacterales bacterium
GGTTCACCTCAGGTGATTCCGCGCGTGATCGCGACGGCCGGATTCGACGGCGACCTGGCATCGTCGCAGTCGAACCTGGTCGCGGACACTACGTGGCGAAAGGCGATCGGCGAGATGAGCGTTACGCTTTCGTTTCCGCCGGGCGGATTGGTGGCTGGCCGTGAAGAAACGCTGCGCTATCAGCTCGAGGATGCCACGGGGGCGCCCGTCACCGATGTCGAACCGTATCTCGGCGCGTTTGGCCACACGCTTGTCATGAGCGCCGATACGCTGCACTACGTCCACGCGCATCCAGTGGAACTGCTACCTGAGGCTGCCTCCAGCGGCGTTCCCGCGAAGGGCGGGCCGGTTCTGACCTTCAAGGCGATGGTGCCGAAGCCAGGTCGCTATCGGCTCTGGACCCAAATCAAGAGAAAGGGCACGGTGTCGACGGTGCAGTTCACGGTGGAGGTTGCCTCGCCGGCGGCGCGTTAGCCTCGGTCTCACGCCAGCCAGCGATCATCACCCGGTCGGTCGGACCACCGCTATCGCGAGCGCGAGTTGAAACGGTCAGCACACTTCCCGCAGGAAACGTCATCGGCTCCTGCAACACCAGCACGTTCGGCCATTCGTCTTGCACACGTGGCATCCACAGCAGAACTTCGATCGACCCATCGGGTCGTCGCGCCCGCACTTCGAGCGAGTCGGTCGCCGTTCGGACCATGGAGTGCAGCGCCCAAATCGTCGTGCGCGACGGCAGCGTCAGGCGGCCGGTGCGCGCGGCGCCCGACGGCGAGGACCCGACGCTGGCATCCGTCGTGTCGATCCACAGAGTGTCCAGGGGCTGGCGGTTCTCCGCAAAGTGCAACTCCACAGCGGGCCGATCGACAATCGGCTGCTCGCCACCGCGGTAGTACAAGGCCACGTTCAACGCAGAACCGTTCGAGATCCGGAATCCGCGGGACAGCGGCGACGCGAATGTCTGCTGCCACGGCAGCCACGCTCCAACCCAGGACTGCTCGTCCGGCCCCAGATAGACGAGTGCTCCTCTCAGCACGGCGCGCACACCGGGTCGCACGACCACGCGAGACACCAATCGATCTGCGGTGAGTGTCGTCGAGATCGTCACGCGGCGGATGACCAGTTCCTCGAGCGCCGGGACGTGCTGTTCCGGCAGATCGAGCCGCAGGTCGGCCGCGTCGCGTGGCGTTTCACCCGTGATCGGTTCGAGGGAGGCGGGCAGATCGGCTTCATCACCTTGCGGCATTCCGCCATCCAGCCAGGTAAGCATGGTCGCCATTTCACGCGAGGTGAGACCCGGCGCGTTCTCGAACCGTCCGTATCCCGGCGCTGCACTACGGGGAGGCATCCGTTGCTCGACGAGTTCTTCGCGAATCGCGCGGCTCCAGTCGCGAACCTGCCGGTAGGTACCAAGCGGAATCGACAACCCACCCGGGAGATGGCACGACAGGCATCGCCGCTGCAGGATACGGATGATTTCTCGGTTGAACCGGACGTTGCTCGAAACCGGGTCGTCCGATCGGACGCTGGTCGAGAGTGCCGACCAGATCATGGTGGTGGCGAGAAGCGCTGTCGCTAGTCGAAAGAGCCCCGCACTCGTGGGGAGATAGCGATGGACGGCGGGCGACACGACTGCCGACTACGATTGTGCCGCGACGAGATCGTTGTCAAGCCGAGGCCGCATGGGGGTCGCGATATACTCCGCGATGCCGCGCCGCGGCCGCTCTAGAAAAACCGTATTGGGGAAACTTCGTATGACATCTGCTGCTGCATCACGATCAGTCGTCGCCCGCGTCGCCTGGGTGCTCGTTGCATTCTCATCGCTTGCGGGTTTGCCACCCATCGTTTGGGCGCAGCCGGGCGGAGCCGTGCCAGCCGAGTTGCTCGCCTACCCGACGCTTGTGCTCTACAACGGCAAGATTCTCACCGTGGACGCGCAGTTCACGATCGCCGAAGCCGTCGCCGTTCGAGACGGCCGCGTGCTCGCGGTGGGCTCGAGCGCCGACATCAGGCGCCTCATCGGACCCGCGACACGGGCGATCGATCTGGCGGGGAAGAGCGTGGTGCCGGGCTTTATCGACAGCGACGGCGACAACGCGTTTGCCGGAGGCGACCTCTACAAAGACACGATGGTCAACGGCAAGGTCGGCGTGAAGGTGCGCGGGGACAGTGTTGCCGAAATGCTCAGACAGGTGAGCACGCTGGTGCGTGAAGCCTCGCCGGGTAGCCCAGTGTTCGTGCGTATGGCCGACGAGTGGATCGCCGAGCTCTCAAAGCTGAAAGCGACGGATCTCGACGCGCTCGCGCCGGCCAATCCGCTGATGCTCTCACTCTCGAGCTCCGAGGGCATCGTCAACACGCAGATGCTGAACAACGCCTTCGTGGCCGGCCTGCCACGCGACCACATCGGCGTGATCAAAGACGCCAGCGGCAAGCCGACGGGACAGCTCTTCGGCGCCGCGATTGGAATGGCCGGGTGGAACCTGCGCGACTGGCCGGAGCTGACCGAACAGATCTTCAAGGACCAGATTGACCTCAATCAGAAGGTTCTCCGCGGCGGTGTGACGACGGTGACCGGCCATGCCAGCGGCTACACCGTGACGATCATGAACCAGCTCTATCACCAGGGTCGGCTCGATCTGCGCATCAGGCCCGACCTTGATTTCGCGCGTCAGAATCCGCTGGCCGACCAGTTCCTGCGCCGCACGCCGAACCTCGTCAACTTCTCGCTTGGTGACGGCGTGTTGCGTATCGTCGGCGCGGCCGTTGGTCCTGTCGATGGGGCATCGGATGACGGCGGGATTCTGACGAATGAGCCGAAGCTGCGTGTCCACGAGACCGTGGCTGGATCGCCGTTCGGCACCAACAAGTGGACGGGCACCTCGTTCACCGGGCGTCACTGGGGCGATTTGACCGAGGCGGAGCGGCAGCAGACCGAAGCCGGCACGCTTGGACTACTGCGCAAACACGGCTGGAACATTGGCGGCAACCACAACATGGGTAGCCAGGCGATGACGATCGTGCTGCAGACTCTGGCCGATGCTCAGACGCAGCCCGGCATCAAGGTCCACACCATGCTGGGGCGGAACGCGCTCGATCACAACGTCATCTGGGACAAACAATCGATCGCTCTCGCCAAGCAGCTCGGCGACTCGGTTGCCTACGGATTGAACTCGGAAATCTGGAGCCCGCGCGTTGTGCGCGGCGACGAGATGTTGTTCGCACAGTATGGCGAGCGCTTGGCGACGATTCAGCCGGTGAAGGATCTCGTGGCGAACGGTCTCAACGTGCATTTCGAAGGCGGCAAGCCCGATGAGCCGCCGCTGTGGCGGGTCGAGCGCTTCGTCACGCGCATGGCCCGCTATGCCACGCGCAGTGAGCGAGCGCGACGTGCCGGCACTGGAGCGGAGGCCGCCGCAACGCGCGCCCGCGTTTGGGGACCCGATCAAGCCGTCGACCGCCGGCAGGCGCTGCGCATGGTCACCATCAATCCTGCCCGCTTCATCAGTGAAGAAAAGATGCTCGGATCGATCGAAAAGGGCAAATACGCCGACCTGGTCGTGCTCAGCGGCGATTACCTGGCTGTGCCCGACGACGCAATCGACGAACTGGAGCCGGTGATGACCATCGTCGGCGGCAAGATCGTGTTCGAGGGTGCCACGCGATAGGGGAGCGTCAGCGCATTCAGAACGATCGATTGAAGAGCCTTTCGGTGTTCCGCCGATAGATCTTGTCGCGGTCGCCTGGCGTGATCGCCAGCTGATCGATCACTCTGATGGTCTCGCGGATGTACAACGGGCCACCTTCGGGATCGAACGGGGCGTCCGACGCGAACACGACCTGATCGGGACCGAAGAACTTCAAGCCACACTCGGTCGCCGCCGCGCTGCCAAACACCGCCGTGTCGGCCCAGAACATCTTGAAGTAGTCGTAGGGGCGCTTGGGCATCGACGCGAGCAACGCGCCGTAATCTTCGTCGGCCGTTCGTGCGCCGAACTGATCCAGACCATAACCGACCCGCCCTTCGAAGTACGGGATCATCGCGCCGAGGTGGTGCGCGACGATCTTGATGCTCGGCAAGCGATCGAAGAGGCGTGAGAACACAAGGCGCTGCATCGCGGCGCTGGTTTCATAGGGCCAGCCGAAGGTCCACCAGATCTCGAACTTCGATTTCGTCTCGCCGGGGTAGTCGGCAAAGGCGGCACCACGCGCCGGGTGCAGCAGTACCGGGCACTGGAGGCGGTCGGCCGTCTCGAACAGGGGAAAGAATCGCTCGGCATCCAGCGGCAGGCCGTTCACATTCGAAAACACCTGAACGCCAAGCGCACCGAGTGTGTGCACCGCCCGTTCGAGCTCGGCCACGCTTTGGTCCGGCTGATTGAGCGGCAACGACGCGATGAATCCAGGGAAGCGGTCTGGGTGGGCGTGCACG
>JBOGIV010000418.1:0-13092 GCA_050747925.1 Vicinamibacterales bacterium
CACTTCACCTGATGGTGCTGTTCAACCGTCGCGGTGTGGCGGTATTGCTGGACGGTCCCCGTGATGGCGATGGCGTAGCACGAGCCAATCGCGGCGCCGAACGCCGGGGGACTCTCGACCCAGGTGAGGCGCGGATGGAGCACGAGCAGCGCGACGGGCGTCCAGCCCAGGGCGAGCCGACCCAGCCAGCGCGAGTGAAAGCGGCGCGTGGGAAACAGCGTGAACGCTAGCATCTGGGCGATCATGAACAGCGCGTAGTACGCGTAGACCGGCACGAACCACGCGCGATGCACGTCAACGAGCACCGCGCCCGGTGGCACAGGCGCGTTGGTGGGACTCAGAATCAGCCAGAGCCCGACGGCCAGTGCCAGCCAGTCGTCGTTCCTGCGCCAGAAGATCACGCCAGCGACGATCACCGCGAGGACGACGGCCACGCTCTCGACCGCGACGACCGCGCCTGCGTACACATCAAGACTGATTCCCCGTCGCTCCAGTGCGGCGATTTCGGCCACTGTCAGCTTGTACGTGGCGGGGTCCGCCGCCTGCGTGGCCGCGACGTGCAGGTCATCGAACCAACGGGGAACTGCCAGCGCGTAGATGACGAGAATCCCCGCGACAGCGGCAAGCCAGAAAAGCCGTAGCAGCTTCAAGGCAACCTGGTTGCGGGCAGCTCGAAGCGCCGGCCGAACGCAAGATGACGATTCAACGCTCGCGCTCGAACGTCTCGATATCCCGGCAGGGCCCGAACCGGCTCGAGAAGCGACGAGGTCCCGTAACAGGCGACACAGACGAAACCCTGCGAGAGACAGCTTCGTCCAGCATCGTGAGCGCCAGGTCGAGCGCTTCGGTGTCACCGCCCCTTGCGCGTTTGAGCAGCTGACAGGTCGCATCGGCTGGAGCGGAGTCCTCGGCCATGGCTGGAGTCGGTGGAGAGCCGGATCATAGACCAGTGCGGTTCCCGGTAGGCGGTGTTTGGACGGGGGAAGCCTCGGCGAGACCGCCTTCGCACTGGCTCATGAGCGAAGGCTGATGATAAGTTCGCGCATCAGGAGCGCTGTATGAACACACCGAATCGGCGTGGGTTTGTCAGGCGCGGCATGACCGCGGCCGCGGCCGTGACCGCCGCGGCGATGCCGGCGTCAGCTGCCGCACAGGGCGAGAAGCCCGTCAAGAGAGTCCACTACAGAAACGGCCGAAAGCCGGAGAAGCCGCCGCTGTTCAACGGCACCGTGTCGTACGGCAATCTGGTGTTCATCGCTGGCGTCGGGTATCACACCGAAGGCGACATCAAGGTGCACACCAAGGCCGTCCTCGATCAGATCCAACAGCAGCTCGAGAGGGTCGGATCCTCGATGGAGAAGGTGTTGAAGTGCAACGTGTACTTGAATGACCTGAAGGACTACGCGGGGATGAACGAGATGTTTCAGGGGCGCTTCGGCGCCGAACCTCCGGTCCGGACGACGATCGCAGCCGCTGGCGGCATTCCCGGGAACTCGCTCGTGGAGATTGACGTTATCGCGACGCTGTAAGGCGGGAGGACCCCATGCTCGGCACTCTGACTGGCCATTGGAAACGCGGCGCCGAGAACCTGAGCCGCCGCGAGCTGTTTCGCCGATCGACCCTGCTCGCGCTGCCGGCGATCTTCCGCGGAACGACCTTGGCGGCTGCGACCCCGGCGGCCGCACCCGCGGCGCCTGCGGCGATGGACGGCCTTCGCGTCGGCGCGGACATCTATCAATCGATCGGCGTTCGCCCGCTCATCAACGCGCGCGGCACGTTCACCATCATCAGTGGTTCCCTCATGCTGCCGGAGGTGCGCGCGGCCATCGACGCCGCGGCGCGGCACCATGTGCACCTGGATGAACTGATGGCGGCCATCGGCGCCCGCCTGGCCGAATTGACCGACGCCGAATGGGGAATGGTCTCGTCGGGCTGCGCCGCGGCTCTGACCCATGCGACCTCCGCGTGCGTCGCTGGCGGGAATCCCGATCTTCACGTGCGCATTCCCAATCTGACCGGCTTTCCGAAAGATGAAGTGATCGTTCCGAAGCACTCGCGCAATGTGTATGACGCCGCCCTCCGTGCCGTCGGTGTGCGAATCCTGGAGGTTGGCACCGGTGAGGAGCTCGACGCGGCGTTCGGCCCGCGTACGGCGATGGTCTACATCCTCGCCGGTCCCGAAGCCGACAACGGGCCGCTCAGCACGCGCGCGATTGCACAACTAGCCAATCAGAAACGGGTTCCCGTGCTCGTCGATGCTGCGGCGGAGATCCTGACGGTTCCGAACGTGCACCTGGAAAACGGCGCCACGCTCGTCGCCTACAGCGGCGGCAAGTGCCTCCGCGGCCCTCAGAGCGCAGGTCTCCTCCTCGGACGCAAAGATCTGGTCCGGGCCGCGTGGGTTCACAGTGCGCCGCATCATGGTTTCGCGCGCTCCATGAAAGTCGGGAAAGAAGAAGCCATCGGGATGCTCATGGCCGTCGAGATGTGGGTGAAGAGGGACCATCAAGCTGAATGGAAGCGATGGATGGCGTGGCTCGCCACCATCGCGACCGAGGTCTCCAGGATTGAGGGCGTCGCCACGTCGATCACCGAGACAACGGCGCTGTCCAACCGGACGCCGTCGCTCACGATTCGATGGGATCGGCGGCGCCTCGGCATCAGCGGCGCCGAGCTCGCGCGGCATCTCCTCGACACCGAGCCGCGCATCGCGACTCCGGGCGGACGCGACCGCGGCGACGAAGCCAGCATCTCGATTACCCCGTACCAAATGGCCAGCGGCGAAGAAAAGATTGTCGCCGAGAAGATCCACGCGACGCTGTCGAAGGCGCCTCGACAGGCGGCGCCGACACGCGTCGCCGCGCCGGCGTCAGACGTGAGCGGTCAGTGGGACGTGCAGAACGCATACCTCGCGAGCGCCTCAATGCATACACTGCACCTCAAACAGGCCGGCAGTCGGCTCGAAGGGTCGCACCAAGGCGATTTCGTGTCGCGTGATCTCGCCGGGACCATCGAAGGCAACACCGTCCAGATCGCCAGTTCGTATACCGAACGCAATGGAGACGCGTTGAGCTTCCGGTTCACTGGCACAGTTGATGGCGACACCATGTCGGGCACGCTCGACATGGGTGAGTACCTCACCGCGACGTGGACGGCCAAAAGGCACGACTATCGACGAGGTTGATGTCATGCAGCTTATTCCCTCCGCTCAGTTGAGTAGAGTCGTCCTCGTTCCTGTCGCCCCGCCGGTCAACCGCTCCTTCGGCCCCTTCAAGCCCTTGGGCGAACTCGCTCGCCTTCGACTCGCTCAAACAGCGCCCTGTCCCCGCCTCCGGAGCGGTTGTCGGCCATCTCAACGGCGTGGCTCCAACCAGCCTCCGCCAAGGCTACGGCGGTCCGCCGAAGCATTTGCGAAGGCGGAAGGTCACTCGGCCGACTCCACTCAGCTGAGCTCCGGCTTTGGACTCTTCCAAGCGGCTGCAGTGTGTCTGGTCATTTCTGGGATGACTCAGGTGTCGGCGCAGCAGAAGTACGACCTCCTGCTGAAGGCCGGCCACGTGATCGACGCGAGGAACAACATCAGCGCGGTTCGTGACGTCGCGATTGCGAACGGAAAAGTGGCAGCGGTCGCCGCGAACATAAATGCTGCGGACGCCTTGAAAGTCGTCGATGCGTCGGGACTCTACGTTACGCCGGGGCTCGTGGACATTCACGTTCACGCGTACGCCGGAACGGGCGAACGCGGATCCTATGCCGGTGACAACAGCCTGTATCCAGACGGCTTCACGCTACGGGCAGGGGTTACTACAGTTGTGGACGCGGGGTCGTCGGGCTGGAGGAACTTCGACGATTTCAAGGATCGCATCATCGATCGCTCGAGGACGCGCGTCTTGGCGTTCCTCAACATCGTTGGTGCAGGCATGCGCGGCGAGAAGTTCGAGCAGAATCTCACCGACATGGACGCCGGACTAACGGCGGACATGGCGGTTCGACACAAAGGCCTCATCGTCGGGATCAAGACGGCGCACTATGCCGGTCCCGAGTGGGCGCCGGTCGAGCGCGCCGTCGAAGCGGGCACGCACGCGAACATTCCGGTCATGGTGGACTTTGGCGCCAACCGCCCGGAGCGTCCGATGGCTGAGCTGGTCACGAAGAAGCTGCGGCCCGGTGACATCTACACGCATGCGTATTCCGGGCTTCGCAATGAACTGGACGACTCCGGCCAGGTGAATCCGGGTATGTCGGAAGGAAGAAGGCGTGGCGTGATCTTCGACGTCGGGCATGGAGGTGGCAGCTTTGCGTGGCGGATTGCGGTGCCCGCCATCAAAGAAGGATTCCGTCCCGATTCCATTTCTACCGATCTGCACATCGGCAGCATGAACTCGGGAATGAAAGACCTGCTCAACGTGATGGACAAATTCCTGGCGATGGGCATGTCGCTCGACGATGTGGTGCGCTGGTCGACGTGGAACCCGGCGCGTGAGATCAAGCACGAAGAGCTGGGCCACCTGTCAGCGGATGCAGCGGCGGACATCGCCGTGCTTCGGCTCGAGACCGGGAGCTTCGGCTTCGTCGACTCGTATGGCGCGCGGCTGCAAGGCACACGGAAGTTGACATGCGAGTTGACGCTCCGGGACGGAAAGGTCGTCTACGATCTGAACGGGATGACGCGGCCCGACTGGAGCACGCTACCGCGCGATTACAGGCAGACCGGCGATGCCCGTTGGGACGCCATCACGCCAGCGCCGGTCCGGCAGCCGCGACGCTGAACACGCGCGCTGTCGATCGCCTTCATATCAACAACTGCTTTAGGCCTTAGCGGGACCGGGAACGTCGCCACTTCAAGCCGCGTGAAGTGACGCACTACACGTGACAACCTTCGACCCTGCCTGATCAGCGCGGTGGCAGCTCAGGCTCAGACACGCAGGACAGTTGAACGCGAGTCGGCGCGTCGCTGGCCGTGGAGCTATGCCTTGATCTTGGCCAGAGCGGCGAGGTGCTCGTCGTCGTGCGCGATTTCCAGATCATTGAGTGCCGCACACGCGAAGATGAGGAGATCCGCGAGCGGCGCGGTCACACCCGCCGCCCGCCCCCGATCGGCGAGCCGGATCGCCCGCTCCCACGTGTCAACAGTGATTTCGTAATCAGGCAAGAGCGCTTCATAGCGGCGGAGTGTCTTTCGCTCCGCGTCGTTGGTGACGCCGCGCCACAATTCAAGGCGGACCGGCGCACACCACGCCGCCTCGCCAGCTTCGAGCAACGCGTTGACGCGGTCGCGTTTGGCGGGGTCACCGCTCTTTCGGAGCTGCTGAACCCATAACGAGCTATCGACGAGAACGGGCACCAGGCCTCCGGCCGCGGCTCTCGTCTATCGCTTCGATCTCATCGTTCGACGGGTAGGCGTCGCTGAATGTGCCAGTGTACTTGACCAATTCCGCCATGCGACGACGGCGGTTGAAATCCTCGAGGACTTTGACCACAGCCTCGCGCTTGGTCTTGGCCTTCGTGAAACGGATGGCGTCCTTCAATTCGTCATCGGGAATATCTACGGTGGTCTTCATGCTTCCATTCTTAGCGATTTCGGAATCCCAATCAAGAACATCTGGAAGCATGTCGGCGTCACGACGGCCCGCGGCTGACGGGCCTCGGGATCACACGCGCGCCCGATCGACTCTGCGTCTGGACTCTGGACTGACGGCGCTACGGACTCCCCTGGTCGTTCGGCGTTCGGGCACGTTGCAGGCACCATTTGCCAGTCGCCGCATGAGTTGACGTCGGTCAAGCCATCAACGTGGCATGTGCCACGCCGCGCAGTGACTGGGTGATCGGCAATGACACGCAGCGATTGGGCGGCGCAGTGCAGTAGCATAGCTGCCGTCAGGAGCGACATATGACGCGCGACACGGCATCGCTTCTCCTCGGGTCGTCGGTTTGTGTCGGTCTGACGATCGCTTCGCTCGGGGGCCAGCAGGCTCAGCCGGCTGCGGCCGGCGCCTACACGGCGGCCCAGGCACAGGCCGGACAAGCCACGTACGCGCAGCAATGCGCCGGATGCCACTCGGCCGATTTTCGGGGATCAGGTGATGCGCCGGCGGTTGCGGGGCCGGACTTCATCGCGAAATGGGGACCCAGAGCGGTGAACGAGTTGTTTACCTACCTCGTTCAAGCGATGCCGCCAACCAATCCGGGTTCGCTTGGTGAAGCGGGCACGTTGGCGGTGACGGCGTACCTGCTCGAGATCAACGGCGCGCCCGCCGGCCCACAGCCGCTGACGGCCACGGTTTCGACGCCGATGAACGCGCTGCTCACCGGACAACCTCGTGCGCAGGCGCCCGCAGCGTCGACTGGCGGTCGAGCTGCCATGCCGCTCGTCTTGGGCGCAGGCACGGGCGCCGGCCAGGGTCGCGGTGGGGCAACCGCGAATCGAGGCGTGACCGTTCGCGGCGAGGTGAAGAACTACGTACTTGTCACCTCCGAAATGCTGAAGAGCCCGCCGCCCAGCGATTGGCTGATGTTCCGCGGCAACTATCACGGCCACAGCTATAGCCCGCTGGATCAAATTACGCCAGCCAACGTGAGGAACCTGCAGCTGCAATGGGTATGGGCGATGAACGACTCGGGCGCCAACCAGACGACGCCGATCGTCCATAACGGCGTCATTTATCTGGCGAGTCCCAGCAATTTCGTTCAAGCCCTCGATGGAAAGACCGGGGACTTGATCTGGGAGACGCGCGTCGGCCCCGATCAGGCGCCAGGCTACGGAGGGATTCGCAGTATCGGCATTGCCGACGACAAGATCCTTCTGCCGGCGAGCAACGCGCACATGGTGGCGCTCAGCGCCCGCACCGGCGAGATCCTCTGGGACACACCCGCAACGCCGGACGGCAGCCGCGTCAATACCAGTGGCGCGATCGTGATCGGCGACAAGGTGTTGCAAGGGCTCACCGGATGCACGCGTTTCGACGGTTTGGGCTGCTACATCAGTGCGTACGACATCAACACCGGTAAGCAGGCCTGGCGCTTCTACACCATTCCGCGCCAGGGCGAGCCCGGCAGCGACACGTGGGGAAAGCTGCCGATGACCTTCCGGGCTGGCGGCGACACATGGATCGCGGGCTCGTACGATCCGGATCTGAATCTCACTTACTGGGGCGTGGCGCAGGCGAAGCCCTGGAACTTCCTCAGCCGCAAGCTCACGCTCCTCGACAGCACGCTCTATGCAAATTCAACCGTGGCCCTCAACCCCGACACGGGCAAGCTCGCCTGGCACTTCCAGCATGCGCCCGCCGAGTCGTTCGACCTCGACGAGGTGTTCGAGCGCGTCCTCGTCGACATCGGCGATCAGAAAGTGTCGTTCAACGCCGGCAAAGCCGGCGTGCTCTGGAAGCTCGATCGACGGACGGGGAGATTCCTCGGCTTCAAGGAAATGGTGGCGCAGAACATCTGGGTTCGCATCGATCCGAAGACCGGCGTGCCGAGCTACCGGCCCGACATCTATGAGATGAAGATCGACAAACCGATTTTCATTTGTCCGAGCACTGAAGGCGGCAAGAACTGGCAGGCGATGAGCTACAACCCCGCGACGGGATTGTTGATCGTGCCGCTCAGCCAATCGTGCATGGACTTCACGGCGCGCGACGTCGCGCAGACAGAGGGTGGCGGCAACTCCGGCGGCGATCGTCTCTTCAAGCACATGCCGGGCAGCAACGAGAACGTCGGCAAGCTGGCTGCCTACGACGTGCGAACGATGCAGGAGGTCTGGAAGCACGAGCAGCGGGCGCCGTACCTGACCGCGGTGTTGTCGACGGCCGGCGGCGTGGTCTTCGTCGGCGACATCAATCGCTACGTGCACGCGCACGACGTGAAGACCGGCCAGATACTGTGGGAAACGAGGCTCGGTACGTCGGCTCAGGGATTTCCGGTGAGCTTTGCCGTCGACGGCCGGCAGTACATCGGCATCATGTCTGGTCTCGGCGGCGGCAGCCCACGCAACGTGCCGGCGGCGATCGTGCCGGACATCAAGATTCCACAGAGCGGGCAGGCGCTCTACGTGTTCGCATTGCCCGACAGGAAATGAGTCGCTCGCAAGAGCGGGAAACGAGACCCGATGAGGGAAGGCGAGAACGCGCGAGCGCGTTCGTCCCTCCAACGTCAGTCGATCTCGATGACCACCGCTCCACGGCGCTGCTCGCTCTCAACGAGACGATGGGCATCGGCCGCCTGCGCCATCGGGTACACGCGGTCGACGATGGACTTGATCTCGCCGGCCTCAATCATGGTCTTGAGCGTCGCCAGCTCCTCCCGGGTCTCGTGGGCAAACGCGAAGCGGGCGATCTTGTCGGTGAATCGCGTCGTGAACACGGACCGCAACATGACCGAGAGGCGCGGATTGCCCGACAGGTAGCGACCACCCGGGCGGAGCACGCGAATGCAGGCGCTGTAGTTGCTGCGCGCCACCATGTCGAACACGACATCGAACCTCTGGCCGATCGCCGTGTAATCGTCGCGCGTGTAGTCGATGAAACGATCGGCCCCGACCTGGCGCACGAACGCCTCCTTGATGCCGTGATCGACGCCGGTCACTTCCGCACCCATGGACTTGGCAATCTGCACGGCGTGGGCGCCGATGCTGCCGCCGGCACCGTTCACTAGGACGGCCTCACCCGGCGCGATGGTCGCCAGACGCATGAAATGAAGCGCGTTGAGGCCGCCGAGCGGTACCGCTGCCGCCTCGGCGAAGGTCATGTTGCTGGGCTTGGGCACGATCGTGTAGTGCGACGACAGCGCGACGTACTCGCCGTACCCACCCAGGTGCAGCCCCGCGGAGCCGAAGACGGCCTCGCCGACCGAGAACCCGGTGACGCCGCGACCGAGCGCCGCGATCTCCCCTGAGAAGTAGCCACCCAGGATGCGGCGCCGCGGCCGGCGCACCCCGAGCGCGATGCGCAGCGGCAGCCAGAACCACTTCACCGCGTAGTGGAAGCTGCGCAGCTCGCAGTCGGACTTGGTCGCTTCGGCCGCTCGGACTCTGATGAGGACCTCGCCATCGTGGGGCACCGGATCGGCCACGTCTTCCACGTGCAGCACGTCGGGTGACCCGTAACGTGAATAGCAGATGGCCTTCACAGAAGCCTCACGCACAGGGTGGCACGCACCGGCGTCGCCCAAGCACCGACCGGCTCGGGCCAGAAGCCTTTGACACCTTGGCGCGCCTGCTCTCGTACATCAGATCGTTGCCCGCCGTCCACAGAGGAACCGGTATCAGACGACTCCGGTGCGGCGGGCCGCAGTGGGATCTGCCGGCCTTGACGTGACCCGACTGATCGAGCTCGATCAGAGGGCCCTGAGCTCGAGACATGTTGTCGGGTGCCCCCAAAGGCTACGACCAGGGGCACCCGCGGATCGATCTTCTGCGGATGAAGGACATCTACGCGGGCAAGATGTTGCCGCCGGCGACACTCGCGTCGGCGAAGGCACTCCACCATGTGACGCGCGTGATGAAAGAGGCCCAGCCGCTCGCGGAATGGTTGCGGCGGCATGTCGGCGCGAAAACATCGGCGCGCTGACGGTGGCTGCGCCTCTACGTGCCGATGGCCTGCATCCGCTTCTGCATTTCCTCGGGCGACACGTCTTCCTTGTGCGTCGCGATGGCCCATTTGTGGCCGAACGGGTCTACCAGGTTGCCCATCCGATCGCCCCAGAACTGGTCGGCCGGTGGCATTTCAGAGGTGGCGCCGAGCGACACGGCGCGATTGAATACCGCATCCACGTCGTCGCAGTAGAACATGATCGATACGGCCGTGCCGCCAATCGACTCTGGCGACAGGTTGCCTCGCTCCGCGTTTTCGTCCGAGAGCATCAGCATGGAGTTGCCGATCTTCACCTCGGCGTGCATGACCAGCCCATTCGGTCCCGGCATGCGCACGGTTTCCTGTGCGCCAAACGCCCTGCTGTAGAAATCGATCGCTTTTGCCGCACCTTTGCACACCAGATACGGCGTCAGCGAGTAGTACCCATCGGGAATTGATTTCACGGCCATCACGACACTCCTTCCGCATCTTTCAACGTCGGCAACTGCTTTCTGTACCACGCTTTCGTGACGTCGTCTGTACGGAAGCAACTATCTGGGGACGAATGAGTTGACGAACGATGTCGAGACGGGCCTCCGTACGAAAACGGATCGGCGGCGTTCGTCCGGCTGGCCGTTCGGGTCTGCCTTCGCTTCGAGGATACAGATCATCGACGACTTCCCAGTGAGACGCGCCCGGCGGCGCGGATTCTGCTCGCGCCGCGACACAGGGCTTCGGCGTCCCGACCTGACCGGGTTGCGGCGGCTGAGCCGGACCGGTTCGGGCGCCCCGGGCAGGGTCGAAACGTGCCACCCCGCCAGCGTTTTCCCGTCGAGGAGGAGTTGCCAACCCTGCCCCCTGTCCTGAGCGCTCAGCGTGTTCATCGCCTGGCCGGACAGCGTCGCCGACGACCAGAGGATTGTGAAGATGGCGAACGCCTGTTTCATCACCATCGGCGTAGACTACTGGAGCGGATCAACGAAAACGAAAGTATCGGGCCTGGAACATACACTCCGTAGGTCATCGTGAGACGCCATCTGTTGCTCTTCGCGATCGCGGCGATGGCCGCGCCCGCCTTACCCATTCGCGGAACGACACAGGGACCGGCCGCGTATCCGGGGCAGTTCGTGCAGCGTGTCGTCACCACCGGGCTCGCGAATCCGTTTCAGGTGGTCTGGGGTCCCGACGACTACTTGTGGGTCACGGAACGGACCGCCGGACGCGTCACTCGCATTCGCCCATCGGACGGATCGACGACGACCGTCATTGCAATCAGCGACGTGAGTGGTGGCGGCCCAGGTGGACTGCTTGGGATGACGCTCGACCCCGGTCTGCTGCGCGGGACTGGCAACGACCATGTCTACGTCGCCTACACCTACGACGCCGATGCGGATCCGGCGACGGTCACACGCCGGACCAAGATCGTACGCTTCACGTACGACTCGCAGACGCGTGTGCTCGGCAGCGCGAGGGACATCCTGGGCGGGCTTCCCGCCGGCACCGATCATCAGGGCGGGCGCCTGATCATCGGGCCCGATCGGAAGCTCTATTTCACGATCGGCGATCTCGGTGCCAATCAGCTGGCCAACTTCTGCAAGCCCGATCGCGCCCAGAGCGTACCAAGCCTCGAGCAGGTGCAAGCACGCGACTGGTCGCTGTACGAGGGGAAGGTGTTGCGGTTGAACCTGGACGGATCGATTCCGACGGACAACCCGCTGATTGCCGGCGTGAGAAGTCACATCTACTCGTACGGCCATCGCAATCCACAAGGGCTCGCCTTCGCACCGGATGGGAAGTTGTACGAATCCGAGCACGGGCCAAACACCGACGACGAGATCAATGTGATTCGACCGGGCGGGAACTACGGGTGGCCGCATGTCGCTGGCTATCGGGATGACCAGTCGTACGCCTATGCGAACTGGTCCGCGTCGCGCGAGGTGCCGTGCGCGACGTTGAAGTTCACGGCGTATCCGGCGGTCCCCTCGTCCGTTCCTCTGCAGCAGGAGAACGCGTGGACGCATCCCGACTTCACCCCGCCAATCCAGACCTTCCACACCGTGCCGACGGGCTACGACTTCAAGAACCCGAAATGCGCGGAGCGCGAGCTGTACTACCAGTGTTGGCCGACCGTCGCGCCGTCGAGTCTCGCCGTGTACTCTGCGATGAACGGGATCCCCGGCTGGAGCCACTCGCTGCTGATGCCGAGTCTCAAGCACGGCACGGTCTACCGCATTCAGCTCACCTCCGACGGCACGGCCGTCGTCGGTGACCCCGACGACAGCGAGCTCTTCAAGACAGTGAATCGATACAGGGACGTGACGCTCAGTCCGGACGGCTTGGCCGTGTTCATCGCTACCGACGTCGGCGGCAACACGCAGGACCGCGCTGGCAGGCCGGCCAAGGGCGTCGAGAACCCTGGCGCGATCCTCGAGTTTCGGTACGTCCCCAACCGATCGCGATGACCTCTGCTCAGGGTTTCCCGTGAGCTTCAGCATCGACGGCCGGCAGTATGTCGCCATCAGGTCTGGTCTCGGCGGCGGCAGCCCGCGCAACGTGCCGGCGGCGATCGTGCCGGACATCGCCAACCTTGGCGTCCGACGCCTGAACTCGCACTTTGTCCGACCGCCACGTTGTAAATGACGCGTTCGCATTAACGAATGCTTGGTCCAGGTGGTGGTTTTCCCGCCCGATCACCGCAGTCGGTAGCGGTGCCGCCGACATTAACTGGCGACCTGGCGCAAGTCTGTTGCGATGGCACACACGAAACCGTCTGTCGCGGCATGGTCCTCGCCGCGGCTTGCGTCTCAGCGTTCGCAGTCGTACGCTGTCCTGAAGTGGCGCTCATGACCAAAGTCACCGAAGCGGTGTATTCCCAGGGGGTTCTGAAGCCCACCGAGGATCTCGGCCTCCGCGAGGATCAACGCGTGCGTCTAATCGTCGAAACGGTCGAGGAAAGGCCTGAGGACCGCGCTGCGGCGCTCGCCAGACTCAAGGCTGGAATCGCGAAAATGCAGTTCTTCTCACAGGGACCTCTGCCTTCCCGTGAGGAGTTGCATGATCGCTCTTGATACCAACGTCCTCATCTACGCCTGCGACAAGGCTGACCCTGCACGCCAGGAGATCGCGCTGGATGTGATTGCAAGCACCACGGACGCAGTGATCCTGTGGCAAGTCGCGTGTGAGTTCGTCGCGGCTTCACGAAAACTCGAACGACAAGGATTCACGGCGGCCGATGCCTGGGCGCGACTCAACGATTTTCTGGGCGTTTGCCCGCTGGTAGTACCGACAGGTCGTGCCGTTCTAGACCAGGCGAAGAGTCATCACCTTTTGCACAACGTGTCCTTCTGGGATGCGATGATTCTCGCCGCCTGCGTTGATGCAGGCGTCAGTCTCCTCTACTCAGAGGATGTCCCCGGTGAGGAGATCGGCGGCATTCCTGTTGTGAACCCGTTCAAGTAGAGCATTGTTAAGGTCGTCGAGACCGCTGCGACCGCGTGACTTCGCAGTGTCCGTAGCACAATGA
>JBOGIV010000419.1:0-15358 GCA_050747925.1 Vicinamibacterales bacterium
GGTGTTGTCTTGCTGGCATGTGGTTTTGGCACTAGTCACGCGCGTGGATGTGTTTTAACTGTAGAGAATCCCGGAATCATCGGCGATCACAATGTGGCTGGCTATTGGGCGATAGGGGCTGGTGCCGACCAAGCGATTGCGAGTCTGATAGCCCGCAATCATGGTCCGCATGTTGACACAAGCCAAACCGTCTACAACGTCTTAGAAGCGAAGTTTTCGGCGGAGTGCGTCTTTGGTGTTGGACGCGAATCCTTGCTGATGGTGCTGAGTCGAGACGGCGAAATAATTGGACTGTCAGCCGACAACATCAATACATTGCGCACAGAGTGGGAGCGTATCGGGAGACCCCGCCCGCTAAGCAAGAAATCGTACCAGATGATTAGCGCCTCGCTCGACAGAAGTCGTAAGGAGCAGGGTTCTCAATCAAGCAGCGAAACGAGTTCCTCAAGAGACCAGACGTGATCGGAGATTCCTGCTTCCATTGCCGGAGTGACGCGGAGCGTTTGATGCACCTTGCAGAAGTTGTAGTAGGTGAAGTGCAGCGCGACCGAATGCGCGTGCATCTCGGCTTTTTTCGAGAAGCCGTTGGTCAGTCGAGTAAAGCGGCGCATGTGCATCCGCATCGTGAGATTCGACCGTTCCACGTACGACGTAGAGACGTGGCCCGCGTCCGGCCTGCCCGTCATCGTTGCGCGCATGGTGTGCGAGAGCTTCGGAGGCGAGAAGCGTCCGTCTTGTCCGCCCTTGTAGACCTTGTTCAGGACCGCCCAATCCACGTCACCAGAAAAACCCGCGTCAACGGCGTGCATGTAGATCGACAATCCATCAGTGGTCAGCTGGACGCGATTTGCCAACCTGGAGGCTACGTCGCGCATAAAAAAGCTGGCGGTTGGAACATCGCGTTTGCCGACGAGCCAGGAGATCATCAGCTTCGATTCAGCATCAATCGCCGTCCACGTCCAGACATCGCCAGCATCCGGATGCTGTTCACGAATCTCTGGAGTGACGTTCCGAGCTTTTGCGTAGCAAAACGCCCATATTTCGTCGGCCTGGACGCGCTTCGTTTTCAGGTTCCGAACGGTCTTGCCATGGAACGTCTCGCACGCCGAGCCAAGGTCACGGAGCAATTTTTCGATGGTCATACGCGCAACGCCCGTGAGGCGGGCCGTCGCCCGGAGGCTGTTTCCTTCGACCAATGCTGCGACCACTCTCGCTCGCCTCGCCATGTCCAGTCGGTTCATACGAAGTATTATACATACCTTGTCGAGCAAGTAAATAGGCCATTTTGAAAATGGCTTGAAAAAAGGATGCAAAAGTGGGAAAGCCAGACGACTTCGATTGGGTGGCTGCGCGACAGGCGTGCTCGCTGAAGACCGTATTTGAGCGCCTCGTCCTACTGGCGAAACGGGACGTCGAGGCTATGAAGGTAACGCAGGGCGAGCGCGTGTTTCACCCGTTTGATTTTGTAAACACTGGCGATGGATTCAGCGTGTCTGGTAGCTCGTTTCGCGGCAACATCGGCGTCCGCTTCTTCCTTGAGGACCGGCAGATCGTCGCGGAGTCTCACCGGCTTGACCCGAAGGTTTCGCTTCGGGCGGATCTCACGCTCAATGACGACGGAGAATGCCGTCTGCTTGTGGATAAGGTTGAGCTTCAAGAGTGGCAATTCTTGAAACGCGCTCTTGAGCCGTTGTTGTTTGGCAATTTCGGGCGGTGAAAGTGAGGGGATGAATGGAGGGAACGGTGAACCGTGAGATCGCTCGTCGTCTCGACCTGTCCGACGATCAGACTTTCAAGCTGGGCGACACGATCGACGTGAAGAACAGTATTGCGCTCGTAGCGATTACGTTCTTGGCTGGTCAATCAGCGAGTCTTACTGCGTTGAGCCTGCAAGCTATCGAGACGGGTATTCAGTTCGTTTCGGTCGGTGCGCTCGTGGCGGCGGCGCTAAGCGCGTTCGTCGCCTTGTGGCCACGGGAGTATGCAACCGATTCGACTGACTCGCTCGTGGGATGGGTCGGCGAACTTCGCAGCCACTATGCCGCAGCCCCTGACGTGGATGCCAAAGTCGCCGAAGATATGGCGACTTGGCACATTCGCCGGACGAAGGAACGGATCATTGCTAACACGGCCATCAACCAGATCAAGTCGCGATGGATGAATCGAGTCTTCATCTTTACTGGCGTCGCGCTCGCCTGCAATCTCGCGACGATCACGCTCAGGAACTTCTAGGCGATGCCCTTCTTGATCTTGTTGTTCGGTGGGGCTGGTGGAGCCGTGGTGATTTCATTCTTCGGGTTAGCGGTGCCGCTCGGCACTGTTCGCTCAAGAACTCGGCCGCCCGGTGTTCGGGTTGACTTATCTGAGGATGGTCCAAGCGGTTTGCCGGTTGATTTCGCCAAAGCGTTCCTCCTGTATTACGTCAGGGCTAGCGTTGCTTACCCCACCGTGCCGCGACCGCCTTCTTGGCAATGGCTCGGCGTTTCGCTGGTGACAGAGCGGCAGCGCGGGCTAGCCCGCCTTTGGACGCGCCGAGCTTGGACAGCGCGACAGCGGCAGGGTTCCGCGTATCAGGTTCCGGCACGACGTCTCTCGGCGCTTGCCCGGTCGCTTCTTGGACGATCTGCCACGCTAATTGATTCGTGTCGCGCGGGCGCTTGGGCGTGCTTGCTCGGGAACGCATGGCCCATCCTCGCATGGTCGGAGTGTGCATGAGCCAAGAATTTTCGAATGTAAATTCGAAACTAGACCACTACCGAACCTTGGAACCCTGGAACCCTGGAACTCTGGAACCCTGGAACCCTTACGAAGCCCGCGCCTGCCGGCGCGCGGGAACGGCAGCCGCGGCTCGGGGCGCCGCTTTCGCTGGGGCGGCCTTGGCGCGAGTGGCCGCGCGCTGCTGCGAGCGAGCCTTCATGGTGAAGCAGCGCTCGAGCGCCTGATCGACACGATTCTCGATGTCGGCCGGCGTCAGCCGCATGACTTCGGAGATCTCCGAGACGATGAGTGACTTGGCGCGATCGAGCATGCGCTTCTCTCTGAACGAGAGGCTCTTCGACTTGGCCAGGAACGTGAGACTCTTGAGCACGTCGGCCATGTCGTAGATCGAGCCGCTGCGCATCTTGTCGGAGTTGTCCTTGAAACGCCCCTTCCAGTTCTGGTGGTTGTCGATCTTCCCGTCACCCATCAACACGAAGAGCCGCTCGACCTCGTCATCGGTGATGGCGCGGCGCAGACCGACGTTGTCGACGTTGGCAACCGGCACCAAGACGGTCGTGTCGTTCGAGAGGATCCGCAGATGAAAGAACCCGCAGGTCGTGCCGAGAATGGTCTTTTCCTCGACCTTCTCGACGACCCCGAGTCCATGATTCGGGTAAATGACCTTGTCACCAATCGTGAATCCCACGTGTCCCTCGATTCGAAAGTTGGTATGTAATGCAGGGATGGGAGCGCTAAACAGGAGACTTCATTGTAGCCGAGACGTGCACTCAATTCAACGGAAATGCTAAGGAAATCGAGCATTTCCGTGAATCCTCGCCTCTCAGCGAGCCTTGATCTAACCCCTGATTCGGCACATGGTTAGCGGTCGATTGAACCCGTGAGATTACGAATTCCTGCAGCCGTCTTCCTCGTCTGTCTGGTTCTCGCTCCGACCGTTCGCGGGCAGGGCACTCCAGCCAGGCGTCCCGACGCGCCTCACCTGGCCCCGTACGTGCCCACGCCCCAGGATGTCGTCGATCGGATGCTGACCTTGGCCGGCGTCGGCAAGAACGACCAGGTCTACGACCTTGGCTGTGGCGACGGCCGTATCCCGATCACCGCGGCCCGCCGGTTTGGGGCACGGGGCGTTGGCGTCGATATCGACCCGCAGCGCATCAAGGAAGCCAACGCAAACGCGGCCGCCGCCGGCGTCACCTCGCTGGTCACCTTCAAGCTTCAGGATGCGATGACGACCGATGTGTCGGAGGCGACGGTGGTCACGCTGTATCTTCTGTCGGCCTCCAACCTCAAGCTGCGTCCGATTCTGACCCGTCAGCTCAAACCCGGCTCGCGCATCGTCTCGCATTCGTTCGGCATGGGCGATTGGCGCGCTGAAAAGGTAGATTCATTCGTCGACTTGAACGACCGCTCACAGACGCTTTACCTCTGGCGCACCGACGGCACAATTCGGCAGTAGAACACGGTCTGCCACGCTGTCGAAGCAAGAAGCAAGAACCACGAATCAAGAAAGCGTGTTGCGAGCAGCGGATAGCGAGCCATGGATTTCGAAAAACTCGGACTGTTCTATCTCGGTCGCCAGCTTGATCCAGAGACGCGGAATCGCCGGGAGGTGCCCGTCTTGTACGACGCCTCAGATCTGGTCACACATGGCGTGATCGTCGGCATGACCGGCAGCGGGAAAACCGGCCTCGGCATCGGGCTCATCGAAGAGGCCGCCATCGATGGTGTTCCCGTCATCGCCATCGACCCCAAGGGAGACCTCGGCAACTTACTGCTGACGTTCCCTGGCCTTTCGGGTGCAGAGTTCGCGCCTTGGATCAATCCTGACGACGCACGCCAGGCTGGGCTGGCAGCCGATGCCTTCGGCGCCACCGAAGCCGCGCGATGGCAGAAGGGGCTGGCTGAGTGGGGAGAAGATGGCGCGCGCATTCAGCGTCTGCGGGACGCAGCCGAGTTTGCCATCTTCACGCCGGGAAGCTCGGCGGCGCGGCCGCTGTCGATCATCAAATCATTCTCGGCGCCGCAGCCTGCGGTCGCCGCCGATGACGAGCTGTTGTCGGATCGAGTCACAACGGCCGCGACGAGCGTGCTGACGCTGGCGGGCGTCGATGCCGAGCCGCTTCGAAGTCGGGAGCACGTGCTGGTGTCCACTCTGTTCAGTGAGGCGTGGAAAGCCGGGCGCGATCTGGACCTGGCGGCACTGATCGCCCAAGTACAGTCGCCGCCAATCGCCAAGATCGGCGTGCTGGACCTTGAATCGTTCTATCCGGCAAAGGATCGCTTCAGTCTGGCCATGCAGCTCAATCGCTTGCTCGCGGCTCCTGGATTCGCGGCGTGGCTCCAGGGCGATCCGCTCGACATCGACCGCCTGCTGTTCGGCGCGCATGGCAAGCCGCAGGTGAGCGTCATCTCCATCGCGCACCTGGACGATCAGGAGCGGATGTTCTTCGTGTCGCTGCTGCTCAACGAATTGGTCGCATGGATGCGGTCGCAACGTGGGACATCGAGCCTCAGAGCGCTCGTGTATTTCGACGAGATTTTCGGCTTCCTCCCTCCGGTCGCAAATCCGCCGTCGAAACCACCACTGCTGAAGCTGCTGAAGCAGGCCCGGGCGTTTGGCCTTGGACTGACGGTGGCCACACAGAATCCCGTCGACCTCGACTACAAAGCACTCGCCAACGCCGGAACCTGGTTCCTTGGCCGTCTGCAGACCGAGCGCGACAAAGCGCGGGTGATCGATGGACTCGAAGGCGCGGCGGCGACGGCCGGCGCAGGATTCGATCGCGCGGAGCTCGACAAGTTGCTGTCGGCCCTTGGCAAGCGGCAATTCCTGCTGCACAACGTTCACGAGAAGGAGCCGTTGCTGTTCGAAACGCGATGGACGCTGTCCTATCTTCGCGGACCACTTGGACGGGAGGAGGTCCGGAGACTCGCGGGTTCGGCAGGTTCTACAGGTTCTGCCGGTTCTACGGGTTCGGCACGTCCTGAACCCTCGGCACCTCAGCAGTCGCGGGCGCCCGCACCATCACGCGCATCCGCTCCGGTGCTCGATCCGGCGGTTCGGCAATTCTTTGCGCCTGGGTCGGGCCCGACGCTCGTGCCGATGGTGGTCGGCTGTGCACGCATCGTTTACTCGGATGCGAAGCTCGGGCTCGACGACACGCGCGAGGTGGTCGTGCTCACGCCGATCACAGACCAAGCTGTTCCTGTCGATTGGGAGCGGGCGGAACCAGCAGATTTCAAGGCCGAGGACCTTCAGCTCGAGCCGGCGTCGGCGAATGCGAACTTCGCCGACATCCCTCCAGCGGCCGCGAAGGCCAAGAGCTACACCGCGTGGGAGAAGGACTTTGGCCGCTGGGCCGGACAATCCCAGGCGGTCGAGCTCTTCAAGAGCACGCGCACCGGGATGGTCTCGAGACCCGACGAATCCGAGCGCGATTTCCGAATCCGGCTGCAGGCCGAGGTCCGCGAAGCCCGAGATGCCGCCCTGGCCAAGGTCCGCGCGCAGTACGCCGCGAAGATCGGCACGCTCGAAGATCGGGCTCGTCGCGCGGAGCAGACCATGCAAGTGCAAAGCGAGCAAGCGAGCGGCGCGAAGATGCAGGTCGCGGTATCGGTCGGCGCCACCATTCTCGGCGCCCTGCTCGGCCGCAAAGCGGTGAGCGCCAGTACGCTCGGTCGTGCGACGACGGCCGCGAGGGGCATGAGCCGGATCGGCCGGGAATCGGAAGACGTCAGTCGCGCCAAGGCCAACATCGATGCGGTTCGGGAGCAGCTCGATGCCTTGAAAGCAGCCCTTGAAGCCGATCTTCAGAAGGTTGGCGAGCAGTGGGATGTCCAGGGCGACACGCTGGATCGGGCGCTCATCAAACCCAAGCGCGGCGGCGTGTCAGTGCAGCTCGTGGCACTCGCGTGGGTGCCTCGCTGATGCACACAGGCAAGGCGATCGTCGAAGTCTTCCGCGGCCAGGTCGTCGAGTCTCGTCATCGCGTCCACATTGCCGTTGCCCATGCGGAGCAAGGACTGACTGCGTGCACCGGCAATCCTGCCCATGTGAGCTTCGTCCGTTCTGCCATCAAGATGTTTCAGGCCTTGCCATTGGTTGAAGAAGGCGGCGTCGAGCGATTCGGCCTGACGGAGGAAGAGCTGGCGGTCTGCACCGCCTCCCACGGCGGTGAGCCGTTTCATATCGCCGCCGCACGGTCGATTCTGGCGAAGGCCGAGCTGGACGAACATGACCTCGCCTGTGGTCCCCACCCGCCAATGCATGCGCCCTCAGCGGAAGCGCTCCGAACCGCAGGCATCGCCCCGTCACGGGTTCACAACAACTGCTCGGGCAAGCACAGCGGGCTGCTCGCCTACACTCGACAACGCGGGTGGAACACCGGCGGCTATCATGAGTTCCGGCATCCGACTCAGCAACGAATCGTGGCGACGTTGAGCCAGTGGATGGACGTTCCGTCCGACGACCTCGAGCTCGCCGTTGATGGCTGCGGTTTGCCGACCTTCGCGTTGCCGCTCGATGCCGTCGCATACGGCTGTGCTCGCTTCGCCACCGCCGCCGCCGACGGACACCCCGCCGCTTGCCGACTGTTCGACGCAATGACGAAGCATCCGGAGTACGTCGCGGGCACCGATCGTCTATGCTCCGATCTCATGCGCGCGGCTGCTGGATCGCTCTTCGCCAAGGTAGGAGCCGAGGGATTCTATTGTGCCGGTGTTCCGAACCAGCGCCTGGGGATTGCCATCAAAGTCGAAGACGGCGCCACGCGAGCCTCCGAGCCCGCCTTGCTCGCGACATTGCGCCAACTCGGTGCGATCAGTGACGCCGAACTGACCGTGCTCGCCCGCTACGCACGGCCGTCGGTTCTCAATACGCGCAGCGAAGTCGTCGGCCAGATCCAAGCAGTCGTGCGTTTCTAAACGCTTCTTCATCAAGGAACTTCCCCTCCCCCTTGACCGTCTACAAGAAACAGGCTAGCTTTTGTAGATAGTCAAGGGGAGCTTGGGAAGAAAGAAAAAAGAAGAAAGAAGCAAGAAGAATGGGAAAGCCAACTGACCTCGTTCAAGGCACCGTCGACCTTCTCATCATGAAGACGATCGCGCTCGAGCCGCTTCATGGCTGGGCTATCGCGCAGCGAATTCGTCAGCTGTCCGACGACGTCCTACAGCTTCAGCAGGGCTCGCTCTATCCTGCGCTTCAACGACTGGAGCGACAGGGCTGGATCGACGCGGATTGGGGTGCGTCGGAGAACAACCGGCGAGCGCGCTTCTATAGGCTGACCAAGGCGGGTCGCAAACGCCTCGAGCAGGAAGAGGTCGCGTGGGTCAGGTTGTCAGGCGCCATCGGTCTGGTGCTCCGTAAGGCCTGACGCAGATTCGACGGCCGCAGATGACACACAGCCAACCGGCCGCAGGTGACGCCATACAGCCAGGGCCGTAGATGACGCAGATTACAAGGATCACGCAGATTACAGGGATCACATAGACAGGTTGGTCGTCATGCGCATCATCAGCCGTCTCGCCATGCTCCGCCGCGACCTGTTTGGATCGCGGGGACTCGATCGACAGATGGACGAAGAGATGCAGTTCCACTTCGATCGCGAGGTGCAGGCCAATCGCGAGCGAGGTCTTTCGCTCGACGAAGCGCGTCGACAGGCGCGTCTCACCATTGGCAGCCCCGAGGCACACAAGGAATCGTCGCGGGATGCGCGAGCCGGCGCGCTGATTCGGCAATTCGGGCGCGATCTGGCGCAGGGCGCCCGCTTGTTTCGAAAAGCGCCCGGCTTCTCCGCCGCCTGCATCGCCGTCGTCGCCCTCGGCATCGGCGCCGTCACCGCGATCTTCAGCGTGGTCTATGGCGTCGCTCTCGAGCCGCTGCCGTTCCGCGAGCCCGAACGTCTGGTGGCACTCTGGACGCGCGCTCAAAAACTGGGACAGACGCGCATCCAAGTCAACGGCGCCGATCATCGTGATTGGCAGGCCGCTAACCATGTCTTCGACGACATCGCGCTCGTTCGGAATATCGCGAACTTCAATCTGACGGGAAACCGCGAGCCCGAACGTCTCTTCGGCGCGCGCATTTCGGCAAATCTCTTTCCTGTGCTGGGAGTCGAGCCGGCAATCGGTCGAGGGTTCACCGAGGACGAAGACGAGATCGGCAACGAGAGACGCGTGATTCTGAGCGATGGGCTGTGGCGTCGACGTTTTGGCGCGGACCCGTCAATTGTCGGGCGCGAAATCGGCCTCAGCGGCGTCCCGCATCTGGTCGTTGGCGTGATGCGGCCCGACTTTCAATACCCCGGACGCGAGTTTCAGGTCTGGACGCCGCTGACGATCAATCCGGATGAGCTTTCACGAAAGCTGCCCGGCTACTGCTGCCTGGCGGTCGCGCGCCTCAAGCGCGGCGTTGACGTGACCCAGGCGCAAAGCGAGATGGACACGATCGGCGCACGGCTGGCCTCGGCATATCCGTTCAACAAGGAAATGGGCGTCACCTTCGAGGTGGTCCAGCTTCACGGCGATCTCGTTGCCGGCGTCGGACCGGCTCTCTACGTGATGCTCGGCGCGGTGGTGTGCCTGCTGCTGATTGCCTGTCTCAACTTGTCGAGCTTGCTGGGTGCGCGAGCCGCTGCACAACGGCGCGAGGTCGCGGTTCGCCTGGCGCTCGGCGCCACGCGCGGTCGAGTGGCGCTGCAGTCGCTGGCCGAGTCGATTCCGCTCCTGCTCGTTGGCGGAATCCTGGGCGTCGCGATCGCGACGTGGGCAGTGGCCGCGTTCCTTCCGCTGGCGCCAGCCAACCTTCCGCGAGTCGAGAACATTCAGGTGAGCGGAGCGGTGTTGACCGTGTCGGTACTCGCGCTGATGTTCACCGGATCGCTGGCCAGCGTGCTGCCCACGCGCCAGGCCTGGAACACCGATCTTACAGCCGCCACTCGCGAAGAAGGCCGATGGACCACGGGTGGGCGTGCGCAGTCGCGCGCACGAAGCGTCCTGGTGGCGACGCAGATCGCACTCGCCTTGCCGCTCCTCGTCGGCGCCGGGTTGCTCACGCGCAGCTTCGTCAAGCTCACCGAAGTGAATCCAGGATTCCGGGTCGACAACACGTTTACAACCCTGCTCGCGATTCCTCGCTCGAAGTATCTCGACGATCGACAGGTCGCCGCGTTCACCGATCGGCTGCTCGAACAGGTCGCGGCCATTCCCGAAGTCGCGTCGGCAGGGCTCGTGAGCCGCCTACCGCTCGGAGGTGTCGGCGCGTTTGGCGGACTCGAGTTCGATGCGCCAGAACCAAAGCGGAACGCCTTCCCGTCGGTGGATTGGCGATCGGTCTCGCCGGGATATTTCCAGACCATCGGCATTCCGCTGTTGGAGGGACGGCTCTTCGACTCACGCGACGTCGACGGCGCGGAGCCGGTCGGCATCGTCGACGAGCGGATCGCGCGAACGGTATGGCCTGGGGAGAGCGCAGTGGACAAGCGCTTCCGGATCCCATTCGCCGGCCAGCCATGGGTCCGCATCGTCGGCGTGGTCGGTCACATCCAGCACGACGGCCTGGACGTTGAGCAGCGCCCGCAAGCGTATTGGACATACCAGCAGCGCGCGCAGGATCGAATGGCGCTGGTCGCTCGCGCCAGGGGCGACAGTCGCAATCTTGGGAGGGCCGTGTTGCAGGCAGTGCATGCGATCGATCCCGAGCAGCCGGTTTACGACACGCGCATGCTCTCCGAAGTCGTCGATCGATCGCTATCGAGTCGCTGGCTCAACCTGACGCTCATCACCAGCTTCGCGACGATGGCGTTGTTCCTGTCGTGCATTGGCGTTTACGGCGTCATCGCTTTCGGGGTCGCGCAGCAGCGCCGTGAGTTCGGGATTCGCGTGGCGCTTGGCGCCAGCCGCGTCGCCATCTCGAGGCTGGTCCTCGCTCGCGGCCTGCTTCTATCCGGAGCTGGCGCTGCGATCGGCCTGGTGCTCGCGGCGTTGCTGGCGCAGACGATGCAGGCGCTGCTGTACGGGGTCGGCGTGAGCGATCTCGTGAGCTTTGGCGCCGCCACCGCAACGCTCATGTCCGTCGCGTTGCTCGCGAGCTACCTGCCCGCCCGGCGCGCGGCAGCCGTGGATCCGGCGTCGACGCTCAGGAGTGAATAGCGGAGCGGAACGTTCATCAGTTCAATCGATCGTCTTCGCGCGGGAAACTGCGCAACTGAAACTTTCAACTGAACTGGAACTTTCCAACTAAAACTGTCAACTGGCGACCTCTTCAACTTTGAAATTTCCTGCGTCCACCCATCGGATCCTCCTATAATCGAGGTTCACCCCGACGCCGGAGTGGCGGAACTGGCAGACGCGCGGGACTCAAAATCCCGTTCTCCTTGCGAGAGTGTGGGTTCGATCCCCTCCTCCGGCACCATCACCCGACATCACCAGCGCCGAGAATCGCGAGGGCTCACGCATTCCTCGCCACTTCCGCACGTATCCGGTGCAGCACCGCCTCAACATGGCCCCTGCGCAACGCGTGCTCGGCGTCAGGATCAGCATCATCGCCGCGAACGAGCATCGCCATGCGCTCGAGTATCTTGAGCTGCCGCGCCTGTTCCCCTCGAAAGTCGTCAACGCTTGGCAGAACATTGGACGGCGCCTGCTGAGCGCTGACGAGCCAGGCCACAGCCAGAAGTTCCAGATCTGAGCGAGAGGCCTCGATTGTGGCCATCAGGCGATCGATCGACCCTTGATTGTCTGAATCCATGTCGCCTCCACCGCGCCATTTTCCCCGCGCGTTCATTTCGTTTTGATCGGACCGCTTGCCGTCAGCAAGTATTCGTCGTGAATGTCGTACCGCGGTTGCCGTACGCGATGGTCGATCGAGAAAATCAGTCCGGTGATGTGCGGATCCTCGGCGTCGAAAAGGTCCTCGGGACTCCACATCGTCTTGAAGGCCTCTCCATCGAAGGCGTAGATGCGAAAGCGGACGCGCCTCCCGTCGAACGTGTGCGCCTGTCCCCACGCCATGAGCCAGAACTCATCATCGATCGGGGATTGCAGCTCGGCCTTGAACATGCCGTATCCCTCGAAGTCATCGCCGGTTGTCGCCACCAGCTCGAACCCTTCGCGTGTGGCCCGATATCCGCGAATCGTGGCGAGATTGTGATGGGGACCGCGGACGAGGGTATAGGCCACGATCAACGACGACCCGAAACGCAACCCAGCAAGCCGCGTGAACGGGAGGTCACCGAACTCGGGATTTGGCGCGTGTGCGCCGAGGAGTGTACGGAGACGCCGCTGGATCCCATCTGGGTCGTGCGCGACGGTGAAGGTTGTTTGTATGTAGCGGTCGACTTCGCGCTGAAGACGATCGGTGAGCCAATCCATCTCGGCGAGCCGTCGTCCGGCATCGGCCTCGTCACCGCGAAAAAAGAGCCCACTCGAAAGGCGGGTGATACGAGCCGCTTCGTCGTGATCGCGCTCAGACAACGATTGGGTCAGGCGCGCTGCTCCAACCGTCACCGCGCCCATGATGGACAACAGCAGCACCGCCTTGCGTGTCCTCATTTGGTTTCCTATCGCAAGGGATCGTATGACAGCCGCACAGGACCCAGCAAAAGAGGGACGAGTGGCCACAGCAGACAGGATGGCAAGTAGCCACTGAGACCGTGATCGGTTCATCTACAATCCGAGTAGCCCCTTCCGGTGACGAAGATCTTCTTCTCGCTGTTCGCGCTGGCTCAAGCGACTGGCCCTGCGGCTGCAGAGTTTCAGCTCGACTGGGCACTTACGCAAGGCGAGCTTGTCACGGCAGTCGTCTGGTCCCACACCAACTCCCGCATTGCCGTGGCAACAGGTAACGCGATCAAGGTGATGGACGTCGCCGGGAAGTCGCTCTGGCAATGGAATCTCCAAGAGACCAGTCGCTTTCTTCGACCACCTGGCAGGTCCTACGGGTTTTCGTCGCTCGCAATATCCCCTGGATGCGATGTGGTCGTACTCGCGGGTGACTCGGGATACAAGTATGTGTGGGCCGCGCATCAATCCGGCAAGCGCGCGTTCCTGAAGACGACGGGTACACCGATGCACGTCGCGTTCGATTTGCGCGGCCGAAGCGTCGCGGTCGCAACGGCTGCCGGACATGGATACTTGGTGTCTCCGCTATTGATTACACGCTGGTCCGGCAAGCTGCGAGGCCTACCGATCCGCTGGCCGAATCAGGCCCCGAGTAGCGTCGGCCCCAAGGCGACGGAGTTCACAAGACACGACGTCGAAAGGCTCATGAGTGTTCCGCCGTGGGGTTATTTCGTCAGCGATCGTGTGTCAGAGGACGGTGCGTGGCGGGTCATGAGGAATGGTCCGTTTCGCGGCGCGCAGCAGCTGACAACATTTGATGTGTGGGGACCCCAGGCTGATGGATTTCATGGCCGTTACGACCTCGACGAATCGCGCACGCCTCGATGGAGCAAAGCCATGGGGTGTCTGGAAGTCGAAATGGCGCGTGACGGAATGTTCGTCATCGCCGATGGCGATCCCGACCATCCAGAGCACAACATGAGTCGTGCTGACACATGTCTCGAACAACATCCACGTCACGTGTTCGACCGCGACGGCAAACTCGTGCTGACCTGGCCCGTTGACGGCGACCGAGATGAGATGGCCGCCGCGGTTCTCGCCCGGACGGGGAAGCCGCTCGTCCTCGAACCAGTTTCGCGCCCGGCTCTCAACTTGCCCGACGATTCGGCCCACGGATTAACGAAAGAGGTCTCCAACTCGGCGTCAGCGGAGAAGTAAGCCCGAACGGCAAGATGGTGGTGAAAAGTCGCGATGGGGAACTGCGGCTGTATCGCGCCCGTTAAGGCGTACAATCATTTCAAGGCCTCGACAATGCGTCCCATCCTGGCGCTGCTCCTGACGATCGCGGTGCCCCTCGTGGCGGGGGCGCAGATTCGCATGCCCGATCGAGCCGAGTTTCCGGCAATGGCGCCGATCGGCGTTGGCCTTCCGTCCATCCTGTCGCCTCTGACGCCAATCGGCCTACCGCTCGCTCCCTTCGGCCCGCGGCCTGACGTCCAGAAAGCGCCACCGCGAGGCGGTCAGCCGCAGCGGCACGCGCCATCACGATTCGATCGTCCGAAGGACTCGTTCCAGCGCCCGGCAACGGCGATCTTTTTTGTGCCGTATCCGTTTGTCACGGACATCTTCGCGCCGGTGCAGTCTCCGATGCCCGGATACGTCGCCTCTCCGCCGCCACCTCCACCGCCGCCGCCTCCCGCCGCTCCTGTCAGAGCACGGGCGACCGGGCTGCTGCAACTGGATTTGGAAGGCGCCGGCCGGGCCACACAAGTGTACGTCGATGGCTACTTCGTTGGAACAATGGGGGATCTGAGCGGCCAACTCTCGCTGGAGTCCGGTCCGCACCAGATCGAAGTCCGCGAGCATGGTTACGAGCCGCTCGTGTTCGACGTGAAGCTCGGCGACGATCGTCCGATCACCTATCGAGGAGAGTTGACGCCACTCTCCGTTCCCGAGCCGACGCAACCAGCCTCGAAGCCGACAACCATCTACTTCATTCCAGGCTGCTATCTCGGCAATGTCGCACCGACAAAACTGTCATTGCCGGCCAATTGCGATCTGAGCCGTCTGAGTACGTATAGGCCATAATTCAGGAATACCGAGGTCTAAGATGCGCGCACTATCCGGCGTCGTCGCTACTGTTGGTTTCCTCAGCTTCGGCACTTCGCTCGTCGCCTCGACTGGCAGTCAACCGACGTTTTCTGAGCAGTTCGTGGATCTCGCGGCCGCTCCAGCCCAGGTCTCGCTCGCCGAGCTCGCAACCCAGGTCAACCCTGGACGCGATCTGGACTCGCAGCCACGGTCGTTCACAAATGCGGATCTGAAACTGAGACCCGCGCCGGTTCCACCGTCAACACCCCCCTTCCCCGACATTGCTCCACCGACCGGGATTCTGGAGCATCCTGCGCACCCCGAGATCGACCTGCTCGAGCCAGCGCCCCCCCAAGCGCCGTTCGGCATTCCACTGTTTGACGGCGGCGGCTTCGTCGTTCCGTTCGGTGTCCCTCCGCCTCGCCGGCCGTTCAGAGGATCGCGCGATCGAAGCGGGCTGCTTCCGCCGTTTCCGGAGCCGCCGAGCATCTTCCGAAAGCCTGCGATCGATTTGTTCAGGGTCGATGGTAGTTTCCGATCCGGAAACAAATCCTCGTCGGAACGGGGGACAGGAATCGGAACCACGGGGCAGCAATCAGCGAGCCCCCGAGGCGCCTCCCCAAGATCCAGTGGTCGGGGCTCGACACCTGGCGGTAAGGGTCGGTCGCCTCGTTAGCACCTCACTGCGGAATCTCGCGGACCAGCGCGGGAAGAGGACCATTTCAGAACGGATACGTCAGCGTACGCCCGAGAAGCGTGACGAGCAGGATCACGACCGGTGTGAGGCCAAGGAAGACCACGAAGGTGTAGCCCATCACCTCGCGTGCGCGTAGACCGAGGATCGCCAGCGTCGGCAGCATCCAGAAGGGCTGAACGAGATTGGCCAGTGCCTCGCCAAGATCGTACGACGTCACGACCCAACCCAGATGGACCTCGAGCTCATGCGCGGCCGCCATCACGTACGGCGCCTCGATGACCCACTTCGATC
>JBOGIV010000420.1:0-6156 GCA_050747925.1 Vicinamibacterales bacterium
GTGCCGAAGTAGGTGAGGAAGTCCCACTGCGTCGGGTAATACATCCCCCAGGACGACGGCACGAAGTCGTGGGCGAGAGACGTGACGATGATCACGAAGCGCTCCAGCCACATCCCGAGGTTCACCAACACCGAAATGACGAACAGGAGCTTCAAGTTCGTGCGCACGCTCTTGAGCCAGAGCAACTGGACCATCCCGATGTTTAGTGAGATGAGGGTCCAGTACGACCACGCGTACGGACCAAACATGCGATTCCACATCATGAAGCGCTCGTGCGGGCTGGCGCTGTACCAGGAAAAGAACGCTTCCATCACATAGCCGTAGCCCACCATGAGACCCGTCGCCAGCATCACCTTCGCGCAGTTCTCAATGTGGCGCATGGTGATCAGGCTTTCGAGCTTGTAGGCCGAGCGAATCGGAATGGCGAGCGAGAGGACCATGCCAAAACCCGAGTAAATCGCGCCGGCGACGAAATACGGCGGGAAGATCGTGGTGTGCCACCCCGGAATCACCGACACGGCGAAGTCGAAGCTCACCACGGAGTGCACGGAGAGCACGAGTGGCGTTGAGATGCCGGCGAGAATCAGCGAGGCGATCTCGTAGCGGTGCCAGTGACGCGCCGATCCACGCCAACCGAGCGAGAGGATGCCGAAGATGACCTTCTTCACCCTCGACACGGCACGATCGCGCATCGTCGCCAAGTCAGGGATCAGGCCGATATACCAGAACACGACGGAGACTGTCATGTAGGTGGTTACCGCGAACACGTCCCAGATCAGCGGACTCTTGAACTGTGGCCACAGGCCCATCGTGTTTGGGTACGGCAACAGCCAATAGGCGGCCAACCACGGCCGCCCAGTGTGAATCAGCGGGAAGAGCGCGGCGCAAATCACCGCGAAGACCGTCATGGCTTCTGCGAACCGGCTGATCGACATGCGCCACTGCTGTTTGAAGAGCAGCAGAATCGCCGAGATCAGCGTGCCGGCGTGGCCGATGCCAATCCACCAGACGAAGTTGATGATGTCGAAGGCCCAGCCGACCGGAATGTTGTTGCCCCAGATCCCGATGCCCTTGAGGAACAGATAGCCGAGCGCCATCTGCAAGCCCATGAAGAGCGAGAAGGCCATCATGAAGCCGAAGATCCAGCCAAACGGCGTGCGCTTGGCGAGCGGAATCTGCGCGACCGACTCGGTGACGGTCTCGAGATCGTGTCCCGGACTGATGACCGGGACTTCGAGGACCGCGGCGGACGACTCAGCGTGATTGGCCATCAGCGCTCACTCGGCTCGTGCGACTCGGTCGTCGCGTGGTGGCCACCAACAGTCGGATTCGACGGCAGCGCCGGATTGGGATTGCGAACCGCGGCCAGATAGGTCGTGCGCGGCCGCGTGTTCAAATCTTCGAGCATGGTGTAGTTGCGCGGGCTGGCCTTGAGGCGGGCCACGCGACTGTTCGGATCGTTGATGTCGCCGAACACGATGGCTTCGGTCGGGCAGACCGATTGACAGGCGGTCAGAATCTCGCCGTCACGAATGGGGCGATCCTCGCGCTTGGCCTGAATACGCGCCGCGTTGATCCGTTGCACACAGTAGGTGCACTTCTCCATCACGCCGCGGCTGCGTACGGTGACGTCGGGATTGCGCTGCAGCTTTAACTGTGGCGTATTCCAATCCTGGTAGAGCAGGAAGTTGAAACGACGGACCTTCCACGGACAGTTGTTCGAGCAATACCGCGTGCCGACGCAGCGGTTGTAGGTCATGTCGTTCAGACCCTCATCGCTGTGGGTCGTTGCCGCCACAGGGCAGACGACCTCGCACGGCGCGTTCTCACACTGCTGACACGGCATCGGCTGGAAGTACGTGTCCGGCGAATCGAGATTCCCAGAGAAGTAGCGATCGATGCGAAGCCAGTGCATCTCCCGGTTTCGCGAAACCTGTTCCTTGCCGACGACCGGAATGTTGTTCTCGGCAACGCACGCAATCACGCACGCCATGCAGCCCGTGCAGGTGTTCAGATCGATCGCCATGCCCCACGCGTAGCTCTTGTATTCGCCGTCTCGGTACAACGAGATGCGACCCTTCGAGCCTGGGTGCTCCATGTCTTTGGCGAAGGCTGGCCTTGCCTTGAACTCCTCGAGGTTGGTCGAGCGAAGGATGTTGCGGCCCTCGATCGACCAGTGGTCCTGCGTGCTCACCAGCGCGTGGCGGGCGCCGTCGGTCTGAATCGATGCCGCTCCGAACCACGGAGACGTCGATCCCCGCAACGTGTACCCGTTGAAGCCGACCTCGTTCCCCAAGCGCCCGGCGCGGACTCGGCCGTAGCCCATCGTGATGGTCACCGAGTCCTTCGCATGGCCGGGAACGACCCAGAGCGGGATGCGCAGCGTGCGGCCCTCGTGCTGGACGCTGACGACGTCGCCGTTTTGCTGTCGAAGTTGCTCGGCCGTTGCGGGAGAGATCAGCGCGGCGTTGTCCCACGCGAGCTTCGTCATCGGCTTGGGCAGCTCTTGCAGCCAGCCGTTGTTGGCGAAGCGGCCGTCGTAGATCGTTGGATCCCGGCGGAAGTTCACTTCGATGCCGTCGGCCGATGACGCGGCGGGAAGCCGCGTACCGAGATCCGCCGCAACGGCAACGCTCACCGGAGCAAACGCCGTGCCTGGGATGAATCCGTCGTGGAGCCACTTGCGCCAGCCCTTCTCGAAAAGATCGGCTTCGGTCGGCGGCGTCGGAGCTGTCGCTGAAGCAGTTGTCGGCGGCGGCGCGGCGGCGGCTTTCGCCGGTGCGGGTGGAGCCGGGGGAGCCGGTAGGTTGGGTGTCGCCGTTGGGATCGCCGACTTCGGCGCGTTCGCCTGCCAGTACTCCTTGACCACGTCGTAGCCGTTGCGCTCAGGCCGATCCGACATCGTCGCCACGACTTCGTGCGCCGATTTGCCGCCGTACATCGGCTGGATCAGCGGCTGAACAATCGAGACGGTGCCGTCAACCGTGCGCGCGTCGCCCCACGCTTCGAGGAAGTGCGCGGCGGGAATGTGCCATTGAGAGCGCGCCGCCGTCTCGTCGAAGAACATTCCCGAATGCACGCGCAGCGCGACCTTGTTCATCGCCTCGGCGAACTTGAAGTCGGCGGGGGCGCTGAACGCGGGATTCGCCTCGCCGATGATGACGAGCATCTGCACCCGGCCGGCTTCGATGTCGACGGTGAGCTCGCGCAGGGCCGCGTGCTGCTCGCTGGCGACGGCTTCGGGCGTCGGCTGATAGGTTACGGTCGATCCCTCGTTGGTCAGCGCAGCGTTCATCGCGTGAGCGAGCGCGTGAACGGCTGGTGATTGCGCGTCGCCAACGAGGATCGCCGAGCGTCCGCGGTGAGCCGTCAAGTCGGCAGCAACTGCATCCACGAAGCTTTCCGATCCTGAGGGTGCGGCGCCAATAGCTCCGGCCACGCCAAGCTTCGCCGCGAGCGCGCGCGCCAAGGCCTCGATCTGACTGGACTTGATCGGCAGCCGATTGTCTGCCCGCGCGCCTGTCAGCGAATGATCGGCTTCGACAACGTACAAGCGATTCAGGTTGTCGGCCCTGGCTTCGACGCGGCGTCGGGACGCGAACTGACGCATGTATCGCAGGTTGTTGGGTCCCTCCGACGAGAGGAAGTCGGCATCGAGCGAGAGGATGACGTCGGCCTTCGTGAGGTCGTACACGGGCTCGACGTACTGGCCAAACGCGAGCTTCGCGCCGGCGCGCGCGTTGTCGCGCGGCATCGGCTCCCACTGAAGCCACTTCGCGGCCGGCTGTTGCGCAAGCACCTGTTGAAGCTGGGCCGCAAGAGTCGGCGAGTTGACCGTCTCGGTGAGAATGCGAAGGCCCGCGCCTTTGGTCGGTGATTGCGCCGAGAGTCCAGCGCGAATCGCCGAGATCACCGCGCTCCACGGACGAATCTCGCCGAGTTGCGTGACGGCCTGCGATCGATCGGGGTCGTAGAGCGTGAGGATGGTGCCCTGGGCAAAGAGGTCGGTCGCGCCCTGGCCGCCTGGATGATCGGGATTGCCTTCGATCTTGGTCGGCCGGCCCTCGTGGCTCTCGACCAGCAGACCCGTCGCGACGCCACCGAGCGTCATCGCAGTTGCATAGAAGAGCGGCTTGCCGGGAATTTCCTCTTCAGGTTGCCGCACGTAGGGCACGATCAACTCGGTCGGCTGGACCGTGCACGCCGTCACTCCCGCAAGCGCCATCGATGCGCTCATGAGCTTCAGGAACGAGCGGCGGCCGACCGGATCGAGCCACTCCGACGCATTGGTCGGGAACTCGCGGTGGAGGTACTCCTTGAACTCCAGGGTTTCAGCGACTGCATCGAGGCTGCGCCAGACCTTTGGTCCGCCACCCGATTCGAGGCGTGCGCGGATGGCCTGAATGTCCAATGGTGTTGCACTCACCGTTGGTGTTCCCGGCTCTGCCGGAGTGCCTTCGCGGCAATCTGTGCCACCTGGCGATGTCTGACTCATCTGTGGCATACCGAGCAGCTGGTCATGTGTTCGAGACCGGCGATCTTGTAGTTCCTCACGAGGCGCGGGCCGAGCTCCGACTGCGCCACGGCGGGCTGATATCCCATCGCGGTGATCTGATCGAGCGGTCTGAGGTACCGAGAAGGATCGCGGTGACAGTCGAGGCACCACTCCATCTGCAGCGAGGACTTCTGCATCATGAGGGGCATGCGATCGACGCGGCCATGGCAGGTTTCGCACCCGACACCCTTCCTCACGTGAATGCTGTGATTGAAGTAAACGAAGTCGGGCAGGTCGTGGACGCGGACCCAGTTGAGCGGCTTGTCGTCGCGGAAGCTCGCGCGCACCGGTTCGAGATACGGGCTCGTGTTCCAAATCTGCGAGTGGCAATTGATACAGGTCTTCGTCGGTGGAATACCCGCTGACGGCGAGACCTCGACCGACGTGTGGCAGTAGAGGCAGTCGATGCCAATTCCGCCGACGTGGTGCTGATGGCTGAATTGGACCGGCTGCTCATGGAATTGATTGGCCATCGTGACGACGTCGGAACGCTGAAACGTCAGCACCGCCCATCCCAAGCTGAGCAGTGTGAAGACGAATGCGAGCACGCTGGCTTTCGACCAGGCGTTGGCGCTTTTGGGGAATACCTGCGACATGACCCTCTACACACTCCCCGCGTGAAGTCGGAGCACTTTGCCCGACTCGGCTCGGGTCAACGACATTGTGAAATATTTCTCAAGCTCTCTTGTATCACAGAGCGGGAAAACGGTTCAAGCCGCCAAGCCGGCAGGGTCCTCGTGGCACCTAGCCTCGCGCCGAACGAGGCCCCTTCGCGCTTGACGAGCCGTCGGCTGGTGTCAATAATCGCTGCTTGCGGGTGGTCACTCGGCACCGTGGCCGCGCAGTGCCCGAGAACGGGACCGGCATCGACACCCGAAGGGATGCCACAACCCCTCTTGACATCTTCTAAGGCCTGCATGGCGACAGTTGAAAGCAAGTTTCTGGCAGGCCGCAGAAGATGTCCGCCCCGCGTCCATCGACGATGCTCGGGACGGCCTGAGGGCGAGTCGAAGGCCGGACCGGGGCATGAAGACACTGCCCCTTAGCGAAGCGGAGCCGACGTGTTTTTCTGGGCGGTTTGAGGCGAAGCTTCGCTAATGTTCCCCAATCGTCAAAAGATATCCGAGTGCGGGAGAAGACATGACCGATGTAGATGTGCGGGTTGGACAGCGGATGGAGATCGTGGGCGGAATGGCGCGCCAGGTCGAGAACGGTGAGGTTATCCGCGAGCTGAAGATCCAGGAGCTGCCGCAGGCCTTCATCCAGTGGCAACTCGACTACAAGCGGCGCGTGTACGACGCCATCGAAAAAGACGAATACATCGCCTTCAACGCCGGGCATCTTCCGGTGGTCGCCACGCTGAACGATGCAGGCATCATCCCCAACTTGGCGAACAAGGGCGTCGGCTTCACGCCGAAGGACGAGCACATCGAGCACTACGTGAACCTGGTCGAAGACGCCGTCGAGCAGATCGTCAAGCTGCCGCCACACGCCGTGGACGACACCCGCGCGCTGCGCATCGCGACGGCGCGCGAGTTCTACAAGCATCCGGAGCACATCGACTGGCGCCGGCTCGGCCTGCTGGAAATCTTCGAAGGTGA
>JBOGIV010000421.1:0-4177 GCA_050747925.1 Vicinamibacterales bacterium
CACGCTCCTTTGGGCGCTCGAATGTCCTGAACATCTCTCGCCACGTGCGCGCCGTCTTGTCGATGCCGGCGAGAACATCGTCAGCGTCGCGTCGTACTGGGAGGTCGTCATCAAGACACAAAAGGGCCTGTTGACGATCGCTGACCTCGCCACATGGTGGCGGCGGGCGACGGAGCTCGTGGCGGCGCGCGTGTTGCCGATCCGCGCGAGCCATGTGACGGCACTGGCCGCGCTCCCGACGCTGCACAAGGATCCGTTCGACCGAATCTTGATCGCCCAGGCGGTCGCCGAAGGCCTGGACTTCCTCACGAATAACGAGCCAATCAGCCACTACCGGGTGCGAACGATCTGGTGAAATCGTGACCACGATCGACGAGCGCGACCTCGACACGATCCGCGAGATCACGAGTCGACTCGGACTCGCCGACGTGCCGCGAATTCGGTCTCACCTGGGAGGCCTGCGAAGATTACCTGTCGCGACTCGGATACCGGACAAAGGCCGACGTGGTTCAGGCGAGATAACCCACGGGTCGCACGATGGTTCCGAAAACGCTCCTGCGGCCTGTCGGCGTCAGATCAGAGCACATCGCAAACAGGGAATCGACGAAGCGATCATACGAGAGGCGCAACGCCGCGACCCCGACTTCGACGCGAATTTCATCATTGCCGCCGGCCGCTCCGCCAGCCGGGAGCGAATCGCGCAGACTCTCGCGGCCGTGCTGAAGGAGCGCGCCAAGGATCCCCGCATCGTGGGTTTCGACCTCGTCGAAGAGGAGGATCGCACGCACTCGAACCTTTTCTTTCTCGAGGAGATTCTAGCGGCGCGGCGCGACGCTGAGAGCCGTGAAATCGAGCTGCCGTCGTACCTGCATTCCGGCGAGAGCAACTCGGTTGACAACGAGAATGTGTACGACGCGGTGTTGCGCGGCTCGGATCGGCCACGGCTTGACGCTGATCAAGCATCCGCTGCTGATGCAAATGGTCAAACAACGTGGAATTGCCGTCGAAATCTGCCCGATCAGCAACGAGATTCTCGGGTTCGTCGCCGACCTGAGGAATCATCCCGCCGTGCACTACATCAATGCCGGTCTGACGGTCGTGCTGGCGACCGACGACCCAGCCATCATGCAGCACTCGCTGTCGCATGACTTCTACGTGGCCTTCATGGCGTGGGGGCTGGATCTTCGATCGCTGAAGCAGATCGCGATGAATTCGCTGGTCTACTCGGCGATGAACGTCGACAAGAAGCGCCGAGCACTCGCGTCGTGGCATCAGCGGTGGGATGGGTTCGTGACGTGGCTGAATGCAAGTGCGCCCTAAACCGGAACTCGCTTGATTCGAGAGAGTTCCGGTGGGCGGGTGGGACAGGTAGGCCGGGTAGGGCGGGTCGGAAAGGTCGCACAGATCACCTCCGGCGTTCGAAGTTCATCGCAGTGCTGCCCCTCGACTGCTGTAGGTCGATCCAGGCGAGCGGCTCCACTGGCTATCGTGGGGTCGCGCTGACTTGCGTCGAGTTTGGCCCGGACCCCACCGCGTTGTTGGCCGATACAACGAAGTAGTACGTGACGCCGCTCGTCAGGCCCGTGTTCGTGTAGCCCGTGCCGGTCACGGTCGCGACGTTGGCATACGGACCGCCGCTGACTGTGCTGCGCTTGACGGTGTAACTGGTCGCGCCTGAGACCGGGTTCCACGACAGCGTGACCTTCTTCTTTCCGGCAGACGCGGTCAGCCCCGTCGGGGCCGGTGGCACCGTGGGCGCCTGGGGTGTTGCGGATGCCTGGGTCGAGTCGGGACCCTCGCCGGCTGCGTTCACCGCTGACACGACGTAGTAGTACGTCGTGCCGTTCGTGACGGTCGAATCCACATAGCCCGTGGTTGTGATGTTCGACGCGATTGTCGCATATGGACCTCCGGACACCGTACTGCGATGGACGCGATATGTGTCGGCGCCTGACGAGGCGTTCCACGTCAGGCTGACTTGCGCATTACCGCCCGTCGCTAGCAGGTTTGTCGGCGCAGCCGGCACCGTGGGTGGGCCGCCGCTCCAGACTTCATTGACCGACGGAATCCAGTCCGACGGCGTCCGGAAACCCGGGTCTTGCTCGATGTGGAGGAAGCGGCCGTTGTAGCTCGACGCCGCAACGGTACAGACGTTGGCGGCCGGTACACCGTTGATCAGACGACCTTGCGTATTGTCGGTCGCGTTCAAGGTGCACGCGCCGGTGCCAGGCACCTCGAGGTCCCACGTCGGATGGTAGCCAAGCATGGTGTTCTTCAACTCGAGGTTCTTGTCGCCGGCAGCCGGCGAGACAGTGCGGCCATGCGACAGGTAGACCTCTGCCGCATCACACGTGTCGGCGGCCATGCCGTGCCACTGGATGGCCTGCCAGTCGTTGGCGCCATAGAAGGCCAGCAGCTCCAGGTTCGTGGCGTGGAACATGTTGTTGACGTTGTGCGCGGCGTCTGCCGGTCCGTAGGAGCTCTGGCAGCTGCTCGATCCGCTGTTGGCCGATCGATGCGCTCCCGCCATCAAGTAGCTGCGCGAATCGGTTCCGCCGAAGATGCCGATGGCTTCGTTCTCGGTCGTGCTGTCCGAGATCGGGTGCGGGGCCTGGTGACTGACTTCGCGAATCGCGTTCGGGTCCACGATGAACGTGCCCCAGCCGCGATCCACTTTGCCGTTGTTGTTGCCGTCGAGCACTTCCATCAGCAGGCAGTAGCTCTTGCCGGTGCTCGAGTCGGTGAAGGTCCGCAGCTGCAGGGCGGTTGCCAGGCTGGCCGGCAAGGCAAAGCTGCAGGAGCCGTCGAGCATCTGCCGCACGACCGTCCGCCAGTCGTTCTGTTCGCTCACGGTCGGGGCCACGAAACCGTTCGATCCACTTCCCGGCATCTGGTTGCGGATGCACGTGGCCAGTGCATCGAGTGTCGTCGAAGCGCTGCAGGTGAGGTTGGCGGCTGACGCGGTTGCAGCGGAAAGCGAGACGGCGACCGCAATAGTCCGAACCTGGTCCAGTAGCAACGCCAGTGCGACAACGTGCGGCCAATCATGCGAAGCGAGGCCGATCCTACCCTATCGGGGAAGGCGGGAGGCAGAAGACAGAAAGAAAGAGTGAAGAGTCAGGCAAACGCTTAAGTGCAGCCGGTTGCGACGGCAAGCGCGCGACATACCCGCTGCATCTTGGCGTCGCTGAGGGTACCGAGGAAGCCGATCAAGCGCGCCTGATCCACGGTCTGGACGTGGTCGAGGTTGACGGCGGACTCTCGCTTCAAGCCCTCTTCGACGCCGACGTCGACTTCGCTCGGCGCCCCACGGCGCGTCGATGTGATCGGGGCCACCATCACGGTGTGCAGCAGCGGGATGACTTCGGGCCTCGTGAGGACGAGGACCGGACGCCGTTTGTCCGGAGTCTTGAATCGATAGGTCCAGACCTCTCCTCTGGCTACTTTGCGGGCCATTCGCTTTCGTCCTCCCATCCTCGGAACTCGGCGTCCATGGGATGGTCGCTGCCGTACGCGCGACGATAAGCGGACGCGATCGTGTCGGCCCGGCGACGTCGTAAGTAGATATCCACCGCGCGCCGGAGCACCGCCGACCGGCCGTCGCGCCGCACTTCGTCGTCGCGGTCCAGCCGCTCGAGCAGAGCCTCGTCCAGCGTCACCTGTATAGCCTTCATGGAGGTACTATACAGTATGATTGATGTTGGTAACTGCCCACATAATGGGCCCGGTCCCCTTGTGTGCGCAGCACCTATCGAGCGGGCGGGCTCGACGCCCTCATGCGCGCCGGACCTGGTGCACCTGCTGGAGGTCGACAAGACAGGAAAGTCGCAGGGCTTTTACAGCCGGCTGAGCATCGCCGGCACGATCGCGCGTCACTACGCCATCCTCGCCCATCGCGAGAACGCGCTGACGTGGCTCGAAGAAGCCGCGCGACGTCGCGATGACGGCCAGCTCCAATGCGGACGATGTGGTACTGGGAGCCGTTCAAGAACGACCCGCGGTTCCAGGCGGTAGGTGGGAATGCCCTGATGGTCGAACCGAGAAAACGAGAACGCTTGGACCCCGCCAGCTTGAACCGAGCTTGAACCCCGCCAGTGTTGTAGCGAAATGATAGTGTCCCCTCGCGAGCGAAATAGAAATGTCCCCTCTACGCTGGTGACCTCGAAGGAGGTCGCCG
>JBOGIV010000422.1:0-3232 GCA_050747925.1 Vicinamibacterales bacterium
CTCTTCGACGGTCCCGACCGACAGGACGACGGTGATCGTCAGTGTGAAGTCTGCCGGGAGCCGTATTTCGTTGCGCACCAGCGTGGCAAAGCCGGGCAGCGAGAAGGTAACCTTGTAGGTCCCTGGCCGGAGATCGATGATCTCATACTGGCCCCTGGCGTCGGTGACGGCCACGCGGGTCCCTTCGATCAGCGCGGGACTGGCGGCCTCCACCGTCACGCCCGGCAGCACGCCACTGGTGTTGTCGGTGACTCGGCCGGCAATCGAACTCTGGGCTGCTGCCGTGGCGGGCACCAATAACAGGCACGAGACGGCGACGATGAGAACCTTCTCGGAACTCATTGCTCCACCCTCCTTGCTTGAAAGCGAGCCAACAACGTGGGCCGAAAACCTAGTTTGGTCAACCAATGACCCGTAACCGATTGCGAGACCACCAGCGCCAGTGGTGCAATGTGCCGTCTGGTGCCGACCTCACCACGTGGCGCACGAGCGAGAGTGCGGTGAGCCGCGCTTTAGCGGGGTCACGGCCGTCCACCCAGCTTGAAGACTACACCGACAGCGAAGATCACATCCTGGTGATCAGCGCCATCCTTACTCACCAGCGAGACCCCCGAGCTGGTCTGGTCGTGCACGCCGAAGAACACTCGCCGATAATCACCCTGGATGCGTAATGCCGTGATGTCCGTCAGGTCGACGTCGACCCCGCCGCCCGGCTGGATGGTGAAATTCGTCGAGGTGTGAGCGAAGAATTCGATTTTCCGGAGCGAACGGGTCGCCCCGGCCATGACATGGAAAAAGGGCCTCGCGCGTCCGGCTGGCAAATGGAACCGCGGGCCGCCAACTGCGCTGATCGTCTGTATGTGGACTTTGCAATCCTGGATACGAGGCGAGCAGAACCCGGTCTCTGGCCGGTTGAACGAAAACGCCTGGAACTCCTCGGTCGGAAGCGGCGGGACCACTCGGTCCAAGGACGCGCTCGGCTCGACGCTGCGCTTGAAATGACCGTTCAGATCGCCCGCTAACGAGACCCAGTCGTTCAGCTCGAGGGCGGAATCGAAGAAGAAACCCCAAGGCAGATTCTTCTGGTTCACGGCCAGGTCGTCGTTGGCCAGAAATGAATAGCCAACGGACAGCTCGCCGGCGATGTTCTGCGCCGCCACAGGCTGTACCAGGCCGAGCGTCCAGGCCGCCAGCATGCACCGAAGGACAGCACACGGTCGCACGTTTTACTTCTCCCTTTCGGGATCAACGTAGCTGAATCTAAATCACGTCAGCTGTGTGGTAGGTAGCCGAGAGCCTACTCCCGCGGGGCAAAGCCTGTCAACAGCGTGTATCGCGCCTGGTAGCTGTTACCGGAGCGGGGTTCGTCGCGCCAGAAATCGGGTTACCCATGAAAGGACGGATTCATGGGAGCGACCCGTGGGACCACAAGCGAGGCGAGAGTATTTGGGACGGATGCTCGAGCGGTACGAAACGACCTCGCGCGCGGCGAAGAGTCGATTGCTGGAATGAGGTGTGTCAAGTGCCGGGCTATCACCGCGAGGCGGTGATTCGCTTGTTGCGGCGGCGGGGGGCGACGGCGCGGTCGGCCCGTTCGGTATGGCCGGGACGTCGTGGACACGTTACGACGCATCTGGGAAGCCGCGGTTACCCGTGGTCGGTCCGCCTGCACGCGTTTGCTGCCGATCTGGCTACCGTGGTGTAGGCCCACCCGCCCTATTTCCGTACATGCCGTTCGAGCATTCGTCGTCGGACGACACCACCGTACACGTTGCCGTTCGCATCGACGCCGATGCCCTCAGCGCCCGCGTGATCCTTTGACGTCGATTCCTGATCTTCGATAAACGCGGTCACGCTGCCGTCGCTGCGTTGCCGATGCGGATCCCCTTCTTGATCCCTGGCAGCTCGTGCGCACCGGTGTCAGTGCCGTACGACTCGGAGTCGGCACGTAGATGCGATCGTCCCTCGTAATCACGATCCCGCTTGGCCGTCCGAACTGACGCCACTCCTCGAGGAACTTGCCGCTCTGGTCGAAGATTTGGATGCGATTGTTCTCGCGGTCGCCGACGAAGAGTCGTCCCCGCGAGTCCATCGCAATCGTATGCGGCTCGCTGATCTCGCCAGGACCGGATCCCTTGCGACCCCATTCTTTGATGAACTTGCCGTCCTTCGTGAAATGAACGATTCGGTTGGTCCCGTACGCAGCCACCGAGCCACCGAGCCAACCGTTTTCGCTGTGGCTCTGTGTCTCGGCTACGTTCGTGATCGTGTTGTTAATGTTGCGATGTCGCAGCTTTCGGCGCCGCGACAACCTTGTTGCGAAGCAGCGCGACACCGGGGATCTCGACCTCGAACGTGTCCCCCGGCTTCATCGCCTGAGTTGTGCCAGGAGTTCCCGTGAAGATGACGTCGCCCGGCTCGAGCGTGATGTAGCGGCTCGTGTAGCTGACGATGTTGTTGATCGAGAAAATCAGCAGATCGCTCGTCGTGTCCTGCACGACCTTGCCGTTGTGTCGGCCGATCAGCTTGAGCCTGCTGTAGTCGACGTTGGTGACGAGCGTCGGTCCCATTGGGCCGAACGTATCCGCTGCCTTCGCCCGGAACCACTGCAGATCTTCCTTCTGCCACGCGCGCTCGCTGACATCGTTGCAGGCGGTGACCCCGAAGATGTGGTCCTTGACCTGTGCTTCGGTGATGTTCTGTGCCCTCTTGCCCATCACCACGCAGATCTCCGCTTCGTAGTGCACGACGGTCGCGTCGGCGGGATAGATGATGTTGTCCTCGTGGCCGATGAGGGACGTGGGGAACTTGGCAAACAGGCCCACGTACTTCGCCGGCGATGTCTGGCCGATGTGGCTCTTGTAGTTGAGCCCCGCGGCGATCACTTTCTTGGCTTCTGCCGGTGGCAGAAACTTGACGTCCGGCACCTTGATTCTCCGGCCGGTCGGCTTGGCCTTGCCATCGAACGGCACGCCAGAGAGCTCCTGGATGGTCGTCTCGTTTTCGAGAATGCCCCAGTAGGCATTGCCGTGGGCCTGGTACTTCACGTATTTCACTTGTGTCTGCGCGTCGGTGATGCGTGCAATCGCCAGAAGGACAACAACGACGCCAACGACACTCGAGCGGCTGATCTTCATGAGCTCCCCCCAAAGCGCCGAGCGTAGCACGGCTTATTCCGTACCAGCCCCACCTGCCCACGCGACCTACCCGGCCCACCCGGCCTACCCGGCCC
>JBOGIV010000423.1:0-3807 GCA_050747925.1 Vicinamibacterales bacterium
GTACATCGTTGTCGCCGTTGGTGGTGGAGACGATCGCGACGAGTTCGTGGCGTTCGCGCTGCCATAGAAGGGGTCGGGCGTGCGCGAGCCAGTGTTACGGGCGACCGCCACAGTGCTCCTCGTGGCGGGTATCCTCGCCGCCAATTCTGCGGCCGGGTTTCGAATCCAGAACGAGTCTGGCGTCCTTGAAGTGACGTTCACGCAAGAGGAGACGCGACACATCTGGGACGGTGTGTTTACAGAAGAGCAGGCCGCGCGTGGACAGGTCGCTTACGCCGAGGCGTGCACCGCCTGCCATCGCGACGATCTGAGCGGGAACGAGGACGGCGCGCCGCCGCTACGTGGCGTCGCGTTCCTCAACAAATGGATGGGCCGCACGCTGTCAGAGTTCTCCTTCGTGCTGGCCGAGACCATGCCACAGGATGCCCCCAACACTCTGACGACGAGGCAGTCATCGACATCATCAGCTTCATCCTCAAGCGTAACGGCGCACCAGTGGGCAAGAAGGAGCTGCCGGACGATACGCAGATCCTCGGCCGGATCCGGTTTACGCCCCTTCGACGGGTTGCCCGACTGCGCGGGCCACTGGCGCAGGGCAGTGACCGGCGACATGAGAAATCAACGTACACGTGCGTTGGCCACAGAGGCACAGAGGCGCCGAGTCACGTTACCTCTGTGTCTCGGTGGCTCGGTGGCTATGTCCGTGTACGTGATTCAAGACGATGATCGGGGCAGAATTGACGGAACTCTTCTGCTTCTCCGATGCAGCTCTCCGCACTCAAGCGCCATTGGGAAAGGCTTGGCCGCCAGGATCCGTTCTGGGCGGTTCTCACTGATCCGACCAAGCGAGACGGCGCCTGGGACCTCGAGCAGTTTTACCGCAGTGGGATCGATGAGCTCACCGCGGTCCTCGATCACGCGCAACAGCTTGGCTTGACGGTTTCCCGCGAGCGCGCGCTCGACTTTGGCTGCGGAACCGGGCGCATGACCCAAGCGATGGCCGCCGCATTCGAGCGCGCCGACGGCGTGGACATCTCCACGTCGATGCTCGAGACTGCCCGCCGCCACAATCGCCACGCGGATCGGTGCGTCTATCACCACAACCTGGCGCCGAATCTTGCGCTCTTTGCAGAGGGCACCTTCAGCTTCGTCTTCACGACGCTCGTGCTGCAGCACATGGATCCGCGCTACGCGAAGGCGTATATCCGCGAGCTCGTGCGAGTGCTGCGACCGTCAGGTCTGCTCGTGTTTCAGGTGCCGAGCCATCGGACGGCGACCGAGCCACGGTCAAGCGAGTCTCACTCGCATGCGGCGCAACCGCTTCCGGACGAGGCCTGCCGAGCGGACCTCAGGCTTGAGGATCAATTGCCGATCGACCGATCGAGCCGGCAACTTCCGAGCGTGTTGATGAAGGCAAACGAGGAACGAACACTGCGCGTGCGCGTCGAGAATCGCTCGGCTCACGTGTGGCCAGGCGTACCTGCCGCCAGGAGCCGTCATCAGATCAATCTCGCGAATCACTGGCTGGACGAGGCCGGTTCCGTCGTGCGGAGAGACGATGGACGGTGCCCGCTCCCCCACGATCTGCCTCCTGGATCGCACGTCGAGTTGCTGCTTGGAATGCAGGCGCCGCCTTTCAACGGGACATACTTCGTGGAGCTGGATCTCGTGCAGGAGAATGTTGGCTGGTTCGCCGAAAGCGGATCGCGCACGGTTCGCATTCGATGCGAGGTCACAGGTGGAATGGCCGATCCGGGTCCACGCCCGCTTGCATCGCCCGCCACGCCCCCGGAGCCGCTCTTTCGCGAGCGGCACCCACGAGTGTTTCGTGTGCTCTACGCCACCGGTCTGCGCGATCTGTATTGGAACGGACGGCGTGCGATCGATCGTGTAAAGGCTCGACGCGATCGCCTGATTCGACGGCGAGTGCATCCCTTCATCAATTGGTGGCTGGGCCGGCCGTTCGAGGCAAAGATGGAGATGCACTGTGTCCCGCGATCCGAGGTGCTCGCGTTGCTCGGTGACTGCGGCGCGCGGGTGGTCGACACACAGGCGGAACTGGTCGCCGGCGGGTTTCAGAGCTATCGCTATTGGGTCACGAAGGACAAGGGAGTCGAGGGTCGGGGGGCGATAGTCGCTAGTCGGTAGTCGGTGTCGGTGGTCGTCGTGTTACCTTCTGCGAGCATGAAAAAGATCGGCGTCGCGATCGGATTGATCACGGCAATGTGCTGCTCGCCGTCGAGCCCCTCTTCCTCTTCCCGACCCGGCCTACCAGACCCACCTGCCCTACCCGGCCCAAATTACTTCGACAACACTGGGCGCACCGACGTGCAGTCGGGCGGGGTGCGAATGATCCCCATTCACACTCCCAAGGGCAACTTCCGCGTGTGGACAAAGCGTGTGGGCAACAATGCACGCATCAAAGTTCTCCTCCTCCACGGTGGACCCGGCGCGACGCACGAGTACTTCGAAGCCGCTGACAGCTACTTTCCGGCCGCTGGCATCGAGTACTACTACTACGATCAGCTCGGCTCGGCGTACAGCGATCAACCCAAGGACACCGACCTCTGGGATCTGCCGCGCTTTGTCGAAGAGGTCGATCAAGTGCGGACGGCGCTCGGCCTCAACAAGGACAACTTCTATCTGCTCGGCCATTCGTGGGGCGGCATCCTCGCGATGGAATACGCGCTGCAGCACCAAGGCCACCTGAAGGCGTTGATCATCTCGAACATGATGGCGAGCATCCCTGCCTATAACCGGTACGCGAGCACGGTGCTCATGCCAGCCATGGATCAAAAAGCGCTGGCCGAGATCAGACAGATCGAGGCCAGGAAGCAGTTCGAGAGTCCGCGATACATGGAGCTGCTCATGCCGAACTACTACGTGTTCCACATTCTGCGGATGCCTGCGGACCAATGGCCCGATCCGGTGATGCGCTCGTTCAGCAAGCTCAATCAGCAGATCTACGTGATGATGCAGGGACCCAGCGAGATGGGCGCCAGCGGCAAGCTCGAGAAGTGGGATCGCACGGCGGATCTGTCGAAGATCAGCGTGCCGACCCTCACCATCGGAGCCCAGCACGACACGATGGATCCGAAGCACATGGAGACGATGGCGAAGACCGTGCGGAAGGGACGCTATTTGTACTGTCCCAACGGCAGCCACCTCGCCATCTACGACGACCAGCAGACGTACTTCAACGGGATCGTCTCGTTTCTAAGAGACGTGGACTCAGGTCGGTTCCAGTGACGAAAGAGACGACGATGAACACCACTCTTGATCGCTTGCTCACTCAGTACGAGAACGGACGCCTCTCACGCCGCGAGCTGCTCGGCGCAATGGCCCTGATCGCCGGGGGGGTGTCACCGACCGCCGCGGTCGAGCCGCCGATCGGCGCCGTCAGGCAGATGAACCACGTGAGCATCTTCGTGCCCAACGTGCAGAAGTCGGTGGAGTTCTATCAGTCCACCTTCGGCATGCCGGTGCTGACCAAGCAGGATCCTGGAATGAACTTGAGCTGCGGCGCCGGCTTCCTCGGCATTTACCCGACGCAAGGCGGCGCGACGATGGGATCGATCAACCACCTCTGCTTCGGCATGGACAACTTCGACGCCGACACCGTGCTGAAGGGACTGATCGATCGGGGCATCAAGGGCAACATCCGTCTGCGCGGCGATACGAAAGAGCTGTACTTCACCGACCCCGACGGCATCCGCGTCCAGTTGCAGGATGTGAAATACAAGGGTGGGGTCGGGCCGCTCGGCGACAGAGATCCGAAATAGGCCGGGTAGGCCGGGTGGGTCGGGC
>JBOGIV010000424.1:0-15147 GCA_050747925.1 Vicinamibacterales bacterium
TCCATACGGTCAGGGTCTGCCCGCTGAAAGAGCAAACCCAATGCCCGTCGGACGCTTGCCTAATAAATTGAAACAACTCTAAACGCTGCAGTAACTGAGGTTGAACGGCCGTAGCGAGGAGGCCGACCGTTCTGTGTTTGCCGAACCACACGGTGATCGGTGACGATTGTGTCAATCCTGCCACTCGCCTCCGCCTTGAAGCATCTGCAGGCTTCGGCGAAGCAGGCTTTGTGGGCGACATCACCGTCCAGGCGCGCGGAGGATTTCGCCGAGGAAGTGGCCGGTGGCCGAGTTGGTCGACTTCGCGACTTGTTCCGGAGTGCCCTGCGCCACCACTCTGCCCCCACTGTCGCCACCTTCTGGTCCGAGATCGATCACCCAATCGGCCGACTTGATCACGTCCAGGTTGTGCTCGATGACCACCACCGTGTTGCCTTGATCGACCAAACGCATCAGGACGTCGAGCAGTTTGTGGACATCCTCGAAGTGAAGCCCAGTGGTCGGTTCATCGAGAATGTAGAGCGTTCGGCCCGTGCCTCGCTTCGACAACTCGCGAGACAGCTTCACGCGCTGCGCCTCGCCACCGCTCAGCGTGGTCGCCGACTGACCGAGCGTGATGTAGCCAAGACCCACGCTTTGCAGCGTACGAAGCTTGGTCGCAATCGGGGGAAAGTTCTCCAGGATCGGGAGCGCCTGATCGACCGTGAGATCGAGCACGTCAGCAATCGACTTGCCGCGGTACTTGATCTCCAGGGTCTCGCGGTTGTAGCGGCGACCTTTGCACTGCTCGCACGTCACGTACACGTCGGGCAGAAAATGCATTTCGATGGCGATCACGCCGTCACCTTGACAGGTTTCGCAGCGCCCCCCTTTGACGTTGAACGAGAAACGGCCAGGCTTGAACCCTCGCGTGCGTGCTTCGGGCACCATGGCAAAGAGCTCTCGAATGAACGTAAACAAACTCGTGTACGTGGCTGGGTTGGATCGCGGTGTCCGCCCAATCGGTGACTGATCGATCTCGATCACCTTGTCGATGAGCGTAATGCCCTCGATGCGATCGTGAACTCCCGCTTCGTCCGCCGCTCGATAGAACAGCCGCGCCAGCGCCTTGTAGAGGATGTCGTTGACGAGCGTGCTCTTGCCCGATCCGCTGACGCCAGTGACGGCGACGAGGCGGCCAAGCGGAATCTTGACGTCGATGTTCTTCAGGTTGTTCGCACGGGCACCACGAATCTGAATCTCGCCTTTTGATCCGGTGCGGCGAGCCTTGGGGGTCGGAATCGTGCGCTGGCCACCAAGGTAGGCGCCGGTAAGCGAGCCGTGACCGTTGCCGATGAGCGCGGCCGGCGACCCTTGGAAGATCACCTCTCCCCCGAGATCTCCGGCGCCTGGCCCGAGGTCGACGACGTAGTCGGCCATGCGGATGGTCTCTTCGTCGTGCTCGACCACCACGACCGTGTTGCCAAGATCGCGCAGTCGTCCGAGCGTCGTCAGCAGCCGCCGATTGTCGCGTTGGTGCAGGCCGATCGAGGGTTCGTCCAGCACATAGAGAACCCCTGTGAGGTTCGATCCAATCTGTGTCGCAAGGCGAATGCGCTGCCCTTCGCCGCCAGAGAGTGAGGCCGCCGATCGCGCCAGCGTCAGATAGCCAACGCCGACGTCATTCAAGAACCGCAAGCGATCTTGAATCTCCTTGAGGATTCGCCCCGCGATGATCGTCTCGCGGTCGTGCAGCTCCATTCGATCGAAGGCGTGAAGCGCTTCTGAGATCGGCAGGTTGACGTACTCCGCGATCGTCTTGCCCTTCAGCGTGACGCCGAGGCTCTCGGCGCGCAGGCGGTCGCCCTGGCAGGTCGGACACTCACGCAGCGCCCGATACGGATCCAATTCCTCCTGTGCGGCCCACGATCCCTCGTCGAATCGCCTCCGAAGATTGGGAACAACGCCTTCGAAGTCGCGACCAAACGGATCGGGCGCCGCGGCCTTCTTCCTGCCAGCCTTCTTGCCGGCGGGCTCCTCGGCCACTCGGCCGGCAGCGGCCGGTCCGTACAGGATCAGATCCCGGTGCTTCTTCGGCAATTTGCCGAACGGCACCTTCGGATCGATGCCGTAGTAGGCCGAGATTGCGCTCACCGCGTCGCTCACGAGCGTGCGATCCCCTCGGTGCCACGGTGCGATCGCACCAGCGGCGAGCGACAGCGTATCGTCGGGAACGATGCGGTGCGGGTCGAAGTCCCAGGTCGCACCCAGACCTTGGCACGCAGCGCAGGCGCCGTGCGGCGAATTGAATGAAAACGCGCGCGGCGACATCTCGGGAACGCTGATGCCGCACACCACGCACGCCAGCTTTCGCGAGAACAGACGGTCTCCGCCGTCCAGTGAGTTGATGACGACCACATCGTCAGCAAGCACGAGGGCGGCTTCGACCGATTCGGTCAGCCGCCGCTCGATTCCGCTTCGGACGATGAGTCGATCGATCAGCACATCGATGTTGTGGTTGCGGCGGCGATCGAGCGAGATCTCCTCCTCGAGCGACCGAAGCTGCCCATCGATTCTGGCCTTGGTGAAGCCGCGCGTGCGATAGCCGAACAGCTCACGCTTGAACTCGCCCTTCCGGCCCCGGACGACCGGCGCCAGCACGTTGATCCGCGTGTCCTGCGGATAGGTCATCACCAGGTCGACGATCCGCTCGACGGACTGCGACGCGATTTCACGGCCGCAGTTCGGGCAATGCGGCACGCCGACGTTGGCGAAGAAGAGACGCAGATAGTCGTAGATCTCGGTGACGGTGCCGACGGTCGATCGGGGATTCGAGCCTGTAGTCTTCTGCTCGATGGAAATGGCCGGCGACAATCCCTCGATGAGGTCGACGTCGGGCTTCTCCATCTGCTCGAGAAACTGTCGCGCGTAGGCAGAAAGCGACTCGACATACCGCCGCTGGCCTTCTGCATAGAGCGTGTCAAAAGCCAGCGATGACTTCCCCGATCCCGACAAGCCCGTGATGACCACGAGCTTGTTGCGTGGCAGATCGACGTCGATGTCTTTCAGGTTGTGGACTCGCGCGCCCCGAACGGCAATCCAATCGTGAGGCATGGGGTACTGCGGCGCCCCGGGCGGGACGCCAAACCCGCATTCTACTACGCGAGCCGCCTCGCGTTGAGATGCGACTCAGCGACGGAGGCGGCTGTTTCGGTATCCGTACAGAGCATAAATCGCGCCGCCAATAATGAGCCAGATGCCGAACCGTTCCCACGCTTGTCGCGGCAGACCCACCATGGTGAAAAGGCAGGCGACGACGCCGAGTGGTGCGATGACCCAGGCAAATGGCACTTTGAACGGACGGGGGCGATTCGGCTCGATGACGCGAAGAACCAAGACACCGGCGCAAACCAGCGCGAACGCGAAGAGCGTCCCGATATTCGTCAGGTCGTAGATTTCAGCCGCATCTCCAACCATCGACGCGAGCGCCTTCGCGCCACACGCCGGTGCATTGTCGTCGGATCAATCGGTCGATCGAATCGATTGATCCGGCGACGACTACCGACTCGCGACCGCAAGCCAACCGAGAGCGGCGATCGCGGCCAGCACGGCGATCCACCGCAGCGCGAGAATCCAGGTCGCAGCTCGAGCGCCCACCAGCCACGGCGATGGCCCTCGGCGCGATCGATACCACCACTTCACGACATCGAAGAGTCCGACCGGCGCCAGCGAAAACGCCAGCCCGTATCCCGCCTGAGTGACTCCAAATCTGGTCGAGACGACGAGCGCCGCCGCGATCAAGAGACCGCCAAGTACGATCGCCAGCAGAAGGCGATCGATCGGATGGCAACGGTCGAGCCAGCCCGATGTCGCGCGCAGACCGACCGAGAGGCACGCGGCAAAAAGGAGTGCCGCTACGGCGACGATCATGAGATCGACGGAGCGAAGGAATACACCGAGTCGCTGGCAGCCACGACGATGTGCCCGGCGGGATCGAAGGCCAGACCAACCAGATTGTTGCCGGCCACCACTAACTCGCGGCGGCCGCCAGGCCTCAAGGCGTACACGCCGCTCGACCCGGCCAGCGCTTCAACCACGTGGAGGACGCCCGATGCATCGAACGCAAGGCCCTGCGGGCGGCCGAACAGGACCTCGAGGGTTTCGGTGCGGCCATTCTGGTCGATGCGGTGTATGGAATCGTAGGTCGAGAGCGTCGGCGCCGACACGTACAGCGATCCGTCGGGACCCATCGCAAGATGGAACGCGGCAACGCTCGCGGGAACGGTCGCGAACTTCTCGACATGGCCGCGCGAATCGACGCGGAACACCGTGCCCGATCGATCGCCGACGAAGAGCGTGCCGTCCGGAGCGAAGACCAGGCCGCACGCGAGGCCAAGGTCTGACGCGAGCACTTCATACCGTCCATCATCGAAGACCCGATAGATACGCCCATCGAATCGACTCGACACGTACAAACGGCGGTCTGGGCCAAACGCCATCGCTGTGGGGTTCACGAGCCCGCGAACAAACGGTTCACGCGCGCCGGATGCCCGGACACGGAAGACGGAAACCGTGCTCTCCTGTCCGCGGACGCCGCTGTAGGTCACATACAAAGAGCCATCGGGACCGAAGACGGGATTGTCGACTTGATGAAGACCGGTGGCCACCAGTCCACCGATGCGCGCAAAGAGCGTCGCGCCGGGGATCCAGGTCACCTTGACGGGCGCCTCACCGCCACGAAGGCCCGCTGGCACCACGACCGCCATCCGGTCGGCGCCTGCAAACGACATCCGCGCCGGGATGCCGCCGATGGTGACAAGGTCGGCGGTTGAATCGGGCAGGGGAAAGCCTTCGCCGCGTAACCAGAGCCTCGCGCCCTCGATAACCTGGATCGGCTCGAGGCTCGTCAGCACAGGCACCGATCAGCTCTTATCCAGCTCGAGGTTCCAATAGAGATAGTCACGCCAGCTTTCGGGCGCGCTTCGCAAGCCGATGGTGATGCGAATGGCCGGCGCCGAGATCGGCCGACGAGGCGGACGCACGAGCCTCATGCGCGCCTCCTCAGGGGTCCGACCACCCTTACGTCGATTGCAACTGACACAACACGTGACGATGTTCTCCCAATCCTTGCGGCCACCCTGGGAGACCGGCACGACGTGATCGAAGGTCAGCTCCTGGGTCGGAAACTCATCACCGCAGTACTGGCAGACGAACTCGTCGCGGGCGTAGATGTTTGCGCGCGAGAACGGCACGTAGTCGAAGCGCTTCTTGATCCGCACGTAGCGCAGCAGACGGATCACCGACGGCAGCTTCAACGCAAAGGACACCGCGCGGATCTCGCGGTCGTGGTGTGCGATGATTTCCACCTTGCCTTGACACCACAAGGTGACCGCTTTCTGCCAGTTCACGACCTTGAGCGGTTCGTACGTTGCGTTGAGAAGGAGCGTCTGCTCCATAGCGACTGCCGACAATTGTGCCCGGGGTGTCCGGGGGTGTCAAGCGACCGATCCGTGTAAAGCCGTGTTGCATATGGGGTTAGGGCACTTTGAACGCGATCGCTGCTCTCTGGCGCATTCCAGCCCGATAAACAGAGGCACCGTGAGGGGCACACTATTTATTCTGTTAGCCGTCACGTTGTCGGCGTGCGCCACGACTGGGGCCGTGCCCCGACCCTTCCCCACACCCGGGGAGCGACCCACCGCATCGGTCCCAGTTACGGCCCCTCCCACCGTGACCGAGCCGACGACAGCACCGACGCCTGCCGCCGATGGCTACGCGCTGGCGGGCACCGCGCTCTCGCTTCGGGGCGCACCTTATAAAAACTACGGCAGCGATCCTTCGGGCTTTGATTGCAGCGGCTTCGTGCTGTACGTCTACCAGCAGTACGGGCTGGCGATGCCGCGCGAAGTGCGGGATCAGTTCACGAAAGGACAGAAGGTAGGGCCGGATCAATTGGAGCCAGGTGACCTGGTGTTCTTCTCGACGGTGGCGCCTGGTGCATCGCACGTCGGAATCGCAGTCGGCGGCGACCAGTTCGTGCACGCACCGAGCGAGCGCGGCGTCGTGCGCGTCGAACAACTGAGCACACCCTATTGGCGCACGCGGTTTGTCGGCGCCAAACGGGTGATGTAGAGAGCCGTCGTCAGACCGTAGGAGCACCGACGCGGCGCAAGATGATCTGCTGACGTTGGAGCAGTCGCCTGGTCGGCCGTCCCGGATTGTGTTCACGAGGGTTGATGATGGCACCCGCCATCAGCGCGGCCTCTTCCATCGTGAGGTCGGCAGCCGATTTGCCGAAGTAGGTTTGCGCCGCGACTTCACAGCCAAAGATGCCGTCACCCCATTCGATCAGATTCAAGTAGAGCTCGAAGATGCGACGTTTGGTCAGCGCCGCCTCGAGGCGACGCGCAATCAGCAGCTCGGTGAGCTTTCGCGTCGGGTTGCGCGAGGGTGACAGGTAAAGATTCTTGGCGAGTTGCTGAGTAATCGTGCTCCCGCCGCGGAGAAGCGCGCCCTCCTCCCAATTCTTCTCGAACGACGCCTTGATCTCCTTGAGGTCGATACCGTCGTGTTCGAAGAACGCACGGTCTTCGGCAAAGATTACGGCTTGTCGGAGATTCGGTGAGATCTGCGAGTACGGAATCCAGCGGTGGCGTATCGACAGTGTGCGGCCGGCCGCTCGCGCTTCTTCGACGCGCAAGGTCATGAATGCGGTGGTGGGTGGGTTCGTCTTCGACAGAGGCCTGACATCGGGAAGCGAGAGGTAAGCGTAGGCGACGTACGCGAACGCCAATGCGGAGACGAAAAGGAGGACTCGGCCGGTTCTGTCGAAAAAGGGTCTCCGCCGCCCCATCACGCGATTATAACGACCCGGCGATGACGATCTTGACGCGATCTCCCGCTTGTGGCTGGGCGCTGATGTCGTGGTCGTTCATGATCGCCAACGTGCTCGCGCTGACCAGGTTTCGTCCAGCGCGCGCCGCGATCGACTGCCACGAGTCCCCTTCGCGGACGATGTAGAAATCCAGACGGTTTGGGCGAATCGTCGCGGCTTCGTCACGACTGAGCTCGCGGAAGGTGTCGAGCGACGGCTTGATGGATCGATCGACCCGATCGAAGTCGGCTTCGGGCGCAAGGCCCGCAACCACGTAGACGTCTCGACCGACACGAACGTGGGCCGCGTGCATCACGACCTTCCCGAGGTTCTTCACCGACCCGCGGTAGCGCCCGACGTAGGCGTCGAGGCCGTTGAGCTGCATGGCCTGTCCGTGCTCGACCTTATAGCCAGCGCCGCGCATCTCGGCGGTCGCCAACTCGGAGAGGCTTCGCCCTCTCGGCTGGTCGATCTGTTTCAGCAGCATGTAGTGCGAGGTCCCCGGCTCTCGCGCGACGACCTGTTCCGGGCTGTTGATCACGTCCCAGCCTTCCGGAAATTCGACCGCGAGACGCAGCATCGGATGCATGAATGCGTTGTCGCGGACGATGCCGTCCTTCAGACTGTCGCCGACCACCACGCCGTCGATGCGCTCGAAGTACTGATCGCGATTCCGTGTCGCGGCGGAGGGCGAGCTGAACTTCGCCGCAACAGGCTCGGCTTCTTTGACTCGCGAGCCCGGATCCGGATGTGTTGACAGCCAATTCGGCACGCCACGCTCGCTCTGCGAGTGAACGCGCGCGAGCGTGGACAGAAATCGCGGGACCCCTGCTGGATCAAATCCAACGCTTGACCCGTACTGAGCACCCAGGCGGTCCGCCTCGAGCTCATCATCGCGGCCATGCTTCAGAAACAGGACGCTCAGGCCAGCCGAGCTGAGGTCGGTGAACGGCCGCGTGCCCGGCACGAAGATGCTGAGAATCGCCAGACCCAGGCTGCCCTGCGCGTGACGCGTGTATTGCTGCGCGGCATGACGCGCGGTGACGTGGCCAATCTCGTGGCCGAGCACACCTGCCAGTTCCGACTCGTCCTCGAGGTACGGCAGGATGCCACGCGTGATGTAGACGTACCCGCCGGGAAGGGCAAACGCATTGATCGCGGGACTATCGACGATGGTGAACGTCCACGGCAGATTCGGGCGATGCGATCGCTCGGCGAGCCGGTGACCGATCTCCGAGACGTACTGTTGCAGTGCACGATCGTCGTACTCGCCCATCTCGCGACGAATCTCGGCGTCCTGTTGCTGGCCGATGGCGAGCTCTTCGGCCTCGCTCATCAGGGACACTTGCTTCTTGCCAGTGACTGGATTGGTGGCGCATCCCCACGTCACCGCGAGGAGAAGCACGACGGCGCCGGCTCGCGCGCGGGTCATGCCCCGCGGTTGTGCAACCGCTATGCCACGGCGAAATTCGAGGATTCCTGCGGAAAAGCGCTCAGCCCAATGTTGCGAGGGCGGCCGCAGTGCCCGCAAGAGGCGACACCACGACCTTCTGCGCGTGCACTGCGTCGCCGAGCGCGCGCATCATGCGCGGTGAGATGAGGCTGGGCCCCGGGCCGGCAGATTGCGCTGGCTACTTGGGCGCGTGAGCTGCCTCCAGCAGGTCGAGCTCCGTCAGCTGGGCGCGAATGGCCGCGATCGCACCAGGCCCAATCGGTTGCAGCGGAGGGCGCGGTGCGCCGCCTGCGTAGCCCAAGAGATCCAGCGCGGCCTTGAGCCCGGCGACGCCGTACGTGGCGCCCACCGATTTCGCCAGCGGCGCCAGTCTCCGCTGTAACTGCTGCGCATCCTGGAACTGTTCCGCGGCGACCAGCTCGTGAATGCGGACGCAGATCTCTGGCGCGGCGCCGGCGACGGCCAGAATCGCGCCGTGTGCACCGAGCGTCAGCGCGGAATAGTACGTGCTCGCCGCACCGGCCAACACGACGAATCCCTGGCGCGACCTCGCCAGGTACTCCGCGAACTGCGCCATGTCGTTGCCGGATTCCTTCATCCCGATGATGTTGGGATGCTGGCTGAGCGTCGCGACAGCATCAGGCAGCAGATTCACTCCCGTGTACATCGTCACGTTGTAGAGAAACACCGGCACAGGGGATCGATCGGCGACGTCGGAATAGTGGCGAACGAACACGTCACTCGACATCTGGCTCTTGAAGAATGCGGGCGTGCGAACGAGCACGGCATCGACGCCGAGATCCGCGGCGCGCGCGGTGGCCGCGATCGTTGCCGCCGTGGACTCCCGGCCTGTGCCGGCCAGTAGCGGGCGATTCAATGGCATCGCGCCTCGGACGACAGCGATTGCGCGATCGGCCTCGCCCTCCTCGAGCTGGGGCGCCTCGCCATTCGATCCAAGGACGACCAGGCCCGTGAGCGACGAGCTCATGTAGCGTTCCACGTTCGAGCGAAGGCCAGACTCGTCGAGCGCGCCAGTGCCTGTGAACGGTGTGATCAGTGGGGTGTAGATGCCGGCGAAGCGTGTCATCGATCAGAATTCTAGCGGGCGGGAGCCGACCCGACAAACTACCCTGCGACGCAGATCGCGCTGCGATGTCAGGGCGTTGGCGCTCATCGCCACCAGAAAGATGGCAAGCGCCGGCGAGAGCGTCCAGGGAAACCGCGCGAGAGATCCCACATTGGCTGCTTCGATGAGCATCGTCCCCCAGCTGGGGACCGCGTCAGGGAACCCGAGGCCGACGAACGACAACGTGGCTTCTGCCAGGACGAACGCCGGCAACAGGATGGTCGCCTGGACGACGAGATACCCTGCGCACGCCGGGATGAGATGTCGTGTGAGCAATCTCAGAGGCCCGGCGCCCAACGATCGCGCCGCCAGGATGTAGTCACGATCCCGTTCGGCGGCGACGATCGCGCGAACGCCCTTCGCGACAAACGGCCAGCCGACCAGAACGAAGATGAGCGCGACCAGGACGAAGACCGTCGAGGGCGCCAACACCAGCGGCAACACCGCGCGCAAGACGAGCACGACGTAGATCATTGGGAGGACGAGCACGAAGTCGGCCAGACGCATCACGGTTTCGTCCATCCAACCTCCGCGAAGGCCTGCCAGTGATCCTGCGAATGCGCCGATGCACAGGGCGCCGAGGGTGGCGACCAGCGCAAGGCCGATTGACGTGCGAGCACCGTAGAGCAGACGTGACAGCTCATCTCGACCGAGACTGTCCGAGCCCAACAGAAACACGGGGGACCGATCGTCGCTTCCAAACCACGGCAGCGGGACCGTCCTGGCGGGATCGGCCTCAAACCGCTGTTCGAGGCGATCGGCAAGCACCAGTGGACGGGCCGTCGGCAGGCCGAACCCCGCGAACTTTGGCGTCATGGGCGGCGCGTGCAGGAACTCGCGGAACGTCCGCCCAGGGTCGTAGGGCGCCAGCAGCGGAGCCAGCGCGGCGATGAGAACGAACGCGAGGATTAGCAGGCCGGCTCGGCGGGTCATGCGCGGCCTTCCTGTCGAACACGCGGGTCGGCGACGGCAAGCAGCGCGTCGGCCAGCCACGTGCCCACGGCGAGGAACGCCGCACCGGCGGCGGCACAGCCGGCCACGAGATAGAGATCGCGCGCGATCAACGCGTCGAACATCAATCGTCCAAGGCCCGGCCACGCCGTTACGACCTCGACCACGAACGAGCCGCTGAACAGACTTCCGATCATGACGCCGTAGAGGCCGAGGACTGGACGCAGGGCGACCGGCCAGGCGTGTCGAAGCAGCGCTCGTATGTCCGACACGCCTCGCGCGCGGCTCGCGGCAACGAAGCGCTGGCCGGCGGCCTCAGCGAGTGCTTGTGATTGAAAACGCTCCAGCGTCGCCGCCAACGGAAGTGCCAGCGCCAGCGCTGGAACGGGCAGATGGCGGACGAGGTCTGCCAGCCACACGCTCAGGGCGACATCGCTCCCCGTCGCAGACGTCATGCCGCCGACCGGAAACCACCCCGTTCGCGCCGCCAGCAGAATCAGCCCAAGCGAACCGATGAGCGGTGGCAACGAGAACACGACGAGCGAGATCGCGCGAACCAATTTGCGGCTGATGCCATGTGGACGACTGCCGGTGTAGATACCGAGCGGAAGACCGATGAGGGTTGCGAGCAAGAGCGCGGCGCCGGCCAAGAAAGCGGTGTTCACCGCACGCTCTCCCAGCACGTTGCTGACGGGTCGCGAGTACAAGAGCGACCGCCCAAAGTCGAAGCGCACCGCGCCAGCCAGCCATGAGATGTACTGCGAAGAGATGGGTTGGTCGAGGCCGAGCTCGGCGCGTCGCTTCGTGCGCTCGGCGGCCGAGGTTTCGAGGGCCTGGTCCGTGGTGATGTCGCCCGGCGCAAGTCTGGTCAGGATCAGCGAGGCCGACGACACCACGAAGACCAGCAGGAACGCGAACCCGAGGCGTCTCAGGAGAAAGCGCCCCATGCCGCGTCAGCGTGAGCCCGTCTGCGAACTCGAGCTTTGCACTGTGATGGTGTCGGCCGCCCACAGCAATTGTGGACGAATCACGGCTGGAGTGAGGTTGCCAACGCGTGAGGTAACGGCCATATGGAGACGCGGGGCGACAAAGTACAGCGCTGGCAGCTGTTCCGCGAAGATGCGCTGGACCTCGTCGAAGATCCGCTTGCGCTCGTTTTGATCGGCGGTGGCGGCTTGCTGCTTCATCAAGTCGTCCATTTGTTTTTCCCAATCGGTCGCGGGCGACGTCTGGCCGATGTTCCACATGTGCGCCGAGCCGGAGCTCAGCCAAAAGTCAAACGTGAGCGCCGGATCGAAGCTGGTGACGAATGAGTTGAGGTAGATGGCTTCGAAGTCCCCCTTCAGCATGCGCTCGATCAACGCCCCTTGCTCCAGGGGCACGATGTCGACGGCGATGCCGACCTTCTGAAGGTCATCGCGAAGCACCGCCGCAGAGCGTTCCAGGGACGTATTGCCTCGGAAGGTGAGCACCGTGAATCGCGCGTCGGCGCCTTGCTCGTCCTCGAGCCATTCGTCGCGATCTCGATTGGAAAGGCCCAGACCGGCGAGCAGCGCCTTCGCCTTGTCGATTGAGAAGCCGTACCGCGGCACGTTCGGCGAGAACCACGTCGTGTTGCCCGGCGAGACGGGACCCCAGATCGGCACGGCGGCGCTCAGATAGACGGTGTTGGCAAAGGCTTCGCGATCGACGGCATGCGAAATGGCCTGCCGGAACTCGCGCTTCGGCATCCACGAGCCGCGCCGGTCCTTGGCCCACCGCGACGGGCGCAGATTGAAAAAGAACGCGTCGGGATCCGTGGAGACACCGAGCTCAATCAACTTGAGTTTGTTCTGGCCGACGAGCGGTCTGAGCGCCGCGAGATCCTCAGCGCGAACATGCTGTTGCAGCATGTCGATCTCCCCGGCCTGAAGACGGACGATCTCTGCGTTCTGATCGGGAACGATCTCGAGGACCAGCTGGTCGAGGTAGGGCAACGACTGCCCCTCCGCATCCTTTTTCCAGTACCTCGGGTTGCGTTCGAAGACGAGCCGCTGACCGGGATCGTAGCGAATGAGTTGGAACGGCCCGATCGAAACCAGGTCGGACGGGGCCGTCGAGGCCAGCCAGGCTTTGGAGAACGTGCCGGCGTCGAGCGCGGCCTGCAGCTTGTGCTTCGGCGCGAGGTAGAAGTTGTCGAGAAGGGCGAGGCCGGGTCCAAACGGAGCCGGATAGGTGACGACGACGGTGCGCGGGTCTGGCGAGGCGGCGGTGAGAGGTGCGCCGTTAACGGTGAGCGCACTGGCCAGCACGCTGGCGGACTTCGGGTCGTAGACCGCTTGAAACGAGAAGAGTACGTCTGCGGACGTGAACGGGACGCCGTCCGACCACGCGACCCCATCCCTCAATGTGAGCGTGTAAACCCGGCCATCTGCCGAGGTTTCCCACGTTTCGGCGAGCGCCGGCTCGACAGCTTGCGTCGCTGGATTCACTCGCACGAGCTTCCCCTGGGTCAGCGTCGCGTACAGCGCCGTCGCCAGTGTCGCCTGAGTGAGCCGATTGAACGAGCGGGGCTCGCTTCGGAGAGAAGCGCGAAGGGTGCCTCCGCGGCTCGGCATGGACAGGGAAGGAGCGGTGGCTGTATCTGACGGAGTTGGACGGAGATCCCGCCAGATCAGCCAGCCGGTGGCGAGGAGAACAGCCACCAGAAGGACGCTCAGCAGTGTGCGTGGTTGTCGGTTCACTTCTTGTCCGGCAGGCCAATCGATTGGCCGGTTTTTTTAGTTTGCACGCCGATCGCAATTCCCGCCATCAGAAGCGTGCAAAAACTGCGATCTGCGGCGGTTGTCAGACGCGACAGGGTCAATCGTCCGGCCACTAGCACTTCTAGACATCGGTTGCCAATCCCACGGCCTTTGGCCACCAACCCCTGTTGCCGTCGTGAGTTAGCTGCTTCGTCCGCCTCCTCTTATCGGGTGGCACTGCCCGTGCCTTATAGGGCGCCGAGGAGCGCCGTGATGGGTGTGGAGTCCGTGACCTCGAGCGAAACGCAATTTCGGCCACAACTTGGCCGAAGCGTGAGCATCGAGCAGGCCGCTCAGCGGCTGGGCGTCTCCCGGCGGACCGTGTATTACCGCATCCGCGATTTGCGCCTGCGCACGATTCGCACCATGGGTGGATCGCTCCGAGTGCTGACCGATTCGATTGACGAGTTATCGAGAGAGTTTCCGAGGGAGACGGTATGAGCTTCGTTCGCATTGACCCGCATTACCTCCAACGGGTCGCGTCCCGACTTGCGTCCTTGGGCCAGACGGCCCTGGTCACGGGAGCGGTGATCGTGGCGAGCGCCGGCGTTTCAGCGGCCGGCTCCAAGCGCGCGCGCCTGTCGGCTGACCTGGATGCGCTGCTCACGTCGGGATCGAGCGCGTCGGTGGACGTGATTGTGTCGGGCACCTCCGACCGCGTCAACCGCATCGCTCAGCGCCACGGGCTGCGGGTGAAGAAGCTCCTGACGTCGGGTGCGGTGTTTGAGGTGTCGCGCCAGACGCTCGAAGCGATGTCCCAGGACGCCGAGCTGGGCGCGTTGTCATCGGACGCCGACCTCCACTCGAACTCTGACATCACCGCCGAGTTCACCGGCGCCCGCGCGGCATGGAGCGGCGAGGTGGCCGCCCTGGGCGCGGTGACAGGGGAGGGCATCGGCGTCGCGATCATCGACAGCGGCATCTCGAATCACCCGGCGTTGGCCGGCCGGGTGGTCGCGAATGTCGATTTCACGAGGGGCAACGGCAATGGCGCCGACGCGTATGGTCACGGCACGCACGTCGCCGGAATCGTCGCTGGGAGGGGATTCAGGCAGGACGCGAAGAACCCTGAAGGAGCCGCGGGAATGGCGCCGGGCGCGCACCTGATCAATCTGCGCGTGCTCGACGGGGACGGGAACGGGAAGGCAAGCGACGCCATCGAGGCGATCGACTGGGCTATCAAGAACAAGACGAAGTTCGCGATTCGCGTGTTGAACATTTCGCTGGGTGCCGCGCCAACGCAGAGCGTGGCGGATGATCCACTGTGCCAGGCGGTCGAGCGCGCGGCACGATCCGGTCTGGTCGTTGTTGCTTCGGCCGGAAACAAAGGTGAGTCCGCTGACGGCAAACCGGTTTACGGAACTATCACTTCGCCTGGTATTTCGCCGTTCGCGATCACAGTTGGAGGGCTGCGTACGCAGGGGTCTCTCGATCCGAGTGACGACATCGTTGCCCCTTGGAGCGCAAAGGGACCGACACTAGTCGATCACATTGTGAAGCCCGATCTCGTGGCGCCGGGTAGTTTGATTGTGTCGACGATCTCGGCGAAGTCGAAGCTAATGGTCCAGTACCCAGATCATTTGATCGATGGGCCGGGGGCTAACGATTACGTAGCGATGACTGGGACGAGCACGGCAGCCGCAGTCGTGAGCGGCGCGGTAGCGCTGGTGCTAGACGGCGCCCCTACGCTCACACCAATTCAGGTGAAACTGGCGCTGCAAGCGAGTGCGGAGTTCTTGCCGTCGAGCGGACTTCTCGCCGCTGGAGCTGGCCGCATTGATCTTGAAGGCTTAGACCAGCTGCCTGCTCTTCCGCCATTCGGGGGCACCAACGTGCCTCGCGGATATGCGTACCCGGCAACTGCGAGCGCTTTGATCGGTTCGCACACGCTGCTGTGGGGTGACACGCTTCTCTGGGGTGACACGCTTCTCTGGGGCGACACGCTTCTCTGGGGCGACACGCTTCTCTGGGGCGACACGCT
>JBOGIV010000425.1:0-11861 GCA_050747925.1 Vicinamibacterales bacterium
TCGAGCACCAGGGCCATCACGACGTACTTCGCGACGACCATCGCTTCGACATCGACATCCCGTTTCACACCGCTCTTAGATCACACGCGGGCGAAGATGACAAGGTAATTCTGGTCAGAGGCCTTAGAGGTAAGACAGAGGGCAACAGGCGGTCCGGTTCTTCTCGGCGGTCTGAGGCGCAGCTTCGCTAGGTCCCGAGCAGTTGGGCGCGCACCCGTTCATACAGCGCGTCAGCTCCTCTCACACCGTCGAGCGCGGCCTCAGGAGTCGTCCAGCCGTCTGGATTGAGCGGCTCGGCCGACTGCAGGCGCGACTCCCGGGCAGCGGAATCACTCTCCCGCTCCCGGATCAGCGTGCAGATGTCGGCGTACCGCGCTCGAAGGCGAGCGGCGATCTCCCGGCCAACGAGCTCCTCGAGGAGCCCAGGAGTGACGCGTGTCTCTTCGATCTCGGCGGCAGGTGCTGCCATCGAATCGACCGAAGCAGAGATGCTCTCGGCGGCGAGCTTCTCTGATGACGTCGCCGCTTCAGGCGCTTCGTCTCGTTCTCGACGCGGTTTCCGCTTCGGCCGAACCGGCGGCGCCTCATCCTCAGGCGTCATTGCTTCGCACAAGGCCAGGATGGCTGGCCAGTCGAAATCGATATGCGGATGGTTTTCCTCGATGGTGTGAATAGCTTCTTCGTCGAGGGGCGCTCGCCCGACGGAGATGCCGGGCGCCGTCCGGTACCAATAGAGCACGCGCGGCCGACCGCCAGCATGGTCGGCGTGGAGCAGGAAGGTGTTCTCGATGCCGCGACGATCGCGGGTCAGTCGCAGGAACGGCATCGGTGCTCTCCTCGAGGAGCCGTCTGCGTCATCTGCGCCTAGCGGCGTCTCGGCGCGCCCTTTGGACGCTTCTTGGGCGCGGGCTTCCTCTTAGCCGCCGGCTTCCTCTTGCTCGCCGCGCCTTTAGCGCCGACCTTTCTCGCTGGTCGCGAGGACCTGGCTGTCGCCTTCGCCCCAGCCGCCTTCGCGGGGCGCTTGGTCCGTGAGGCGGCCGACGAGACTTTGGGCTTGGGCATCGAGCTCTCGTGCGACCGATGGATCATCGTGAAGCGGACTTGATCCATCAGGACGTGAAACGTCCAGAGCTCGCCGAGCGCGATCTGGTGTTCAGCGCACAGCCGGCGGGCGGTGTCCAACGACGTGGGAGGCACGTACAGATGCAGGGGCACGTTCAGCTTGCTGAAGACTCCCCACTCGGCCAAGGCCTCGAGCTGATTAACCGACTCGCCGGTTTCGACCTCGACTGTGCCCTGCAGCCGCCGCCCCCGTTCCGGGCTATACAGCAGAAGATCAGGAAAAACCGCCAGCTGTCCCACAGTGACCGACTGATTCTGCTCACTCCCTGGATTGATGACGACGTCGTGCTTACGCTTGTACCGGGCCTGCAGCTGCCGAATGACGCGATCGTGCTCGAGTTGCTCGCGGACGGGCCGAGTGAGAATCGGGCTCACGATGCCTCCGGGCTCAGAGAAACGCGCCACTATAGCACGCGACACTCTCCCGCCCAGCGAAAATGACGGAAGGGGTTCGGCCTTTTGGGTCGGTTCGCGCGCAGCGTGACAATTGGTGACGTTTCCGGGCGCCTGCCGAGCCGAAGCTCTTGTTGAATCGACAGAGCGCAGGCTGGCGAGCGACGCCTGAAAGGGGAGCGCACCATGCGGCCGGTTCACATCATCGGTATCCCTCTCGACCTCGGCGGAAATCGGCGCGGCACCGACATGGGCCCGTCGGCGTTTCGGATCGCCGGCATGCCGGATCGACTCGCGACGCTCGGGCTGTCGGTCGCCGACAAAGGCGACATCCCTTCTCCGATTCCTGAAACGAAAGGCGCCGGCGACCCGCGCAAGCGGTACGCGAAGGAGATCGGCAAGGTCTGTCACCGGCTCTTTCAGATGGCGCTCAGCTCGTTCGACGAGGGCGCGCTGCCCATGTCGTTGGGCGGCGATCACAGTCTGGCCGCGGGCTCGGTGGCAGCCGCGGCGGCGTACCAGCGCAAGAGAGGCAAAGCCCTCGGTCTCATATGGATTGACGCGCACGGCGACATGAACACGCCGGCCTCCAGCGAGTCGGGCAACGTCCATGGGATGCCGCTGGCAGCCCTGCTGGGCCGCGATCCGATCGAGCTGGCGCAGTTTGCAGGTGACCTGCCTGCCGTGCTGCCGAGGCACACGGTGCTGGTGGGGATCCGGAACCTCGACGAACGCGAGAAGGAAGCCGTCCGCGCCTCGAAGGTACACGTCTTCACGATGAAAGAGATCGATCGGCTGGGCATGGCCGAAGTGATGGAGCGCGCCATCGCGCTGGCGAGTCGCGGCACCGGTGGATTCCACGTGTCGTTCGATCTCGACGCGTGTGATCCGACGGTGGCCCCCGGTGTCGGAACGCCCGTGAAGGGCGGCCTCAGCTATCGAGAGTCACACGTCGCCATGGAAATGGTCGCCGAGTCCGGACGTCTGACCTCGCTCGACCTCGTCGAGGTGAATCCCACGCTGGACGTGCGAAATACGACGGCAGAATTTGGAACGGAGCTGGCGCTCTCGGCGCTCGGGAAGCGGATTCTGTGATCTACGAGGCCACCCGGTGATCGCGTCGGTGCTCGAGCATGTCCTGGAGCGTATCCAGGAGCATGATGAGCGAGTACGGTTTCTCGACGATGCGTGTCAGGGGACGCGAGTCGAAATCGTCAGACTCTGAGCGCTGACCTGAGAAGATGATCACTGGCGTGTTCGCGGGCATCGCGGCCACGACCTCGCGACCTGATCCGCTGCGCAGATTCAAATCGATGATCGCGGCCGCAGGCTGCCGCGACGTCACGGCCGCCACACCCTCCTCGGCGGTCTCCGCAGACACCACCGAGTATTGCCGCATCTGCAGAAACTTCACGAGCGGTTGCCGCACGGCGCTGTCGTCTTCGACGACCAGAATGACAATTGGGGTTTCGGGGAGCACGTGTGGATTATCGTCCAGAGCGATCGGCGACTCCAGATCGAGGCGAACACACCCTTGCGGTAACGAGATACACCTAACGAACGCGGTGGACAGTTCGGCCCGCATTAGAATAGGAACTTCGGGCCGCTAGCTCAGTGGTAGAGCATCTGCCTTTTAAGCAGGTGGTCGTGGGTTCGATCCCCACGCGGCCCATTCCAGCCTACGCTCTGATGACAACACGTAGGCTGTCCGCCGAAGCGCCCGAGAATCACGCCGCGCGAAGGCGGAGACCAAACCGCGAGAGCTACGGCTGGCAGGCCGCGTCAAGTCGAATGTCCTGAGGGAGCAATCGGGTCGCCGCAGGCGGACCTATTGCGAATCGAAGGACCGATTCGACCTGCTCATGGCCGACTTCTGGTCGGCTCTTCGAACCGATTCGTTCGCCACCCAACCCACAGCGCCCACATTGCGGACGCGGCCGCCGGAATCACCAACACGCTCGTCGACGGAAGCCACGTCGTCGACAGCCCGGCCTTTGCCGTCATCAACCCATTGAGGAGTGCGGCGGCAAGCGCAAGCCACACAGGTACTCGAGACAGGAACAGCGCGGCGAGCGGGACGATCACGAAGAATGCAGTGCCGAGAGCGCGCTCAGGATTCTGGACATAGTTGAGCGCCAGCATCGGCAGCAACGCGCCGAGCGTGAGCGCTCGGAGGCGATCGGGGGCCAGCCGAAAACCGGCCGGTGCAAAGAGCCAGACGAAACCGAAGGGAATGAACAGCAGAAACACAATGCGCCGCCAGCTGTCCATGTTTTCGTACCAGATGACAATCCAGGAGCCTTCCCAGAACCTGGACGCCCGGTTACGAGCGATCCCCCAGCCGAAATAGGTGTCCATCACCCAGTGAAATCCGAGGATCACGGCGCAGGAAAGGGCCGCTTGCAGCGCCCACACGATCCAGTGTGGCTGTTGGCGCCAGCGCCAGAGAGCCGCAAGGGCCGTAGATCCAGCCAGGAGGACGACGGTCTCCTTCGCGAACACTCCGACGAGCGAGAGCACGACAGCCAGCCACGGCCAGCCGCGAATCCAGGCAAGAAGAAATAGTGCCGCCGCGAGAAATACAAACGGATCCGGCGTGTACGGATCGTAGGCGGTGAGCGTGAAGCCGAACGAAGTCTGAGCGATGACCGTCGCGAGCAATGGCGCCTGCCAGGCGCCCACGATGTACGCAGTCGTGACAGCCGTGACGAACCCGGCGAGGGCCTTGAACGTTGTGGCGTATACGCGCCAACGAGTGTCACTGTCTCCAGGCAACCGTTCGAGGACCCAGGGCACGAGCACCCGGTAGCAGTAGACGTCGTGTTCGCAGTTCGGCGCCAGGCCGTTGCGACCCGCGTACTCGTACTCCAGACGATCCGAACGAGCTGGCTGCGATGGCGCGCCTGCGGCGAGCACGGCCGCCAGCGCCGCGTTCAGAATCAGGAGAGCGAGGCCCGTGCTCTTCACACGGGCTTCACTGTTGAGAGGTTGTGCGCGAGAACAGGCTCGGTGGCGGCGCCGCGAGTCGGGGCGATCCAGATGTGACCCAGGCGTCGTAACGCTGGCGCAGCGTCTTCACCGGGTTTCCACTCTCTCCCTTTTTCGTGTTGTCGTCGGTGACGCTCAGGTAGGCAAAGTACTGACCGTCGTTGTGTGACGTGCCGATTCGATCGGTCTTCTCAGCAATCGCGATATAGGCGACGTGCGCCGTCTTGTTGTCGCATGGCACGAAGTCGAGGACACTCACGCCACAGTTGCAGCGATGGTCGCCGCCATTGGCATCGGCCGCTTCCATCGCCGCCATCACATGGTCGGCCAGCGTTCCCTTCGCGCGTGTGAACGCCAGGGCGGCCTGATAGACAACCGCGTCGCCGAGCAGCGTGTTGCCCTGCACTTGATAGAACATGTCGGGGGCGACTTGACCGCTGAAATAGAGCGACGAGCGCGAGTTGCTCGTGCCGTTGAAGCCCGCCCGATTGTTCTGCGGAGTGATTTGCTTGCCGTCGGGAATCGCCAGAATCCCGAACTGCCGGCGCTCCATCAACGCTTCGGGTTTGCGCGCGGCTTCCTGCTGCTTGAGTAACTCGAGAATCTGTGTCGGCGGAGTGCCCTTCTTGAGCTCCGCATACACGAGCATCTGGTTCTCTCTGGTGTTGTCGGCGCCGGCCTGGCACGCCGCCACGCCAACACCGGGGACGATCACCGCCTGCACGTCCATCAGGTCGCGCGACGGGTTGGGCTTGCGTTGCGGAAAGCCCTGCTGGCGGACGCAGGTGGCCGACGCGATGATCACTTGACCGCTGCGTGCGTCGACCGCGATGACCGACCACGTGGCGAGCGCCGGCGACGCGCCGGCCAATACGAATCCCAACGCAAGCAGACTGTTCCTCATGATGACGATCCTCAGAATCGATATCGCACGCTCAGCCGGAACACGCGCGCCGCGGGAATGGGATTCGCCGACGCGGCATCGATGCCTCCGGTCGCCAGCGGCTTGTTGTAGTTCGGCCCATTGGTGGTGATGCGCCGGAGAACGACGCTGGTGTTGAACAGATTGAAGCAGTCGATCATGCCTTCCACCGCGTGGTGCTGTTTGAACCGGAGGGTCTTCGAGACGCGAACATCGGCCAGCTTCACCCAGTCGTAACGGCCCGCGTGGCCTTCCACGGTCACGTTGACGAGGGTGTTGAGCGCGTCGCGCGCCTGGACGACACGGTTGAAGTACTCGCCAGCCTGTGCCGTGAATGTCGACGCCAGGCGCAGATCCCACGGCAACTCGTAGGTGCCGCTCAAGCGCACGCCCTGAAACGTCTGCGGCAGCTCCCAGTTGTATTTCGCCTCGTTGGGATTTCGCGGCGCGATGTTCTTGATGTTGCGCCTGTCGGCGGTATACGACGCCAGCAGCGACCATCCAGCCGCGTGGTTCTTGCTGAACGTCGCCTCGAAGGCGGTATACCGATCGTCACCCTCACCGGGCGCCGCATTCACAAACAGCGACCGGACTTGCCCGAACGTGGGATAGGAGCGCGGAACCGACCACACCTGCACCGTCCCGTCGTCCGCGGTGCCGACAACATTGTCACGGCCAGGATCCACACTCGTCACCACGTCCGTATACGCCTCGAAGGGCAGCGCGAGGTTCAGCTCCTTGTTCCCTCGAAAGTCGCGCTTGCGAACCACGTTGATGCGCAGCGTCGTGTTCGGGCCCATGCCCACGTCGAAGCCGCCAGTGTACTCGTCGAGATACTCGCCTTTGAGCGACGGATCCAGTCGGCTGTCTCGGCCGGCGCCCGTCACCGACGCGAGATCCGCGGCGATGGGCGAGTACGGAATGCGGCCGTCCCATCGCGTGTAGGTGCGAACGAGTGTCGCGGCGGGATTCACCGAGCTGGCGACCGGACCCGACGAGGCATTGACGCCCGAACCGGACGCCGAATACCGTCCATAGCTTCCCTTGAGCGCGAACCGGCCCGAGCCCGTGAGGTCGTAGACCACCGACACACGGGGAGACCAGGCGTTGTACGACGGGAAGTCGTGATTCTCCGGAAATAGATTGGCAGTGGCGAAGGGGCCGGTTCCCGGATTGCCCTGCTCGGGCAGCCACGACGAGTAGCGATCGAAGCGCACACCGGCGTTCACCGTGAGCCGCGGCGTAATCGCGACGCTGTCGTTCGCGTACCAGGAGTTGTAGTTGACTCCCGAGTTGATGAAGTTCGGATACTCGAAGACCTGAACCGAGTCGGGCCGGAGGAAGAAGTTGGTGTCCCCAGGCAGACTGCGATAGCGATAGATCTGCTGGTTCGGGTACCCATAGGTCTCGACGAAATTCGTGTTGTGGTAGCCGAGCACGCCCGACCGGATTTCATGGTTCCTGTCGCCGATGGTGCGATACCACGACCACGTGCCATTCCACCCCCAGCGCGCCGGCTCTCGGTTGAGCTCGAGGAACGCGCCTCGTGTGTGCGTCGTCGTCAGATCCGTCTTGCGGACATCGTCGGTCCACGCCTTGTCAGGCCACCAGTAGCCCGATCGATTGAAGCTCGCATCAAAGGTCATGCTCTGGTTCATGATGCGGGTCCACTTGAACGCCGGGCCGATGGCGGTCCAGGCGATTTGGTTCTGCGTGGCTTCACGCGGCAGGAACGTACTGGCGTTGCGGTAGGGCTGCCACTTCCGATTCAACTGCTGCGTGAACTCGAGCTTGTTGTTCTTTGAGACCTGATACGTCAGCTTCAACGTCGGGTTGTCCAAACGAGTGAAGTACTCCACCTGTTGGTTGGTCTTCTCGGCGATGAAACCCGGAATCAGCAAGCCCGAATAGTTGTAGCCGTACGCGGCGTAGAACCAGAGGCGGTCTCGCAGGATTGGACCGCCAAGGTCTGCGCTCGCATCGTTGTAGCGCGTGAACTTGCTGTTACCTGGGTCAAAGCCTTGGGCACGCAAGTCCGGTGTGACGTTGTTGCCCTGGAATGCGCCGTCCTGCCAGGCGAGGAGATAGTTGCCGCTGAACGTGTTGCTGCCGGACTTGATCACGAAGCTCAGCGTGGCCCCCGGGCTCTGCGCTTCCGCACCCTTGGCAGCCGCCGAGATTTGCACTTGATCATACGTGTTGTAATCGCCGAAGAACTGATCCCAGACAACGCCGTCGAACTTGATCAGCTCACCTCCAGCGCGGCCGTACGACCGTGCGCCGGTCGTGGTTGATCCCCCAACCGTGTTGCCGCCGACGTCGAACTGCGTGGGCGACAACCCAGGAACCAGACGCGCGAGCCCGCGGATGCCGCGGCCGTACGGCAAGTTCTCCATCTGGTTATCGCTCCAGTTCACGCCGATGGTTGTGGCCTGAAGGTCGATGGTTGGAGTCGAGCTGGTCACCGTGATGGCTTCAGCCAGAGCGTCCAACTGCATCGGTCCGTTCAATGTCATCGAGGCGCCGGCGTTCACCACGACGCCCTCGATCGTGAGCGTCTTGAAGCTGGTCAAGAAGAAGGTGACGCTGTAGGTCCCTGGCGGCACCTGAGTGAACCGGTAGGTGCCCAGACTATCGGTCACGGCATGTCGGGCGCCCCCGATCATGGCGGGACTGGCGATGGCCACGTCCACGCCAGGCAGGACGCCGCCACTGCTGTCGAGCGCCCGGCCGGTAATGGTGCCGGTGGTTGATTGCGCGGCGGCAGGGGCCGCGCCAAGCAGAGCGAGCAACACCACCGCTCGCGACAGGAGCGAAATCCGACTGGTCACGGTGCGCCTCCTTTGCCTCGACTCCGAGGAAGTGCACAGAGTGTAATTCGTGCCCTCCTCAGAGTGAAGAGGTTCTATTGAAGGGCGCGCCGGGCACGGCCGACCTGCAGAAGCTCCTGCGTGGCGGGGTGTTGCGGATCGCTCAGCACGGTCCGCGGATCGCCGGCCTCGACAACCTCTCCGCCCGCCAACACCACCACTCGGGTGGCATAGTCGCGGACGAAGTCGTCGTCGTGCGACGTCATCAGCAGCGTGCGGCCCGATGCCGCCAAATCGCGCAGCACATCGCCCAAATCGTTCTTGCGCGCCGGATCGAGAGACGCGGTAGGTTCGTCGAGCAGGAGCAGTGGTGGATCGACGGCCAGAGCTCGCGCGATGGCGACGCGTTGCGCCTCACCACCTGAAAGCTCTCGGGGCAACGCGTCGGCACGATGGCCAACGCCCAGTTGGTCGAGGAGTTTCCTCCCCCGCTGCTCGGCCTCGCGCCTCGGCACGCGCAGCACGTGAACCGGTGCGAGCCACACGTTATGGAGCGCGGAAAGGTGTTCGAACAGAAAATGGAACTGGAACACCATGCCGGCTTTCGCGCAAGCGACCTCACCGAGATCGCAGGGTTCGAGGCCCGCGACGACGCGAAGAATCGTGGTCTTGCCGGATCCGGAGAGCCCCATGAGCGCGACGATCTCTCCGCGGGCCGCATCGAGATCGACGCCGCGCAGAATCTCGCGGTCACCGCGCGTCAGCCGCAAGCCGCGGACGGTCAGTGTGGAGGTCATGTGGTGGGCATCCTCCACTGCTCTTCCAGCCGGCGCGCCAGGTACCCAAGCGGCAACGACATCACCAGATACAGCGCCGCGCACAGCAATCCCGGCAGGACCCAGCTGCCAATGTTGCTGGCAAAGATCTGCGTCTGCTTGGTGAGCTCGACGACCGTGATCACCGAAACGAGGGAGGAGTCCTTGAGCAGCGCGACGAAGTCGTTGGTCATGGGCGCAAGGGCCAGGCGGAACGCTTGCGGCGCGCGAATCAGCCGCAGCGCTTGCAGGTTGGAGAACCCGAGGATGCGGGCGGCGTCCATTTGCCCGCGCGGGACTGCCAGCAGAGCGCTGCGATAAATCTCGCTCTCATAGGCTGCATAGTTGAGTCCCAGACCCAGCAAGGCGGCCGCGAAGGCCGGCAGGCGGATCACGGACGCCAGGCCGTAGTAGATGACGAACAGCTGCAGCAGCACGGGCGTACCGCGCATCACCTCCACATAGACGGTCAGCAGCAGCCGCGTGAGTGGATCGCCGTACACGCGTCCGATCGCAATCATCGACCCGAGCGCCACCGCAAGGGCCATCGCGAGACATGACAGCAGCAGCGTGATCACGGCCGCTCGCCACAACGACGGCAAATACAGACTTATGGCACTGCCTGCAACGTCGGTGCCTGGGGTGCGTGCAGTGCCAGAGGTGCCAGGGGTGCCAGAGGTGCCAGGGGTGCTGGAAGCGGACAACATGGACGCGTGGAGGCGCGGCTGGTCCTCGTTCCACACATTCCATTTTCGGAAAATGCGCTCGAGCGTGCGATCGCGCATGGCCGCGCGGAGGATCTCGTCGACCTGGTCGCGGAGCGCGGTGTTCTCTGGCGCGGTAATCACGATGTAGTGGCCGGTGGCCAGCGCGCCGGGATGGGTGTAGAGGCCGGCGTTGCGCCTCATCGAGCGATCGGCAATGACGTTGTCAAGCACGACGGCGTCCACGCGGCCGCGGGCAAGGTCCGCGTATGGGTGCACATCCTGGTCGTACGACACCGCCGTGATGCCGTCGGCTCGCTCAGCCTCCAGCAACAAGTCGTACGCCATGGTGCCACCGAGCGTGGCGACTCGCCGCCCACGGAGATCGCCGAGCGTGCGGTAGCGATCGCGGTCGCCGTCTCGGACGGTGAGTACCTCGCGAAACTCGTAGTACGGAATGCTGGCGGCCAGCGACTGCCGGCGGGCCGGGATGCCTTCGATGCCGCTCAGGCCAATATCGAAATCGCCACGCCGGGCGGACTGGTCCAGCGACTGGAAGGCAACCTGGATGAACCGCGGCTCGCGGCCCATCCGAGCTGCGATGAGCTCCGCAATCTCGACATCGAATCCCGAGACCTTATTGGGATCGGCGGGGTCGGCTTGAACAAACGGCGCGCCACCTTCCGCATCGCCGCCCCATCGGAGCACTGGTGGAACTTGCGCGCGAACCTCTGCGATCGTCACACATGCCACTAGCAGAGCTGACGCGAAAAGTCGCACGGATTCGACATGTTACAATCAGTCGCTTCTCACCTCGCGTCCCCATCGTCCAGAGGCCTAGGACGCCGGCCTTTCACGTCGGCAACGCGGGTTCGAATCCCGCTGGGGACGCCAAACTATTTTCGGCGGGCCAATCGGGGGTTACGTACTTGAACGTGTGAAGTGCTTACCCCGGTTTGAACGAAGCCTTTTCCGTCGAACACCACTCCTTCAGGGAAGAACAACTGCTGCAGGCGCTGTCGCTGTTCGAGCGACGCCTGCACCCACAGGTCCGCGGCGCGCGGCAAAACGCGCTCTGCGAAGGCCAGGATGCCTTCTACGTCGAACTTTTCGAGCAGGTCGGAGTGGCATCGATGTCGAGGAGCGTGAGTTCCTGGCGCAGCTTGTCCTTGTGGCGGTCGTACGTGTCGATGTCGATCGACTGAGCAAAAAGAAACGCTTCGTTGAGCCGGTCGAGCTTCTGCTGGATCGCGTTCGCCCGACGCTCGATGTCAGCGAGGTCGTGCCACACCTCGGCTTTGCGTTGCTCCCACGCACGCACCACATGCTCTTTCACAAGCTGCATATAGCCCGGCGTGGGCTGGAGTCCTTTCACCTCGTCGACGAACAAGCCTTCCAGCTTCGCCTTGGCCACGTTCACGGCGCGGCACTCGCGCCGGCAGTGGTAGTACGCGTAGTGACCGTTTCGTCCCTTTGACCAGCTCGCCGTCAACGTCTTGCCGCACGCGTCGCAGCGAACGAGACCCTTCAGCGGGAAATCCGGGCGCGACCGCTTGCGCGGACTGGTCACCTGGACGCGTCCTTCAAGGATTGCTTGAACGCGGTAGAAGATCTCTTCGCTGACGAGCGGCTCGAAATCGCCATGCCTCGAAACGCCGGACTCCGGCACGTGAATCAAGCCCGCGTACAGGCGATTGGTGAACATTCGCCCGAAGCTTTGCGGATTCATCGGCGCGCCGCTGCGCGTGCGAAGACCGAGGCGTGTGACGGTGTCGAGCATTCGTGAATCGGCCTGTCGCAAACTCCTCGAAAGCACGCGTGACCAGCGCACCGCGTTCCGGGTCGGCGACGAGGCTCCTTCCTGACAACTTCGGTGCGTTCAGATAGCCGAGAGGTGGCACGCACGTCCATCGTCCCTGCTCCAGCGCAGCCCGCATGCCCGCGCGCGTCCGTTCCGAGCGCACGTCGTTGTTCGAACTGCGCGAAGGCGGCGAGCACGCCTTCCATCAGCTTTCCAGTCGATGTGTCATCGATCGGCTCCGTCACCGAGCGTAGAGAGATCCCCAGCGACTTCAACAGAGCTCGCAACGCAAAGTGGTCGTACTTC